>JAHJAR010000163.1 GCA_018814045.1 Planctomycetota bacterium | reverse complement strand
TGCACCGCGTGCCCGGTCCCCTTCTGCTCCGTCTGCTCCACCCAGCGGATGTCGTGGTCGTCCGCGCAGGCGGACATCACCGCGTCTTTGCCATGGCCGACCACAACGCAGCACTGCCGGACCCCCGCCGCTCGGCAGGCGTCGAGCACGTACGCCAGCATCGGCCGCCCACAGATCTCGTGCACAACCTTGGGCAGCTCGCTCTTCATACGCGTGCTCTTGCCGGCGGCGAGAATAATGGCAGCGACGCGTTCCCGACTCATCAAATGCTCCGCCGTGGTCCGCCCGCGAGCGGCCGCACAATCACACCATAGCTACCCGGCCTGGACTCGAACCAGGAATGCCAGGACCAAAACCTGGTGTGTTACCAATTACACCACCGGGTAATCCGGGCTCGGCGGTAATGACCAGCCCATGCTGCCCGGGTCGTCACTCGTAATACAGAGGTCGCGGTCGCTGGACCCGCTCGGAGGCCTGAACCGTCTCCCGCGAATGAGACGGCCCACCGTGGACCGTTGCCACACGCCCCTGCGAGCGGGCAATAAGCCCGGCCGTGACGAAGCCGGACCAGGTAATTTAGCCCCCGCAGCCACCAACTGTCAACCACCGTCGCGTGCCCGGTCGTTTCCCAGTCAGTTCTGCCCCGGCGGCCCGGGGCCGCTGGGCGGTCTAGGAGGGGCGCCTCGCCTCTGCGGCGGACGCACGACGAGCTGGAACCGGCGCCGGCCGAGCAGCGCGCCGCCACAAAGCAGCTCAAAGGCGAATTGACCGGGAGCCGGCAAACGCACGCCCTGCATCGTGAAGACCAGATCCACGGTGGCCAGCGGGTTGGGGGCATCCACGTGCCCCCGCGTGCTGAACAAGACCGAGTTGTCCGCGTCCCGCACGAGCCGCAACTCCGCGGGCACACGTCCGGTAATCTCCGTCAATGAGGCCATTACGGCGACTTGCTGCATAACCGTCGGGACCTTCGGCACCAACACCGTGTTGAACAGCCCGATCGCGCTCTTCTTGTTCGTCAACTTGTCGTCGATGACCTGGTCACAGATCAGGAGCGATACCAGCGTGGGCTGGGCAACGCTCGCTTCATCCGCCATGCTCCGCTCCTTGGTAGGGTATAGTACCTGGGCGACCCGGTGTCCGATACAGTAACTGACCAACAGCGCTGAGGTTGGACGGGGTACCGAGGGCGAATGCGATGAAGAACAAAGTGGCTGCTGCAAGCTGTGTCCTGCTGGGGCTGATCCTGAGCCTGGCCGGCGGGTGCGCCGAGGTTCGTTACCTGTCAATCGTCGCGGCCGGCGAACTTGATGTGTTGCTCAACTCCCGGCCGATCGAAGACGTGCTCACCGGCGAATCGCTAACGGACGAGCAGACGCGCAGGCTGGAACTGATCGTAGCCGCTCGCGAGTTCGCCCGTGCGCGGCTGAGCCTGGAAGTGGGCGACTCCTACAGCACTTTCCACGACACACACGGCCAGACGCTGGCGTACAACCTCTCCGCCGCACGCCAGGACAGTCTGACACCCAAGAGCTGGTGGTTCCCGTTTGTGGGCGAGATCGACTACCTGGGCTTCTTCTCGCTTGCAGAAGGCGAGCAGGCCGAGGCCTGGCTGAAACGGGAGGGGTACGACACCGCGCTGCGGGCCGTCGACGCGTACAGCACGCTGGGTTGGCTGCCCGATCCGGTCCACTCGCCGATGCTGGAACGCGGGGATGCCAGTCTGGTGGACACAGTCATCCACGAACTGGCCCACAACACGGTTTACGCGACCGGACACAGCGATTTCAACGAATCGCTGGCGATGTTCATCGGGCGCGTCGGGGCCGAGCTGTTCTACGAGGAGCAAATCGACGCCACGCCGGAGGAACTCGCCGCCCTCCGGGAATGGTACGCCGATCAGGACGCGATCACCGCGTGGTTACTCGAGTTGTACGATCTGCTCGCAACCTACTACGCACAGGACATTTCGTCGGCAGAGAAGATCGCCGGTCGCGAGACCGTCTTCCAGACCGCTCGCGATCATTTTACCAAGGACGTTTTGCCCACTCTGAACGAACCCGAGCGCTATACCGGCTGGGGCAACTTACCCACCAACAACGCTTGGGTGCGCCTGTATCGGCGGTACAACTACGACCTCGACGTCTTCGCCGCCGTCTATGAACAAGCGGGGCGTGATTTCGCGGCGTTCCTCGACCACCTGCGTGCTGCCGCCGGCACCGCTGACCCTATGGGCTACATCCGCGGTCTCGCCGCCGAACCCTAAGCCCTTTCTCGCCGCGGCTCCCTTCGACAGCCCTGCAGGTGTCGCATGTCTACCGCGTTTGCAGGCTGCGCAGCGCTGCCACGAGCACGTCAACCTCCTCCGCGCTGCGCACGAAGTGACTCGCGGCCGCCATGAATTCGATCCGCGGGTACTCGTCGGAGTTGCGCTGCGCCGTCGATACCCACGGCCGCAATCGGTCGACACCGCAGACAAAGCTCACCCCCGCCGGCAACCTGGACGCGTGTTGCCGGGCGCGCTGCCGCATCGTCTCCGCGCCGGCCTCATCCGCGCACCCGAGCAAGGCCACGACAGGCGCCTGTCCGTGCGTGTAGAGCCACAGCGTTGACTGGGGGAAGACATCCACAAACGTCGCCGTGATGATGCGCACTTCTTCGAGCCCGAGCTGATATGCCGGCAACCACTGGGCGAATATCCCGCCCGGTTTCAGGTGGCAGGCCACACTCTCGAAGTGTTCCGTCGTGTACAGGTAGCCCGTCCCAGCTTCCCACGGAATAAAAAGGTCGCCGACGACCACGTCGAACCTCTCCGCCGTCACGAACAGGTGGTTGCGTCCATCGGCCACCAGAGTCTGCACGCGCGGATCGTGCAACACGCGGCGATTGGCGGTGGCAAAGTCGGCCGTCGCGTCCACGACACCGGGAATCAACTCCAGGGCCACGACCCTCCGCACAGGAAACTCGGTGATCGAGCTGACGCTGATGCCGGTGGCCACGCCGATGAACGCCACCTGCTCGGGATTCGGATGCAGAGTCAGCGGGAGTTGGCCCTGGCAGCGCTGCAAGGCGATCGCGGCGGGACTCGACCCACCGAGGATGTAGTGGCTGTTGACGGTGAGATAGCGATCGCCCCCGGGCTTCTCGAACACGGCCACCGTCGCGCCCTCGCCCTCGTGGTAGCGCAGCAGGCGGTCCTCGGGGTTGGGCTGCATCGGCACGACGACCCAGAGCTTCATCACGTACAAGAGGCCGAGCGCGAGGCCGACGATGAGGCAGGCATTTGCGCGCCGGTGATCGTCGTACACACGCGACCACGCCAGCATCGAGAGCAGGGCGTAGGTTCCCCCCAGAAGCGCGAAGCCCTGCCCGAGACCCAGCCCTGGAATGATCACGAAGCCAGCGGCAACCGACCCGACCACGGCGGCCAGCGTGTTGTACCCGGTCAGCCGGCCCACGCGCTGCCCCAACTCCGCGGCGCGACGCGAGGCGATTCGCCACGCCGTCGGCAGAGTCATCCCGATCAGAAACACCGCCGGCCCCATCACCAGCACCGACTTGCCCACAATCCGCCACAGCGCCAGCCCAACCGAAGCCGGCTTCGCGGCGTCCGCCAGCACTAGTGACATGAGGAACACGCGCGGCGACACCATGATCAGCACCGCCGCGATCGCCTGCGTCCACGCCAGGAAGAGCCACGGCCGGCGCATGCGATCCACCCAAATCGAGACCACCAGGGCCCCCAGCGCGAGGAATACGAGAAACGTGGCCAGCATGACGGCGAAGCTGAAGACCGAGCAATCGGTCTCACTCATGATCAGGCGCGTGAACAAGACCTCCAGGGCCAGCGTGCCGAAGCCGGAGAGAACCACCGCCCCAATGATGAACGGATCGCCGCGCCGCACGGCTGCGACAGCCGTCTGCTCTTCCGGGCCGGGATCAGCCGCGCCGGCGCCCGGCCTACGCGACAACCACATGGCAGCCACGCCAATCAGCACATTCGTGGCCACCGCCGCGTAGATAGTGTGTCGCGTCCCCAGCCAGACCGGCAGCAGGAACCCCGCCAGCAGCACTCCGAGTGTGGCGCCGATAGTGTTCAGTGCATACACTCCGCTCGCGCGCCGGCCGATGTGTCCCGCATGCGCGACCAGTGCCTGCGACATGAGGGGCAGTGTCGCTCCCATGGCAATGCAGGGCAGGGCCAAGGCCGCGAACGCCAACAACATGCGCAGGATTGTCATCGCACCCCCGCTGCCAATCGGGGACTGGTACAGTGCCGGGTACACGGCGTGATAAAGCCACAGCCACACACCCACGCTCAACGCGCCGATCGCTATCACGATTTCGGCCAGACCGTAGCGCCACAGCGCTGCGCTGCGCTGCCGCGCCCAGCGTCCCCCCAGCAGATTCCCCAGGGCCATCCCGCCGAAGAATGCCGCCAGCACGGCCGCGGCCGCCCGGGTCGTACTGCCGAACACGAGGCTGAAGCTGCGCATCCACATGACTTCGTAGACCAGCCCGGTCATCCCGCTAAGAAAGAACAGCACATACAAGGGTGCGACCGCACCGTCACCGGAATCCGGCGACGTGCCCTGCTCTTGCCTGATGGTGTTGGTCATTCCTGCCCTTTCGAACCGCCAGCGCTGCGCTGCTCGCGGAATGGCTGTCCACGTTTGTACAACGCCAGCCGCTGACGGATCCTCTCGGCCAGGGCCTGTTGCCCCGCCTCGGCGGCCAGGCGGCAGGCTTGCTGCGCAACGCGGATCGCCTCGTCAAAACGGGCCGCCTCAGCGAAGGCCGCCGCGGTCGTGTCGAGCAGATTCACGTTCGGCTGCGTCAGAAGCCGACCCGCGCGTTGCGCCAACCGTACGGCCTCGGCCCCGGCGCGCACCTCGGCCTGTGGGCACGTCGCCAGTAGCCACGCCAGATCGTTCAGCATGCGCAGGTTCTTCGGCACCTGGCGGCAGCCCGCGCGCAGCACCGCGGCCGCCTGGGCGTATTCGCCCCGCTTCACCAACGCGTTCGCCAACTCCGGCCGGGCTTGGACGAAGTCAGGGTCACGCCGCAACGTCTGCCGAAACGCCTCGGTCGCGGCCTCCCACTGTGCCAGGTGAACGTGCGCCCACCCCAGGTTGTAATACGCCGTGGCGTACGCCGGATCGATCTTAAGTGCGGCGCCATAGTGCCTGATCGCCTCGGTATACCGGCCCTGGCGACTGAGGGCGTTGCCCAGGTTGCTATGCGCGCTGGCGTAGTCCGGATTGCGGTCAATGGCCAGCCGGAATTGCTCCGCCGCTGCGGACGATTGCCCTTGCCGAGCCAGACTGATCCCGAGACTGTTATGCGCTTCGGCCGAATCGGGGACGTGGGTCAACGCCTGCCGCGCCAGCCCGACCGATTCGTCCAGACGCCCGAGATCGCGTAGCACGTCGGCCGCACCGATCATGGCCGCGACGTGCGCAGGATTCTGCCCCAGTGCGGCCTCCAGGTGCCGCAGCGCCGCTTCCGGCTTCCCATCAGACGCCAGCGCGATTCCCAGGCTGCACTCGAAATCCGGCCGACACGACTCGCGTGGGTCGAAGCCGATCTGCCTGTTCAGCCCAGCCAACCCGCCCGCCACAACGACCGAGCAACTCACGGCGATCGGAAACGCCCGTTGCGTGCGCCAGTGCCGCAATTGCCACAACGCCCAAGCCGCGCCCGTCGCAATCACCGGCACCGCCGGAAAGCGATAGCGTGGCGAGAACCAGAACACGAGCACAACCAGCAACGGAACGCCGATCAGCATGAGTTCCGGCAGGTACTTGTTAGCTCGTCGCAACCACACGGCGACGGCCACCAGCGCCGTCGGAATCAGCCATGCGAGGGACAGTGGAGCGAGCCGCAGCCGCTCGGCGAATCCGTCCTCGATCTCAAGCACCGGCACATAGACGTCGCCGTAGTGCCGCCCGGTCAGGAACCAATACGCCTTGGTCACGACCAGTCTGAACACCGCCGACGGCTCGGAACGCCAATAGGCCAACCCCTTCTTGAAGAAGAAACGGTCGGTGCCACGCCACGTAGGGGGGGCACCGGTCTGCGCCGCGTATTGACGGCGCGCGTCGAGATTCTGAATGTCGCGGTCGGTCGAGATGCCCGGCAGCGGCGTATACGTGCCCCGGGCTCCCGAAGTGTTTCCCTGGGCGAACGTGACGCCGGCCTGGGCGCTGATCGGAATGAACTCACCCGCTGCGCAGTAGTTGTGCAGCGTGGCCGGGGCGATGACAACAAACCCTGCCACGACCGCTATTACCGCGCGCCCGGCGGCGCTGGCACGCCAGCCACCACGACCCCACAGCCACAGACCAAGCACCGGCAGGCAGACAATCGCCGGCGCGAAGGCGAGGGCGAGCAGACCCACCGCCGCACCGGCCAGGCCGCTGCGCACCAGCGTGCCGCGCTGCTGAACTTCCAGCAGCGCCAGCCAGGCCAGACAAACCAGCGACAGTTGCGCTGATGCCGCCAGCACGCGCAGACAGTAGGAGGCCGGTTCCAGCATCAATAGAAATAGGCCCGCGGCCAGTAATCCGACCGGCGACCCCCAGCGCCGGCTGCCGATCAACGCCAGCAAAAACGCGGTCAGCAGGTCCAACATGATCTGGAGCGTGGAAACGGTTGCCGGCTCCCCGCCAAATGCCCGCACCAGCCCCAGCAGATAGGGATAGAGCGGCGCCGAGAAGAAGGGGTGATCCGCGACAAGGTCCCCGGCCGCGATGCGGCCCGCCCAATCCCAATACGTCAGCGCATCGGAGCGCAGATGGTCGGCGAACGGGTTCTCCGCCAGGTACTCGCTCCTGATCGCGAAGCGCTGTACACCGCCCGCCCCACACAGCACGAGCAGGATCAGCCAGAAGCGCCCAGACGGGCGCAGGCCGCGCTCACCGCTGGCCGACGCAGTGCGAGTAGCCTGCGCAGGTGTGTCCGGGCTCGGCGCGCTCACACGGCTATCTTAGCAGATTCGCGCCACATTGGCGCAGTGGGCGTCAGGCCGCCCGCCGCGCCTGGCCCGCACAGGTAGGCAACTACAGCCAGTCATCGAACAGGTCGAACATCCGCTCTCCGACCTGCTCGAAAACCGCCGCGTAGAGAACAAGCAGGCTCAGGACGATCAGCACGGCCACGCCGCGCGCCCGGCCCGCCGGCGTGCCGGCCCGGCGCAGTCGCGCCGCATAGCAAAATCCCAAACCTAGAAGCCAAACCAGCATCTGGGCCCAGGTTACAACGGCGTAGAATGACCACTTGAAGGCCCCCGAGATCCAACTCGATGGGTCGCGACCGCGCACGACCTCCAAGAGTGTCGTCAATTCAATGAAGGGCGGGCCGCTGACAAACTCCGTCGCCATCACCGCCGACGTGTAGCAGCCGATGAGCAACCAGAAATGCAGTGATCCGAAGAACCGACGCCAGCGGCTCGGGCTGACCAGGAGCGTGCCGCCGCTGCGCCAACTCGTCGGATCCAGCAGCGCCAGCCAGACGGCTTGCAGGAGTATGTAGACCACCGCCGTCATCAGCCAGGCCAGGATGACCTCCGTGTCGGCGCCGAAGAAGAAGCTGAGCAGCCCGCTCGCGAAGCAGACGGCGAGAAACACCAGGGCATGCCCCGTGCTGACGCGCGCCGTGATCTGCCGCGCAAACACCCAGGGTGCGAACAGCACTGTCAGCCACGTCAGGCCCAACCCGAGGATCTTGCGACTCCCGCGGGCGCGCTCGAAGGCGATTCGGGGCTGGTTCGCGGCAGCCCGACGCACCTGCTCCCAATCAAACGCCCGGCCGCATTCCGGGCAGCGTGGGCTCGTCAAGCCGGTGAGGTTGTAGGTGCACGCCGGACAACGCAGCCCAACATCCTCCAGCGGCGGGGCAACTGACGCTTCCACAAGCTCTCCCGCAGACATGCCCTCATCGTACGTCAAACGCATACATATCTAAACACGGCGACGCCCTGGACGTTGGCGCAAGGCGCAGGAGAATGTCGTTTTTGCGGCGCAGATCACCAAGGGACTGGCGACCGACAGCGCGGTCGTCACCTGCCCCGCCTGCGAAACGGCCGCCGGCCTGCGTGGTGGAACCGCGCGGAAGTGGGCCACCCGCGCAAGGAGAAGCTGATGTCATATCTGCGAATTTGCCCATGGCTCTGCGGCCTGATTCTGCTCAGCGCGGTGAATGCCGGCTGCCAATCGGACGGCCGGCCCGCGTATCCGACGACGCGCGTGATTGACGTGGTGGAGACGATCCACGGCGTGCCGGTTCATGACCCCTACCGCTGGCTCGAAGGCGACGGAGAACCCGCCGTCCAGGCCTGGACGCAGGCGCAGAACGCGCTCACGCGACGTTACCTCGAGCGGTTCGCCGAGCAACGGGCGGCCTTGGTCAACCAACTGCAGGGGCTCTACGCGGCCGGCAGCGCGAGCAGCCCGCAGATTCGTGGCCAGCGCTACTTCTACACGCAGCGCAGCGGCTCACAGAACCACGCCGTCGTCTATGTGAAACAGAACAGTATCTCAGCGACGCCGCGTGTCGCCCTCGACCCGAACGCCTTCAGCCCCGACGGCACCGTCGCTCTGGACTGGTGGTACCCCTCTCCGGACGGCTCATTGATCGCCTACGGCAAGTCTCCCGACGGCAGTGAACGCAGTACGCTGCACATCCGCAATGTCGATACCGGCAAGGATGGTCCGCTGGCAATCCCATACACACGCGGCAGCACCGTCGCCTGGGATCAGGACGGCCGCGGTTTCCTGTATCTCCGTTATCCCGAGCCCGGCACTGTGCCACCCGGCGACGAAAACTACCATCGCCACGTCTATTACCACCGCCTGGGCACCGACAGCAGGGACGACCCGCGGCTGTTCGGCGAAGGACGTCCCAAGGAGGAGTGGCCGGACGTCAACAACTCAAGTGACCTGCGCTACCAGTTCCTCAGCGCTGGTCTCGGCTGGAGCAGGAATGACCTCCACTTCCGCCTGGCCGGCAATGGCGGATTCCGCCCCGTGGCGGTCGGCTACGACGCCATCTTTCGCGGCGACGCGCTGGGCGACAAGCTCTACCTGCTCACCAACTACCGCGCCCCGCGCTATCGCCTCCTCGTAACCGACGCCCATAAGCCCGTCGAGCGCAACTGGCGCGAAGTCGTCCCGGAAGGAACCGGCACGATCGACAGCTTTGTCATCGTCGCCGGCAAGCTCGTCCTCCATGTCATGGAGGACGCCAGCTCGCGTTTGCGCGTCTACGAGACCGACGGCACATTCGTCACAGAGATCGAACTGCCCACGCTCGGAACCGTCCGGGGCTTGCAGGGGAGCTTCGACCGGAGCGAGTTGTTCTTCGAATTCGAGTCGCTCGTGTACCCGCCCACGGTCTTCCGCTACGACCTGGAATCAGGCGAACGCCGCGTCGTCGCCCAGCCCGAGATCGACTTCCCATTCGACCGCTACGAAACGAAGCAGGTCTGGTTCCACTCCCGCGATGGCACGCGCGTGCCCATGTTCGTCGTCCACAAAACCGGTCTCGTACTCGACGGAAACAACCCAACCATCCTCTCCGGCTACGGCGGGTTCAACATCAGCTACACACCATACTTCCAGGTCCATCGCCTGCCCTGGCTCGAGCGCGGCGGCGTCTACGCCTTGGCAAACCTGCGCGGCGGGGGGGAGTTCGGCGAGGCCTGGCACCGCGCCGGCCGGCGCGACCTGAAGCAGAATTGCTTCGACGACTTCTTCGCCGCCGCCGAGAAGCTTATCGCCGATCGGTACACTTCACCCGAGCGTCTCGCCATCCGCGGTGGGAGCAACGGCGGCCTGTTGGTCGG
>JAHJAR010000162.1 GCA_018814045.1 Planctomycetota bacterium | reverse complement strand
GTTGGAATTCAACCTGTTGTGGCACCATGCGCTGGCGTTGTCGGCGGCGGAGGCCCACCTGTGCCAGAAGACGCTGCACGTGCGCCACGAGGCGCCGAACGACTGGTGGCTGGAAGTGCCACTGGAGAAGGGATGGCCCGTCTCACTCCATACCGAGTCTTGGCTCCGCGGTCGGTGACGGCCCGGAGTAAGCGTAGACAGGGAGGCGTTAGGCCGTGTGAATGCAGAGCTCCAGACATGGGGTTCTAGTTGATGTGGCATTCGGGGGCCTCAAAGTGCAGCCGCAACTCGGTGCCGGGATAGCAGGTGGGTGTGGCGTTGACGACCTCGCACAGGCCCGCCAGGGCCCGGGTGGCGCGCGGATTGGCCAGCCCATGGAAGCGCACGGTGAGCGTGCCGCACGGCACATCGGGGATCAGATCGGCGGTGGCCCGGAATACCGACTGCAGGAACTTGCGGGCTTCCTCCTCATGCCGTTTGAAGAAGGGCCCAACCCAGCGCGCCAACTGCGACTCCGCCCGATAGGCGATCATCTTGAAGGCATCGGTGAGCAGCTTGCGCTCGCGCTCCAACTCGACGATCTGCTCGGCGTCGAGGACTTCGTCGAGGGGCACCTTCTTGGGCAGCGCATCGCGTCGCTCCTGGAGGCACCTGATGTTGTCCTCCCGCTGTCGCAGGAGATGGTCCACGCCGTCTTCGTCGAGCGTGTGCCCCTTGACGCGCAAGCTACCTCCGGGTGTCAGCACTCCCCGGCGGCCGACCAGTTCGCCCACGGCGGCCTTGGCCGCACGGATCTGACGCTCAAGCTTCTGGCGCGCCGGATGCGGCACCAGGCGCTTGGGGTCGGCCGGCTCTACGTGGTAGGTGCACAGGTGGTCGAGAGCAAACTCCTGGCGCATGTAGCGGAAGAAATTCTCCTGCCGCCAACGGCTGAACATGTGCTGGGCCACCTCGAAGGGGGTGAAGCGCTCGTTGGTGGTGATCACCGCCGTCTGATGGCCGTCGTCGGTCAGGCGACGCACCTCCCGCACGCTCAGTCCGTTGTTCAGTTTGACGCGGCGTTCGGCCAGTTGGTAGGTCACCTTGCGGCCCTCGACGGTGCCGGTGACCTCACTGAAGAAGCGCTCTTGCCAACGCGACTGCACTCCCTTGCGGTAGGTGAGTACGTCGAAGCTCAAGTCCTTCCAGCGCGCGAAGCGGTCGGGACTCCAGCCCTCGCGGTCGAAGACCACGGTGACGCGTCGCTCCAGGCCTACCAGGAAGCGAATCTCCGGCAGCAGATGGTCGTCCATCATGGTCAAGAGACCCTCGGTGGTCTCGGCGGTGACCACGAACAGGGGCTCGGCCCGGGCATCGTTGACGTGGAAGTCCTGGGTGCCCGGCATAGGTCGACCCCGTTGCTGCACGTGGTGCTTGGGCAACTTGTGGGTGCGGCCATGGTACGGGCGCACGTGCCCATCGAGGTAGAGCAACCCCAGTTGATCGGGCTCCATCTCAGCCCAGCGCTCGGCCAGGCGTTGGTGGAAGTGGCGGGCCCGGTCGTGCTCTCCCAACTCGGCCAGCTTGCGACGCACGGTCTTGACCTCGGGGGCGCGGTCCAGCCCCAGCAACAGACCCAACTCGCCCGGCGCATGCCCGGTCAACTGCTCTGGCGACTTGATGCGCAGCAGCGCCATGAAGGCCAGGGTCAGCAGCACCGACCGGAGGCCGAAGAAGCCGTTGCGCAGCGCCCCAAACGCCTGCTGCCCTACTTCGATGAGCCCCTGGTCGAGCAGCGCGGGCAGGGCCAGCAACACCCCCGCTCCGGGCACCGCCTCGGCCGCTTGAAACTCGGGCAGGGCTTCGGGCAACTTGCCGGTGCAGGCCAGCAGGCGATCCACCGTGCGCTTGGTCGCTACGCCCAGCTCGCAGGCCTGGTCCTCCCGAGCGCGATCCGAGGGACTCGACCGCTCCTCGGAGGAGGTCGCCGGCGCCTTCGCCGCCAGCGGGCCCCGCAAGCGACCGGCCCGGATCGCATGGCGCAACGTCCCTTCGGCGACGCCCACTTCCTTGGCCGTGGCTCGAATCGACTCCCCCTGGTCGAGGCCGCGTTGGGCTTGCACCCGCAACGGGCCCGTCAGCTTGTGGGGCCCCTTGGGTCCTGTCTTGCGGCTGCGGATAGCCTCGACGCCCCCCTCGGCAAACAGCTTGCGGTTGCGGCGCACCAGCTCCCGGCTCACGCCCAGCGCCTCAGCCAGGGCCTGGACCCCGCCCAGTTGCAGATGACTCAGCATGCCAGCCGCCAGGCGAATCCCGTCGCGATCGTCGCGACGACAGGTATAGATGGGATCGGAGGCGCTGTAGGCGACCAGATGCTCGTCGTCGAGGACGATTGCCACGCGCGGACTGACGATGCGAGCACCAGGCGGAAGGACGGCAAGACTCGTCTGAAGGGCCATGCCGAATATTACGCAAATCCAGCCGAAAAGAACAGCGCTTTCTCAGAGAACTCAGGCCCATGTCTGGAGCCCTGCATTGGGCTGCTGCACTCGCCGGAGAAGTTCGCGGTGCTGGTTGGTCAGGAAGCTGATGTCAGCTCTCTAGTCGGAGCCAGAGCCGAAAGCAGGAGGCACTCTGTCTACACTGGACT
>JAHJAR010000161.1 GCA_018814045.1 Planctomycetota bacterium | reverse complement strand
GCGGGAGGCGTGCCACAGTAATCCGGCAAGGTCGCCGCTCGCACGCCCGCCTGCGCCACAACCGCCGCGGGCAACAGCGCCCGCCCGGTGCGTGCGTCAAGCAGATGCAGCCGCCCGCTCTGCGTGGACAGCAGCAGCGCCGCGTGCTCGGTGCCAACCGGCTGGACCCATTCGATCGGCTCATCCGCCGACCAGGTCCACAGCGCCGGCGTCTGCGCTCGTGCGCGGACCGTCCCACAATCGCCGATGCACAGCGTCACGCATAGTGCCAGCCACCAGGGCGTTCCGCAGCGGACGGCATCTAGGCGTAGCTGTGCAGACCGCAGCAGGAGCGTGACTCCGAGCCAGGCGCTGGCGAACAGACATACTACAGGGTTCGTGCATCCAGCGCCCGCATCGCGGGGGGATGGCTCATGCCTCATCCGGAGTGTCTCTCTGTGGCTTTGTAGAGGAACGCGCACCAGCGCCCCTCCGGTTCGCAGAAGTGCTCTATTGTGCCATGCGACGCCGCCTACGGCAACCCGTCGCGAGCATCAGCAGCCAGGTATGCCGAGGCGGCGCGGCGCAGATTCGCGTCGGTGGTTGCCAGGGCCACACGGAGCGGCGTTCCGGGCGGCGTGACTGGCACAATCGCGTGCAAGCCGATCGCCTGCGCCAACTGTGCCACCGTCTGCCCCTGCGCCGGCTGCACCGCCCCCACGAAGGCGAGCACTGGGACTTCCGGGTCGCCCGCCAACCGCGCCAGGCTGCCCACGACCTTGCCGCCTACCGTCTGCTCGTCCAGACACCCTTCGCCGCTCAGGCACAGATCGCTACGCGCGAGGAGCGCCGGCAGGTGCAGTCTCCGAGCGACTTCGTTGAAGCCGGCCAGCAACCGGGCGTCGGTCGTCGCCGCCAAAGCAGCCGGCACTCCTCCCGCGGCGCCGCCACGCGACATCGTGGCCACCTCGCGCCCGGTAACCCGCGCCAGCACAGCGGCCCAGCGCTGCAAGCCCTCCTCCAGCACCCGCACCTGCGCCGGCGTTGCTCCCTTCTGCGGCGCGAACACCGGTGCCGCCCCGCGCGGCCCCAGCAGTGGGTTCACAACGTCGCAAAGAATATCGATCTTCAGTTCCAGAGCCGAACCCGGCGGTCGAGCGCCGGCCACCCGTGACAGCGTGGCGCCCGTCGCCGGCTCGGGCAACGCGCGTCCATCCGCGTCCCGCAGTTCCCAGCCGAGTGCTTGCAGACACCCCGCCCCCCCATCCACGCTGGCCGAGCCCCCCACGCAGAGCGTCACCCGCCGACAGCCCGCATTGGCGGCGGCCAGCAGCAACTGCCCGGTGCCGTAGCTGCTCGTGCGCAGGGCGTCGCGCTCAGCGTCGTCCAGCAGGGCCAGCCCAGAGGCCTCGGCCATCTCGATGATGGCATGCCCACCGGGTACGTCCAGCCACCAATGCGCCACGCGTTGGCGGCCGATGGGATCCTGGACAACCGCGGTGCGCTCCTGGGCCGCGCGCACACTCGCCAACAATCGCCCAGTCCCCTCGCCCCCATCGCCCAGCGGGCAGCACACTATCTCGGCGTCCGGCAACGCGGCACGGGCACCCGCTGCCAGCGCTTCGGCCACCGCCGGCGCGTCGAGCGCGTCCTTGAACTTGTCCGGGGCAATGAGGATCTTCACGGCAGTTCGCCGGCGTATGCTGTGCCGCGGCCGCGGCGGCGTGGGCCGAGATAACCGCGTCGGGACGGCTGACGCAGAAAATCCGCGAGCCGCTGTCCCGGTTCCGTTTTCACCGATTCGATCACGCGCTCGATGGCCGCCCGGAAGCGCAGATTGCTGCGGTACAGGATGCGGTGGCAGGCGCTGATCTCCGCGCGCTGCTCGGCGGTAAACCCGGCGCGTCGCATGCCAATGACATTCACGCCCGCCACTCCGTCACGCGCGAGCAACATGAAGGGCGGCACGTCGCCGACCCCCCGCGCCAAACCGGCGACCATCACCAACTCGCCAATCCGTACGAACTGGTGCAGGGCCGCGTTGCCGCTGATGAACGCACCGCGGCCGACATCAACATGCCCGGACAACAGGGCGCCGTTCGCAAGCTTGACGTCGTCGGCCACGACGCAGTTGTGTCCTACATGCGAATTGGCCATGAGGAAGCAGCGCTGGCCCACGTGGGTCGTGCTTCCGGGTGTGGTTCCGCGGTGGATCGTGGCGCCCTCGCGGATGATCGTCTCGTCGCCGACCTGCACATAGCTGGGGGCTCCGTCAAACTTCAAGTCCTGTGGGGGCCCTCCCAGCATTGTGTGGGGATAGACCTGACAACCACGGCCAATCGTCGTGCCACTGGCTACGTACGCGTGTGGGTAGACGCGCGTCTCGGGGCCGATCCGCACGCCCTCTTCGATGATGGCGTAGGCGCCTATTTTGACCGTCGGATCCAGTTCGGCCGCCTTGTCTATGATTGCCGTCGCGTGAATCGCCATGTTTGGAACACCGTCAGTCCGTCGTTCGTTGCGCCGCGCGGAGCGCCCGCCGAATCCCCCATCGCCAGGCGCCTGTCAATCCTCTTCACCATCCGCCTGCCAGAATTCATCGGCCTCGAGCAGCGCCAAATGCTGCATGGCCGTGGTGTCCAGCAAGCGTTTCATCTCCCGAACCGCCTCGCGCAGGCCGACAAAAACCGAACGGGCGATGATGCTGTGGCCGATGTTGAACTCAGAAAAACCGATGATCGCGGCGACGGGCCCGACATTGCGATACGTCAACCCGTGGCCGCCGTGCACGATCAGGCCGTGGTCGTGGCCGGCATCCACGCCGCGTTCGAGTTGCGCCAGGGCCTCCAGCCGCCGCTGCTCGCTGGCGGCATCGGTGTAGCCGGCTGTCCACAACTCGAGCGCATCGAACCCGCACTCGGCCGCGGCGACGATCTGGCGCACGTCCGGCTCGATGAAGGCGCTGGTCGTGATGCCCTCGCGCTTCAGCTTCTTGACGACCGGGCCCAGCCGGCGGCGATGCCGGACGACGTCCAGCCCACCTTCGGTCGTCAGTTCCTCGCGCTTCTCCGGCACCAGCGTGCACTGCTGCGGTTTCAGCCTGAGGGCCGCGCGTACGATGCCGGCGTTGGCCGACATCTCCATGTTCAGCTTCGTCGCCACCGTGCGCTTGAGCAGTTCCGCGTCACGGTCGTTGATGTGCCGCCGATCCTCGCGCAGGTGAAACGTGATGCAGTCCGCGCCACCCAGTTCGGCTTCCACCGCGGCCCAGACGGGATCAGGTTCGTCGGTTTGCCGCGCCTGGCGAACAGTCGCCACGTGATCGATGTTAACGCCGAGCTTGATCATGAGCTCTCAACCTCCTGTTTCGAGGATGATATGTTACTATGGCAAGGGCGTGAGCTATAGTCCCCTCCTGCCGGGCGCCTGGGAAGTCCGTACGCCGCGTGGCCGGCCGGCCGGCAGTTCGTCGTGGGATTGTGTCGTGGAATTCCTGGTCTTCTGCATCGTGGTGGCCGGAACGCTGCTGCTCGTGCTCGGCCGGCTGCTGCGCGGCGTTCCCCATCCGCCCGGCCGGGTCTGTACCCCCCCGGGCTGCGGACGTCGCAACCCGCCCAGTGCCCGCTTCTGTGGCCGTTGCGGGCGCCAATTGCCGGACCAGCCCCGCTCTTGACGCGCTAACCGTCCCCGGCCGAGAGCTGGCGGGTCAGTTCCTCGAGCACGCCTTGCAGGCGGTCGGCGTACTCACGGCGCACTTCGGGCGGTAGCTCGTCTTCACGGATGATGTAGTCGATCATGGCGCCGCCGGGACCAAGTGGTATGCTGATCCGCACGAGCCGCGCGGCCGAATTGACCGGACGCTGCACTGCTTCCGCGGGTCCGCTGATGCGCACACCGTCGTCGACAATCTCGTACCGCAGGCCGGTGTTGCCGCAGATGCGCTCCAACGTCTGACGCACACTCGTCTCGCGCTGAATCAGGTCCACCGGGCGCGCGCTGGCCTGAACCTGGCGCAGCGCGCCCGGCTCGAACAGCATCGTGACACCCACGCGCCGACCAAGATCGACGAGCACTTGATCCAACGGCACGCGGCTGTAGGTAAGATCCACCGGCCGTTCCAACCGCCGGCGAACGTCGTCGCGGCGCGCGAGGAACACCACGCCTTTTTCGCGCGGCAGCCAGACCCAGCCCAGGGCCGCGGTCGCCAAATCGAATTGCTCGAGCGCGTTCTCAGCCGGAATCTGAGCCAGGGCGGCGTCCAGCGCGGCGCGCGGCTCACCGTGCGGATCGAGCTGAAAGACCAGGACCACACCGTCCCGCGGCAACGCGCTCCACGGCTCACTCGCCAGCAGCCCCAGCACGGCGGTTTCAGCGATCGTCAGGCGCCGGTCGAGCCGTTCGAGCACCGGAGCCGCCCCGACCTGCACGCGCTCGTCCGCCACGTTCATCACCAGGCCCAGGCCACCCAAAACGCGCCGCAGGCCCACCCGCAGAGGCATGTCCTGAATCACGATGGAGACGCGCGTTCGCTCGCCATAGGGCATTCGATCCAACACTCCGTCCGCCAGCTCGAACCGCAGGCCGGTCTGCTCACCCAGTTGTTGCAGGGCGTCGTGGAGGGGCAACTGCTTCAGCTCGATTTGCCTGACGTTCTGGTCGAGCGCTTCTTCCATCAGGTCGCGCATCTGCTGCGCCACGGCGTCCGGCGTTACGCCCCACAGCAGGGTCGCGGCGAGCAAGCCCAGCACGAGCCCCCGCCATTCCCGGAGACCGTTCGCGGCACGGCGGCCTCGAGCGTGGTTGGGCATCCTGCCGCGTCTGATCATCAATCTCGCCATCGATTCGCCTCACTAAAACGCGAAAGGCTCCGCCGCCCCCATCGTCGTCCCCGCCGGCTGTACCGGCCCGACCATCAGAAAGACCTCGGCCAACCGCGGCTCCGCCACTTCGGCCGGCCCGGTTTCGGATTCGTCCAATTCGAGCACGCGCCCCATGGCCAAGCTGTGTGTCGAGTGCGCTATGCGTATGGCTGACGGGGACACCTGCACAAGGGCCACGCCTTTCAGTCCGGGATGACGCCCGAACGGCAGCGAGAACATCAGCACCAGCACTGCCGCTGCGGCCACCGCTCCCGCACGACTCAACGCGTAACCCCAGCGGACCCTGACGGCGCGGCGCGGCCTGCCGGCCGTGCGCACGGCGTCCATCACGCGGCGCTGATACATTTGCCAATCAACCCGTCCGGCCGTCCCCGGCAACGCCGCCAGAGTTGCGTCGAGCATTGCGTCGGGCTCCGCCGCCTCGGCCAGCTCTCGCATGACACGCTGCTTCTGCCGGCTCCAAGCGACTGTCAGGCCTGTCGGCCGGGCAGCGCGGATCAGGCGGTCGAGACGCGTCCACTCGTCGCGTAGCCGAGCCAGCTCCACCGAATCGGCCGCCGCAGCGTCGATCCGGGCGTGCAACTCCGCATCCTGCGGTTCATCCAGCCACTGGCTGACGAGTTGCTCGAACGCCTCAGGTTGCATCACATCACCAGGACCTGGCCCGCCGGCTCCACCGTTACGGCCATCCGCCGCGTTCCGGCGGCCGGTACTTCAGAGAAACTCGGCCAGCGCGCTTTTGAGCTTCTTGCGCGCCTGAAACACGTGCCACTTCACCGCTTCCACGCTGCAATCCATGATCGACGCAACGTCCTTTTGCGGCAATTGCTCGATGCTGAACAACACCAGCGCCGCGCGCTGTCGCTCGGGCAGCTCGGCCAGGGCTGCCTGCACCGCTTCTGACAGCTCGGCCGCGGCCAATCGCGCCCCGGGCCGCTCGTCGGAGTGCGCTGCGTCCGGCACCAGCTCTGCCCGCGACCGCTCATCGTTCACCAGGCAGTCCTCGAATGACACGCGTTGCCGGCCTGCTGCGGCGCGATTGCGTCGGAAGTTGAGCGAGAGGTTGGTCACGATCCGTAGCAGCCAAGGGCCGAAGCGTCGCGCGTCTTCGAGCGTCTCCAGATTCTGATACGCCCGTACAAAGGCATCCTGGCAAACCTCCAGCGCATCGTGCAGGTTCCCGAGCAGCCGGCAGGCCACCGACGTTGCCCGCCGCTGATAGCGTTCGACCAACTGATCGAAGCCCTGCAACTGGCCGGCACGCGTGTGCCGCACCAGTTCCTCATCGCTCGGCACGGCTCCTGTCGAGCGTCGCACTTCCACGCTTTCACCTGCTCCAGAGGACACGGCAGACACCCAGAGGTTGGGCCGCGCGGCCGTAACCCCCGCCCGCCATACGGCCTACCCGATAAAAGCGGCCTTCGGCGCCGGGCCGGTCTGGGGCACGCCCGGCCTCTCCGCGGCCGCGCAGCGCACGCCGGCATTGATCCCGCCGCCACTCTGCCGACGTTCGCAGCGCGCAGATTATTCACAGGATTGGACCGACGGGGTCGCCACCCTGGCATTCACCAAAGGCAGTCAGGTCGGCGTGGGCACCGCCAGCGAGGGCTCCTCGGGTCCCGTCCTGGCCTCATCCACGGCCGCCTCAGTTGCCAATGCCGGCAGGCGCACGGCGAAGACAGTGCCCCCGCCGTCGCGTGAGCCGACGTTGATGGCGCCCCGGTGGGCATCGACGATCCGGGCCGCAATCGGCAGCCCCAGTCCCGTGCCGCGACCACGCGCTTTGGTCGTATAGAACGGCTCGAAGATGTGCGGCAACACATCGGCCGCGATTCCAACACCGGTGTCCGCGACGTCGACGCAAAGCACGGCACCCTGTCCGTGTGGTTCGCCACAGGTACTTTCCGCGGCCACCTCGCGTCTGGTCGTGATCGTCAGCTCGCCACCCTCCGGCATGCTGTCGATCGCGTTGAGCAGCAGGTTAACGAACACCTGCTCCAGTAGCTGGGGATCGACCGAAGCTCGGTCATCGGCGGCTTCCAAACGCCGCACGACGCTGATTCCGCTTCCCTCAATCTTCGTGCTGACCACCTCGACGGCCGAATCGATGACCGTGTTCAGGTGACTTTCGACCGGACGTATCACGTGCTCGCGCGCCAGCGTCAGCAACCGCCGCACGATGAGATCGATGCGTCCCAGGCCGCTGTCGATCAAGTCGAGCATCTGCTCCGCCCGTTCTGGGTTGTCGAACGAGCGTCGCAGGATCCGCGCGCAGTTCTGCACGCCGTCGAGCGGGTTGTTCACCTCGTGCGCCACCGTGGCCGCCAGTTCGCCCAGGAATGCCATCCGTTCGCTGCGCCGCAGTTGTTCGTGCAGCCGCTTCTCCTCCTGGCTGGCGTCGGCCAGGCGCGTGCCAACCAGGTTTATCGCGCTGACCAGCTTGTGAAAGTCATCCCCCGGCTGGGCCTCGATGGTGGCGGTCGGCCGCCCGCGCCCCAGATCGTCAGCCACGCGCCGCAGCCCGCCCAACGTGCGATGCAGATAGCGCCGGGCCGCCCGTTCGCAGATGAGCGACGAGATCAGCGCCCCGACCACGCAAATACCCACCGGCTGCCACGCCGACGGTGCAACCAGCAGGGCGACGCCCCCACTGATCACAACGCCCACCTGGAGCATCAAGAACAGAGTGTGACGGAATCCGCGTAACATCGTATGCTGCATTATCGCCGCGAGGCACGCTCGGACAAGGACTACTTTGGCTGACATTGCGGCGCCGAACGAGGCGGTGCGTGCTGCACCCTCAACCAAGTCGGCAGCGGAGGCGCGGTGACCCAGCGTCAGAAACCCGGGGCCCGCCAGCACAGCCCGGCCAATCGGCTGGGCCTCGACTACCGCGCCGTGCCGCCACGCAAGCTGAGCGGCCCCGTCATCGACGCCCATACGCACATTCACCACATCGACCACGCGCCCCTTTTCTTCGAGGTCGCGGAGGCGTATGGCGTCGAGCGGGTCCTGTCGATGAGTCCTGTGCAGCAGGTTGAGCCGCTCCGGAGAGCCTACGCCGATCGAATCAGCTTCATCGCCGTGCCACGCTGGCATGAGTTTGCGCTCACGCCCGCGTTCCGCCGTCAGTGGCTCGACGATCTCCGCGAGTTTCGCCAACACGGCGCGCGGCTCTGCAAGTTCTGGTCAGCCCCGCCCTTACGCGGCGAGTTGGGTCTCACGCTTGAGCACGACTTTTTCCAGCCCGTCATCCAGCAGGCTCTGGAGCTCGGCTATGAGTTCATGGTTCACATAGGCGACCCGCGTCTGTGGTGGCGACCCGGCGGACGCTATGCGGACACGACCCGTTTCGGGACGCGGCGCGACCAGTACGAACAGCTCGCATGGTTCCTGGAGACCGTTGCCCCCCGTCGTGTCATCGGCGCTCACCTGGCCGGCAGCGTCGAGGCGCCGCGCTTCCTGCAGAGCCTTCTCGATCGCTATCAGCATCTCTGGCTCGATTGCAGCGCGACGAAGTGGATCGTCCGCGAGGTAGCCCGGCGACCGGCGGCCGCGCGCGAGCTGATCATCCGCAACCACGAGCGCATCCTGTTCGGCACCGACCTGGTTACCGAAAGCGGCTACGACTTCGACCACTACGCCAGCCGCTACTGGGCTCATCTCAAGTTATGGGAAACCCCCTACCGTGGCGAGAGCCCGATCGCCGACCCCGACGCCGCCAAACCGCCCCAGCTCTGCGGCATTGATCTACCAGCCGAGATCCTGCGCAGCCTGTACCGCGACAACGCCGCGCGTTTCGGCCTGTAGGCCATGTCCCCGGCGAAACGTGCAGCCGTGCCGGATTCTGACACGTGGCGCGCCGGAAGGGGCTGCATACGCCTCCTGAGTTCGCTGTGGAAGGAGATGCAGGCGCGTGCCAAACCAGGCGTCTCGGTTTCCTTACCTCGACGCCTGGCATGGCCGCCTGTATATAAATCCGGTCGCGTGATGCGACGCGGTCTGGCCCACGATCGGTCTGCCTCGTTCTCCCCTGCGGTCAGCCCTCATCACGTTCAGGACGACGCTCGCCAGATGCGGCCTATATCGTCGACTGCCAGCACGGCGCTCGCCAAGAACTGCGCGTTCATCGATGTCGCTAAAGACACTGCTCCCGAGAACAAAGAAGATGACCTCCTGCGATGCTATGCCGGCGACGCGCGCGAAATCAATCACCATCTCATTTTGCCGCTGCCCTGCCCGAAATCGGCGCCGCGCGGCGACTGGCGCAAGCCCCCGGTCACGACGGGCGGGCTGCGCCTCAGCGCTCGCGCTTGCCGATGTAATGTGCATAA
This sequence comes from Planctomycetota bacterium, assembly GCA_018814045.1. Classification (GTDB taxonomy): domain Bacteria; phylum Planctomycetota; class Phycisphaerae; order UBA1845; family Fen-1342; genus JAHJAR01. The sequence goes on along the minus strand of JAHJAR010000161.1, from coordinate 2,158 downwards.
CGCCCCTGCGCAACAGGTGTTTGCGCCGTTGCGGGCTTGCGCGCAACCAACTTCGAAGGAGATTCGCCATGCCCAGGATCATTCTGACGGGGCTTGCCACTCTGGCCATCATCTTTCTCACGCCCGGCTGCATCGCCCTGCTCGGTTCGGCAGCCGCCACGACTGACGGCAACTCATCCGGCGGGGGTGGCGGAGGGGGTGGCGCGACTACGACGGAGGCGGACCGCGTCTTCGAACTGGCGAACGGCGAGCGGACCAGTCAGGGCCTGTCCCCCCTGGCCCGCAACTCCCTGCTCGACGCCGCCGGCCTGAGGCACGCCCAGGACATGCGCGCCAACAACTTTTTCGACCATACCGGCAGCGACGGCTCCGACGTCAGCGTGCGGGCCACCGACGCCGGCTATACCTGGACAATGATCGGCGAGAACATCGGCATGGGATCGGTTAGCCCCGAGGACATGATGGACGGCTGGATGAACAGCCCTGGTCACCGCGCCAACATCCTGAATCCGGACTTTACGGAGCTGGGTGTCGCAATCGACGAACAGGGGCCAACGCTCTGGGTCCAGGTGTTCGGCCGCTCCTGAGGGGACGACCGCCAGCCTGACGGCTCGTGGCCCGAGTCGCCTTTTCGACCAAATCGCGGGCCACCGGCTTCCACCTACGTGTGGACCCAGCTTATACTTCGTTTGACAGGCAGCATCCGCCGCGCGAAGCCCGCCTGTGCGCACGGTGCATTTGCCGCGGGTGTCACCACATCGGCCGGTTTACGGCCGCGTACCAACGCCGAAGGGAGTATGGGCCATGAAACTCGACGCGTACCTTACCGAGCATGGGATCGGCTACGAAAAGCACACGCACCGGGTAGCGTACACTGCTCAGGGCCTGGCCGACGCCGAGCACGTTTCCGGCTACATGGTCGCCAAGCCGGTGATCGTCAAGGGAGGCAACAGCTTTGCCATGTGTGTTGTCGCGGCCCCCAAGCATATCGATCTCGCGCGCGTGGCCGAAGTGCTGCACGAGCCCACCGTCCGCCTCGCCACCGAGGCGGAAATAGGCGAGCTATTCGACGACTGCGAACTGGGGGCCGAGCCCCCTATCGGTGCACCGTTTGGCTTGAAGACGGTGATGGACGAGCAGCTCCGCGAGGACGAATTCCTGGTGATGCAGGCCGGCAAGCACACTGAGGCGATAAAAATCCGCCGCACTGACTGGGAGAAGCTCTGCCAGCCCGAGGTCGCCTCGATCGCCACGGCCTGACGCCGCTGCGGCTGCCACTCATGCCCCCCCCACCTTTACCCGCCGGAATCCGGTGCTGGAGCGGCGAAAACGGCCCGGCGTGAGACTGACAGCCGTCCGCCCGCGCCAAGCCGGGTCAGTAGCGGCTAGCCCGATAATGAGCAGAAACTCGGCAAAGAGTAGTTTACAACCTCGCAATCCCCGGTATAATTTCCCCCGGTCGGATTGATGAGCCAGGCCTAGACGTGGAATTTGTCCTGCAAGTCCCGTTTCGAATCGCCTCGATCGCCCTCCTACCTTCTTGGCCGGAAGCACGGTCACTTTCACATGGGACCCTGAAAGTAAAGCAATGGGTCGCGCCCGTCATCAGAGGAGAAATCAGATGGGCAAAAAGCTGTATGTCGGGAACCTGTCCTACGACGTGAGTAGCCCCGATCTCGAACAGATGTTCTCGCAACACGGCACGGTTGAAAGCGCACAGGTCATTCAGGACCGCGCAACGGGCCGGAGCAAGGGCTTCGGGTTCGTCGAGATGAGCTCGTCCGAAGAGGCGCAGAACGCAATCGACGCTCTAAACGGGCAGGACCACGGCGGCCGCGCTCTTACCGTCAATGAGGCCAAACCCCGCGAACCGCGTAGCGGCGGCGGCGGCGGCGGCCGCGGTGGTTACGGTGGTGGCCGCGGCGGTGGCGGCGGTGGCGGCGGCTACGGTCGCGGACGCTAGCAGTCGATCGACAACATTTCTTCAGTAGCGCGGCAGCCCCAGATGGGCGCTGCCGCGCTGGTTGTGGTGCGCGGTATTGTCGCCCCGCGGAGCGTGGCACAGCACGTGGGCAGCGCTCACACCCGGATTGGCCGCAGTTGATCCGCGGACATTCGTTGTCCCGGCGGGTGCACGGGCACAACACCACCGCCGTAG
>JAHJAR010000160.1 GCA_018814045.1 Planctomycetota bacterium | reverse complement strand
GAGATCACCGCCACTGTCGTGGCTGCTTCGCTCCTGACGGCGATGGTGGTCGGCATCTTCAGCGGCTTGTACCCCGCCTTCAAGGCCAGCCGGCTCGACCCGGTCGAGGCGCTGCGCTACGAGTAGCACGCGACAAGCAAACGAAAGGCAGAAAGCGACGCTCGCGCAGATACCCGCCCAAGGCATCGGCGGGCTGTTGGTGCCGAGCGCAGTTCACTCGGTCGCAACGCCCGATCATCCAGGCTGTGCACGTTCCGGCGGCAGCGGTTCGTCACCCGGCCGCTCCTCCGTGTCCGGGGCCTGTTCACTGTCGGCGAGTGGGATGCTGGGCAGCTCTTCGCGGAACGGGGGCGCCGCCGCTATCACCGGGGTCGGTTCGAAGGCGGGCATGTCGTCCGGTTCGGCTTCCGCGCAGCCCGCCCGCCACGCCACCAGTGCGAATAGAAGTGTGAGCAGCGCATAACCGATCGCAATCGGGAAGGCGCGGTAAGCGTGGACATGCGCCGTCGCGGCCGCAATCGTCTGCGCCTCGGCGAGCACCGGTTGCGTATCAGCGGCGGCGACCTCAACCTGCTGCCAAATGAAGTATTCGCGAATGACGTTGTCCTGAACCTGGTAGGAGTGCAGCAGCCCGACCGCGGTCAGAATCGCGGCCGTCCCGCACCAGATGGCCGCGGCCTTGTACTTCTTGTCGATCAGCGCCACCGTCATGGCCACGAGGATCAGGCCGGAGACCAGCCACCCGGAGTTGGCGCCGAACAGCGCCAGCATGCCCGGCAGCGCAGGCAAACTCACGGCCATCCGCGCCGGGTCATTCAGCAATTCGGCCAGAGTAATCTCACTTCCTGTAGCACCCATGATCAGCGGGAAATTCAGCACCAGCAGCGCCGCCAGCCCCAGGAACAAGGCGATCGAAACCGCGGGGGCGTGCGCGCGCGGCGTGGCCTGAAATGCCTGGGCTGTGATTACGATCCCGATGTACATCACGATCGCGGCCCCGGCCTCGATCGGGATCAGGGCCGCCAGGAACGTACCGCAGCCGAACAGGAACAGGGCCGTGAAGAACAGCCCGTTGAGAATCGAGTAGCCGGCCCGCGCCCCCATCGCCTTCCAACCCGGGTGCCCGATGTAAATCGTCGTGGGAAAACACGAACCGAACAGGCCGGCCGCGATCGTGCCCAACCCGTTCACGGCCAATGACGGACCGGTCCGGAAGCGATCTCCGCCAGCGTCGGCCGACTCGATGTTCTGCAACGAACCCAGCGCGTTTAGCAACCCCATCGGAATCGAGACGGTCAGGAAGCGCAGCAGCAGGTCCGGCCGCGACAGCACCGACATGATCTCGCTTCCGCAGAACACGGGCTGAATCCAGCGTACCTCGTCCACCGCGGACCGCAGGGCGCCGGCGGACATCTTGACGCCGCCGAACCAGTCGATGCCGAGCAGCGACACCCCCCAGGCGATCGCCGTGCCGAACAGCACGACCAGAAACCCGCCGGGCAGGCCAAGCGGAAAGCGATAGCGGCCAAAGTACGCCAACAGCAGTATGCCCAGCGGCAGCAGGCCCACCAGGGGGGCCGTGTAGATCCGGAATGCGAAGTCCGAAGCGATCAAGGCAATGCCTACACCGGCCAGCACGCCGAGCAACGCCGCCCGCGGCGTGACCCTGCGCAGTCGTTCCGCAAAGAACGCGCCGACAAACTCGATCACACCGCTAACCAGACAGGCCAGCAGGCCGGCCTTCCAGGCCAGATCGCCGGCGGCCTCGGGCGTCGCCCCATCAGCCAGCGCGCTGCGGTAAACCGGCCCCATCACAAACAGCACGAACGCAAACACCGACGGCGTGTTGATACCATAGGGCAGGGCCGTGCAGCCCGGGTTGCGGTCCCGCCGGGCGACATAGTGGGCCTGGGCCCCGTAGAACACATTGCCGATCAGCAGGCTGATGGCGACGCCGGGTAAAATGCGTAGGTAGATCAGGTCCGCCGGCAGGCCGGCCACGGTCGTGCACAGCACCACGATCGTCAGCACCTGCACCAAGTTGTCGACCATCAGGCCAAAGAAACCATCCAGATCGCCGCGGACCCACACGGGGTAGCGGAAGGACGCCGTGGACATGGGGTGCTCCTCTATAAACCAGGTGACCGCACCAGCGCCCATCCTACGAATCTCTGGATGCCCTCACAAGCGTTCCAGCGCGAAACCACGGCGCCGCGGGCCACCGGCTCACACTCGCCGGAAGCCACCCGCCAGCCGCACCCTGCGGCGCGCAATTTCAACGAGCCACCATGACAGACCCGCCGCATGGAGTTTATGATTTCTCAACCGCCCGCGTCGGTGGCGCGGTACGGTGCCCTTGTCTGAACGCGGCGCTTACGTGGAAGGTCGAAATGCCGATCCAGTTCCCCTGTCCCGGTTGTGCGCAACCGATCGAAGTTGACGATGACATTGCCGGCCTGAACGCGACTTGCCCATATTGCCGCCGGGTAATCAGCGTGCCGACCGAAACGACGCTCGGCGCGGAGGGGATTCCAGTTGCCCATCCCGTGCCGCCTGCGCCTGAGCCCGCGGAACAGCCGGCTGCCTCCGGCTACGAACGACCGCCGGCCACATCGCTGCCCCCTGGTGACGGTCTGCACGTCGGCCCCGCGGCTATGTCCCGCCGGCAGATTGCCGCCCGAACGTACGGCAATTATGCCCTGGTCTGCACCGCCTTGGTCGCGCTGTTGTTCGGCACGATGATGATCATGCTACTGTCCTTGATGGTCACAAAGTTGGCCGAAGGCTCTACGTCGCAGCCGACACCGGAGCAACTCGCCCGGATACAGACCGAGCTGCTCGCAGACTTGTCTGGTAATTCGTGGTATCTGGCGGGCAGCATCGGCTCGGCGTTTTTCGCCGTGGTGGGCTTGGTCGCCGCCATCGTCAGTCTCAAGCAGAGCACACAGAATAACTGGCGCGGGATCGTAGCCTTGATCCTCTGCGGCCTCTACGCCCTTTGCTTCTGCGGAAGCAGCATCCTCTCGCTCACCGGCGGGGCGTGACCGGGAATCGTAGCGCCGTCGCCCCCGGCATCGCTTGGCCACGCTGAGAATCCCCCGCCCACTCGCCACCGAGACGGTTCCCGCCGCCCGGCCACCGTTTTTTTGTCTGCCGCCGGTGGAATCGAAGGGGACCGTTCAAGGTTACAATGGGCGTGTATCGCTCGCCGGCTGATCCGCGTCCACCGGCGCTGATGCCCGCGGCAGGCGTACCGCAGCAGGAAGCAAGAGCATGATGGAGCCAGAGCAGATAACCACGGTCGAAAGACTCACCGATCGCCGAGCTGAAGTGCTTTTTACACCCGCCTCAGCCAACCGCGCGCTGGTGCTCGTCGGGAGGATCGTCGCCGACATCGTAGGGCGCTACGCCGATCTCATGGCGCTGCGCGCCGAGTCCGCTGAACTGACCGTGATGCGCGGCGTCGGGGAGCGCGTGGCTCAGCTCAGCACGCGCGGCGAGCAAATCATCGCCGATCTGGGGCAGCTTCAGTACGAGCTGAACGAGGTCGGGTGCGAACTCAAAGACTGGGAGAAGGGGCGGGTAGATTTCCCCGCCAGCTATCAGGGGCGCAGGGTCTGTCTGTGCTGGCGGTTAGGTGAGGAGTCGGTCACGCACTGGCACGAGCTTGATGCCGGCTTCGCGGGCCGGCGCCCGCTCGATCCCGACTTCGGCTAGGCACATCCGCACAGCCACGTTCAGGCGTGCAACCCCCGACAACCTGGCGGAGTCGACGCAGACTAATCGGAATCCGAGCAGGGATCCTTGCTGTGGGAGTTCTCGTACTCGACGATCTTGGCCACTCGGCGGGCGTGTCTCCCACCCTCAAACTTGGTCTTGAGCCACACGCGCACGATGCTCTGCATCAGCGCATCCCCTACCAGATCGGCCGGCAGACACAGCACATTGGAGTCGTTGTGCAAGCGTGATACCTGGGCAGTCAACTCGTCATGGCACAAGGCGGCGCGAATGCCGGCCACCTTGTTGGCCGTGATGGACATTCCAATACCGCTGCCACAAAAGAGAACGCCCCGATCGGCGCGGCCGCACGCCACGTCACAAGCCACCCCAAACGCCACTTCCGGATAATCACACGATTCGCGGGAGTTCGTGCCGCGGTCAGTGAGCGTGGTCCCCAACTCGTCCAGCAGGCCCTTAATCCGCTCTTTGGCTTCATAGCCCCGGTGGTCGCTACCAATTGAGATCTTCATCGAGGAATTCCTCTAACCTGGCCTCGACCGCCCGTTCGATCTGAGCGGCACACCGGCGGTAAGCCTCGGGGCCACCACCGATCGGGTCTGGCACGGGCCCGCAGCGATCCAGCAGCTCTACACGTTCCGCCGCCGCCGGCAGCACATCCAGTACAGCCTCGCGGTGCTCGGGCGACATCACGTAGATGCGCTCAGCCCGGCTAATCAACTCGACGGCCAACGGCTGAGAACGGTGCTCACGGGCATCTATACCGCGCTGGGCCAACTCGGCCATCGATCCCTCCGACGCCGGGGCACCGTGGCCGGCGAAGCTGCCCGCCGAGGCAGTATGGTAACCTCCCGCCGCCAATCCCTCCAGACTGCGACCCAGTCGCTCCGCCAGCCTGGCGCGGAACATGTACTCGGCCATCGGCGAGCGACACGAGTTGCCCGTGCACACGAAAACGATCTCGCTACGCGCCATCCAACGCACGGTTCGCTCGGCGAGCGCACCCTCACGCCGCAGTTCCCACTCGTCACCACGCACCGCCACGATCGTCGACGAGGTTCCCAATCGCGCTCGACCCGCATCGATCGCGAATTCGACGTGGCCTTCCAGGTCGCGGAGTGCGTCGCCGAATGTCACCGGCGGCGGATTGCCCAGCCGGTTGGCACTGCTGGCAACGATCGGGACTCCGGCCTCGTTCAGCAATCGCTGCGCCCCCGGATGGTCCGGACACCGCAGGCCAACCGTGCCGTCAAAGAACACTTCTTCAAGCCGGCCCGCTACGTCGGTCTGGCCGACCTCGGTCTCCTCCGGCACCGGGACCTCGCAAATCAGCGTCAGCGGGCCGGGCCAGCCCTTTCGCACCAGGCGGCGCAGCAACGGGGACGGCGACGCCACATAGCGCCGCGCGTCCGCCCGTCGCCCAAGGTGGACGGTGAACGGCCGCTCGTTGGCGCGGCCCTTCAGTATGCGCAGCCGGCGCGTCGCCTCCGGATGAGCCGCACTCGCCGCCACGCCATATACCGTCTCAGTGGGAAACACAACCAGGGCGCCGTCGTGCAACGCCTGGCCTGCGCCTGCCAACAACGAAACATAAGTATTGGTGTCGGCAGCACTTATGACTTTGGTTTGCATGCACTTCACTCGCTACGAGCCATTATCAGAGGCTGCCGCACACCTGTCAACCGAAGCCCTGCCCCGCACCGCCTCCCCCTTCGCCCGCCGTCCGCGTGCGCCACGCTGGGTCGCCTAACCGCCTCCGCGCTTTTCTCCCGCCTGCTCCCCTTGTACCTGCGGCCTGCCCACCGTAGCATATGGGGTTCATGATGCAGTCTGCATACGGAGTCCAGGATCCATGGATATCGCACTCGGGACCAACGTTTCAATCGAGGTGACGGCCTCCCCCACAAGAGCGGCGGCCCGCAAGACCCTCGCCCGCATTCTCTGCAAGGATCCGGCTGTCGCCCACGACCGACGGCGGCGATCCAAGATGCGGCCATCCTGGCAAACCTGGATTCGCGGCGGCAGACACTGGCATCACCAGATGAAGTCCAAGCCGCTGGCCATAATCGCCCCGGGCGTCAAATACACCGTCTTCGCCACGGTTGACGTGCTGCGCGACCTGGAGAGCGTGCAACGCTGGGTGAAGGTTACCCCCGCCACGTAGAACCTGTCCCAGAACTCCTCCCGAGCCGCGACCGTGGGAGCGGTTGCCAAAGACCGCTTGCTTACGTGCGCGGCTCGGTTCAGACGCTTACTTCCCGATGCAATAAAGCTGGCTCCGCGTGCGGATGAACAGCCGGCCGTCGGCGATGGCCGGCGTCGCCATGCAGGTTTCGCCCATCGCGTTCGTCGCCAGCAGCTCGTAATCGTTGCCGGCGCTCAAGACGTGCACGTCACCGTCTTCACTGGTGAAATAGACCTTGCCGCAAGCCGCCACCGCCGACGCCGTGTAGTTCGCCCGGCCATCCGCCAGCCGCTTCCGGTAACGCAGCTCGCCGGTTTTCGCATCCATCACGGATAGGATCGAGTTGTCATTGCAGACGTAGACGTTCTCGCCATACACAATCGGGGTCGGGATGTACGAGCCCCGCCGCTTGTCCCACCACGCCATTCCTTCCGGCTCATTGTCGTCGCCCGGCGTGACGTCGCCGCGCGCTTCCGGCTGAATAGCGTAGATCGGCATTGGCCCGCCGTGACCGTTCGTCACGAAGATCAACCCCTGCGCGAACAGCGGCGTGGGCACGGGCACGTCACCGCCGCCGCGGAGCTTCCACAACTCCTCACCGGTGTTGAGGTCGTATGCCCCCATGTGCTTGTAGCCATTGAGCACGATCTGCGGGCGACCGCCGATCTCAAACACGTTGGGTGTCGACCACGTCGAGTCTTCCTGGCGTTCAATGCGCCGCACCTCGCGGCCGGTCTTGATGTCATAGACAGCCCAGAAGTTCGTGTTGTGGCAGTCGCACTGCACGACGATGAGATCCTTGTAGATGATCGGCGAACTGGCGTAGCCCCATTGCAGGTCGGGGGATCCCTTCGGGCTGGCATGCAGAATGCCCATGTCCACCCTCCAGAGCAGCTTGCCGTCCAGATCGTAACACAAGAGCCCCTCCGACCCGAAGAGCACGACCAGATGCGTCCCGTCCGTGGCGGGTGTGCAATTGGCGTGCGACGCTTTCGGGTGACGCTTGTTCTTGGGCGTCCCATGGCACGCGTCGCGCTGCCAGAGGATCTTGCCCGTATCGACGTCGAGGCACAGCACCTGCCACGTCCACGTGTCCGGATCTTTGGCGGGGTGCCCGGCGGCAGCCTCCCAACCCTTGGTGAGCTGCACGTTGTCGTCATCCGAGCTGACCGCAGTCGTCAGGAAAACCCGCTTCTCCCAGACGATCGGGCACGAATGCCCGAGCCCGGGAATCGCGGTCTTCCACTTGATGTTCTGGCCGCTCTCTACTTGCCACTCGGTCGGCGGGTCGCCATCGCCCACACCACTGGCCTGCGGCCCGCGGAATTGCGGCCAGTTCCCGGCCAGAGCGGGTCCGACCACGACCACGAGAATGAAGCAGAGTGCGCTCGCGTAGGCGCGCACGGCTCGCTGAGGGCTGCTGCGCATCGGAAGTCTCCCGTGTGAATCTCGCGTGGTCCCATCGACCCGCCACCACCGATCGGTCAAAGGCCATCCGGCATGGTAGACCGGCACGGCCGCGGCGCCTGCCCCAGCTTGTCGCTTGTTGTCACGAGTTGGCGTCACCGACGCCGGCCCCCAGCGGGGCGCGGATGGCGGCGTACGCGTGGGGCCGTCGTTACTCCCGGTTCTCCTCCCAGTCTGCCGCAGGTTTGCCGGCTACCAGATTCCCGGCAGGAGTCGGTAGCGTCTGCGGTGAACATAATCCTCGTATCCCGCAAGCTCGCGCCGCAGCAGGGCCTCCTCGAAAAACATGCGGATAATCACGCCGAGCGTCAGCAAGCCCACGGAAACAAACGTCCACCATGACCCCAGTACCAGCGGCATGCCGGCCATCAAGAGAATCGAGCCCGTGTACATCGGATGCCGGACCAGCGCGTACGGCCCCGTCGTGACCACCTGCTGGTGACGTTCCTTCTGGATCCGCACGGTCTTCTCCAGGAAAGGGTTAACCGCCATGGCCCAGACCATGATGGCATCGCCACCCACATGCAGGATAAGGCCAAGCCACAGGGTCCACCGCGAGGCGCTCGACCAGCCGAAACGCCCGGCATCGAGACCGGCGATCACCGGGATTGCCAAGGTGCCGATGAGAAAGAAGGGGATCATCACCCTCTCAAAACGCGCGCTGCCGCGCTTGCCTTCCAGCCGGGCTGCGACGACGGCAGGATTCACGCGCAGTAGGATGGCGAAGTTGAGCACGATTGTCGGCAACCACAGGGCCAACTGAACCCAGGCGCGCGGCCAGGCGAACGTGCCCGCTGCCCCGAACAGCAACCCTCCCCAGATGCCGAACCCGACCACGACCCGCAGTATGATGCGCTTGCAAAGCGAGCCAACGGACGCCCGAAACGCATGCGACTCTGTCATCGTACACTTGCTCCCGGGACCGACAGGTGCGTGAGGGTCTGCCTCATGTTCTTCTCCCAGCCGGTCCGGAGAGCTCAGGCTAACCAGCCGCGGTCATCTCAGCAATGAGCGCCGGGGGGCGCGCGACAAGGTGCTGCGCGTCGCCCGCACGATCGCCGACCTGGCGGGCGAAGAGAGCGTCAGCGCCACACTCCTGTCCGAGGCGATCCAATGCCGCCGGCTGGATCGGCAGTTGTAATAGGAGCGGTGCTCCTTGGCGGTGTGCCCTACGGAGCGTCGACAGCGCGTCCTTGTTCCTCGGTCACTGCCGCCTCTGGGTCGCGGTTGGGTGGCTCGTATCGATCTACTATCAGAGCGGGGTGTCGCCCGGTGTCCAACTCGAAAATCCATACCTTGCCGGGCGGGTAGAGCCACACGAAGCTGATCGTGATGCCGGACTCGGGAGTCGGAAAGCGTGCGCTACAGATGAAGGACAACTCCGCGTCCGGCCACGTGCCGCGGTCAACGCTGACCACGTCGCAGCGCACCACGTACCACTCGGTAACCCAGTTGCCGCGCTTGCGCTTGGCGAAGGTGTCACTGGAGCGGCAGCGGGCGGTGAGGCGCGTGTCGCTCGGGTAGCCGCGATGACCTCGATCGGCATCGCCATAAGTCGTCATGGAATCGCTGAGCACCGCATTGACAGGCGGCGGCGACACCGGCGGGCCGGTCGTCCGGCAGGCGAACGGGGCCAGACAGATCAGCAGTAGACCAAGCGAGGTTGCGCTCCGCATGGTAGTCGCCCTCCGAAGCCGAACGCGGCGCACCAGGACCCATGGTTGGACGCCGCCAGGGGGCCAGAGTTCCGGGCGGAACTAACGAAGTTGCAGCAGAAATCCACCGCACTGATTGTCAACTGAGCCTGGCTGCGCACCTGGTTGCCGACGATCCGAGGAATGTCTTCGCGCATGGTACCGCTCGCCGGACGTCGTGCGGGAAAAGGTACCGCTGATGACCCTATTCTGCGCAGTCGCATCCCTTACACGAGCGGGCGGCGACGACGACGGAAGAATCGCTACAAGTGTAGCCGGAATCTATGCTTATCAGGGTGCATCCGTGGAAGAGCTGGGGTAGATCGGCGATGCTCAATAGCCACGGGGCGCCGTAGAAAGGCAACGCGGCTCGCCTCGGTTCCCGCCGATGCGAGCCGTGCCTCTTTGTGCCAATCTGATGCGCCTGGCGTGCTACTCTGCCAAGGTCACCGCCGTCGTATCCGTAAAGTCTGACAGTGACGCCGCGCGCACGCCGTCCGCGCTGATGGCGTAAAGCACATCATTGATGAACGCCGCCCGTCGCCAGGATCCATAGTAGTACCACGGTTCCTGCTCGTCGGTGACGGCGGCCACCTGCCCCAAGGCCGTGAAGCCGCTCGCCGGGTCGACTCGGTAGCACAACACGCCGTCGAACTCCGGCGGCGCCCACTCGCCATAACCGGTGGATTCCGGTGTCAAAGCCGCCGGCAAGGCCAAGAGGTTCTCATCCGCGAGGAACGTGAAGGCCTTGTGCGTCTGGCTCACCTCTGAGAAGCTGCCGACCCCGCCCACCTCGATCTGTTGCACCAGCGACGGGTTCGCCAGATCAGTCACGTCGAAGAGCGACAGTTGCAGCGCATCGGGCACCATGCCGCCCCACGGCGTCGTCATTGTGGAGCGTCCGACACCGATCAGGTGCGTCTCGCCCACTGGGTGCAGGTAATCGCTGTAGCCGGGGATCTTCAATTCGCCGACATTCTGCGGATTCGTCGGGTCAGATAGGTCCAGGGCGAACAGCGGATCGATCTGCCGAAAAGTGACCAGGAAACCGCGCGGCCCCAGGAATCGGGCCGCGTAGATACGCTCGCCGGGCGCCAGATCCTCCAACGCTCCGACGATCTCCAGTCCGTCGGCCCCCTCACCGAGCACATACACGGCGTTGTACGGCTGGCCCGGTTGGCGCGCCTGGGAGCGGTCGTCCGCGTCATCCCCGCCCCCGTCGCCCGGCGGCGGAGCATCCGGCTCATCCCCAACCGATGCGGTCCCTATGCCCACGCCGACCCACCAATCGCTGAACTCAGTGACATGCGCGCCAACACGCAGGTAGCCCTCGTACTCACCCAGTGAGAATTGGTTCAACAAGCGCCCCGCGACTGCACCACTGGCGACGTAGCGCGCAACGCCCTGATCGTCGAAGCCCAGTTTGTGGATCGCCGTTCGCTCGCGCGACCAACCGCGCAGGTAGTCGTAGTCCGTGTCTGTCAAGTACAGCGCCTCGGTCGAGGCGTAGATCGTGCCCGCTTCGGCCATCACGCCCACCGACGCCAGCTTCGATTCGACGTCATCCGCATCGAGCGTGACAACCGCGGTCATGTAGTAGCCGTCCGGGTCGGCCGGATACAGACACTCGTCCCACGCCACCGCGAACTGCTCCGCGCCCCCCGAGCGCATCATCGGCAATACCTGCCCAACCGTCATTTGGGCAAGCGCGAACCAATCCGGGCTAGGCGGCAGTTCCGGCACGATCGTCAAGACCAGGATCAGCCGTTGGTTGGTGAGCCGAGACTCAACCAGCATCCCGTCCAACTCGATCCGTTTCGCGATCGTCGGAGCCGCCGGATCGGAAATGTCGACTTCATAAACCACCGTCCCCACTGCGGGGTAATAGGGCGGGTACATAGCGATCTCCGGCATGCCCTGGCGGCCCCAGTACACCTCCGAGTAGGCCCGGGCCAGAACGATCAGCTTGCCGTCGTACAGATAGAGTTCGGCGATCTGTTCGTCCAATGCCAGCGCGCCGACTTCGGCCAGCGCAGCGCTCGGCGCGGCCTGCACAATGCGCAGGCTCGTGCCCTTGGCGATGTAGAAGTGCGCCCCGTCGGACTTCAGGATGTCGCCTTCATCGACGCCAGCCTCTTGGATGTTGGTCGTGCTATACGAACTCGCGTCATCGTCGCCGTTCGCCGCCCCTTGCCCTGCCGTATCGGCTTCTCCGACCGCCAGTGGCAAGGCGCCCCAGCCCCCGCCGCCACGGTAGTTGAGGCGTGCCTCGGCCTCTTGTCGGAAGTAGTCCATGAACTCTGCTTGCGAGGCGAAGGCCTTCAGCTCCGGGTCAGCCAGTGGAGGCGGATCGATAAGCCCCGGGAACCAGGGGCACCCGGCCAGCAACAGTGGCAGTGCCAGGACAGCAAGCAAGCGGCCGAATTGCAACGCCGTAGCTTTGAACATCTCTCGTTTCTCCCAAAGTTGCCAGTGGTCGCAGTCTGGAGTTGAACTCCCTGCTCCCGAAACCCGGGGCTGCCTTCTCGCAGCCCCCATGAGCGGGTGCAGGAGTATACGCTGAGCAAAACTGTCCGATCCAGGGCGCGCCTTTGCGTCCGATAACGTCTTTTGCTACCGAGCACCCCGGTCGGCTATCGTCAGTTCACGCTGCCGCGCCTGGGAATCCGCAGATTTTTTGGCCTTGGTGGCTGAAATCGGCTTGCAAGGGCGACAGAAAGGAGTACTATGCCGAATCTGCTCTTTGAGCGGGCTGATCTATGACAAGTGAACAGTGGACGAAGCCACGAGAGTGTGACCGCGTCCGGCTCGCTGCACTCGGAGCCGGCGCGGACAGTCGTCGGCCAGCTTGGCCGGCGCAGGTGTAGTGGCCCGCCAGCCAGGCGAGCCACGATCGACACTCTCGTATGCAGACGTGAGTGTTGAGCCTTTCGATCGGACGATCACGACCTTCGGGTCGTATCATCGGATTAAATTGAAGAGTTTGATCCTGGCTCAGAACGAACGCTGGCGGCATGGCTAAGACATGCAAGTCGTACGAACCACTCGATGCTTGCATAGGGTGGTTAGTGGCGAAAGGGAGCGTAATGCATGGGTAACGTACCCCGGATTCAGGGATAACAGCGGGAGCAATCCCTTTGTGAAAATGCTGCTAATACCTGATGACGTCACTGGGGCGCCTGTTCCGGTGACCAAAGGTGGGGATCTTCGGACCTGCCAATCTGGGAGCGGCCCATGTCCTATCAGCTTGTTGGTGAGGTAACGGCTCACCAAGGCTGCGACGGGTAGCGGGCGTGAGAGCGTGACCCGCCTCATCGGGACTGAGACACTGCCCGGACACCTACGGGTGGCTGCAGTAACGAATATTGGGCAATGGGCGAAAGCCTGACCCAGCAATGCCGCGTGCAGGAGGAAGCCCTTCGGGGTGTAAACTGCTGTCAGGGGTTAACAAGCAAAGGGTGTTAATAGCACCTGGCGTTGAGTAGCCCCAGAGGAAGCCTCGACTAACTCTGTGCCAGCAGTCGCGGTAAGACAGAGGAGGCGAGCGTTGTTCGGAATCACTGGGCTTAAAGCG
>JAHJAR010000159.1 GCA_018814045.1 Planctomycetota bacterium | reverse complement strand
TCAACATCGCCCGGTAGGCCTCATCCACCGTCACAAGATCGATCTCTGCGAGGTAGGCCTGGAAACCTTCGTCGGATAGCTCGTTCGGATCGACCGAGGGCGTCGAATGCCGCGGCCCCGCGCAGCCGCTGCCCACCCAAACCAGCATCGCGATCGACAACACGGAGCACAATCGAGGATGCCCCAGCGCGTAGCGTCGGCCCCCCGTGGCCGACGTAAGCCGCCAGTGGCCCCCCCGCACTGGCGGGCAAGCCGCCAGTGGCACCAATGCGTTTTCCGTTGTCCCGCCTAGAACGACCATGTGATACCCGTCAGGAGGAATGTCCGCGTCGTCTGATCCGTGAATGCTCTGCCCGGGAAAAAGGCGCCGAACCTCACGGTCCACGACAAGTCGCTGAATATGCGGTAGTTCGCGAAATAGTCCATCTCCCACCCGACATAGCCCGACTGTCGATCGGCGAACCCGTCGCTGATCGCCGCGTCCGAATGGTGCTTCGCGTAGAGGTACCAGTCCGTTCCCAACTCCAGTTCCTTCGCCGCCTCCACCTCCGGAAACGGCCTGAACGCGCCGCCCAGCCGCCAGGTGTGAATGTTGCTCAACCGTGGCGCCAGGGAGATGCCCGTGTCGCGGAAGCCGAAACCGACGAAACCATTGTCCACGTAGTCGTCCCGATTTCCGCCGGGTGCGTTCGTCGGGCTGCCCAGTCGGTCCGCGTCACCGCTGGCGAACATGTACTCGACCGACAGCACCGGCTTCGTCTTGTGACGGAAGTAGTAATCCAGACGATTGTCAAACGCCCAGGCCTTGATCTCGTTGCGGTGGAGATACCGGCGATTCCCGTAGCTGTGGCCCCGCTCCAGCACCCATTCGGAGCTGTAACGCAGGTTGTCGACCAGTTCGCCGGTCGAGCCGAAGCCGAAATAGCGCGAGTCATACTCGTAGTTCTGAAGCAGGTCCGGCGGGTCCTCGCTTGTGTTGTCGTTCTGCCAGGCAACGTAAACAAATGGCTCGTGCCGCTCGAAGCCCAGGTACTTCTCCTGGATGATCCAGAACGTCCTGTTGCTGTGATCGGCGACGGACCGGCTGCGATCGATGTTCTCCGTGCTGGCCGGCGTCTTGCCCATCGTGAACGTCGTCTCGAAGTCCTGCCATTCCGTCTGCAACGTCACGTGGTCCAGCGGCAAGTCGATCGCGTAGCCCGTTCCGGTGTGGACCAGGTCACGCCCGATCTTGAGCTTCAACTCGAACGGCGCCGCATAACCACCGTATCCCCGCAGCGCCTTGCCGGCATCGAACTGGTACCAACCGCGCTCGAGATTCGGCCCGTCGAAATCGTCCTCGTTCGGCGTGTAGGCGTCTCCCGCATTCCAATCGTCGTAGGACATCCGCATTCTCGCGTAGCCCTCGTGGACGCCCTGATCCGCGCTGAAGGAGAACCACAGCCGAAGCTCGTTCTGCCGCAGCGTCCGGCTGCTGTTGAAACCGTCGTCAAACAGGAAGAAATAGGAGTTGTACCACCCGCCCCAATCGACGCGGAACTTCTGCGCGATCGGCAGGTCCCGCTGGAGCTTCTGCTGGTTCTCCCGCTCCAGCGCCTGTTGACGCGCGAGGAAGGCGTCGCTGACTCCGCCCGGCGGCGTCCCGGAATCCAATCCGAGCTGCGCAACCGCCGGCTGGCCGCCTGCAAGACACAGTGCCAGCCCCAGGAGCGTCGAGATCGGTTTGCTCAGCCCAGCCGTCCGCAAAGCCCGATTACCTCCATGCCCACGAGACCGACGTCGCGCGGCCCATCGAGACGCTCCTCAATGCGCCCTGCGCCGACGGCTGCCCGTCCACCCCAACCGGGCATCCTGGCCACTTTAACGCCATCTTGCAAGGCCCTATTTCGTGTCTCTCACCACTCGGCCGGCCTCGCTCCCGTCAAGCAGGCTGGCTATGGCGAAGGGCCAACACGCTCGTCGGACCCGCGCCTGCGCAGACCTCGATCCCCAGGGATTAACGGCATTATCGACCAGATATGCGCTGCCCCTGTGCTCAACATCGCAGGCCGCGCCTCATCGGCGGCAAGAGCCTGACCAGCCTGCCACGCGGCGAATGAGCATTGCCGACGACACGCGCCCCGTCTCAGGCTCCCCACCGTCTTGCTCATGCCGATATCAGCACTGCAAGCCGGGGCAGCCCGCGCCTGACATGGCGACGCGGAGTTGTTCTCAGACAGAAGAGCCGCGGGCTTCAGCCCGCGCGGCCGTCCGAAGATGCGAGATTCTTTGCACTGGGAGAAACCGCGCGGATCAAAGCACTGAACGATTGAATGTGGCACCGGCGTTTCGTCGGTGAAAGCGAAAAGGCCAAGCGCCACTGCCTCACCGGCGAGACGCCGGTGCCACAGAGTCCGCGGCTCGTCGCCCGTGCAGCCCGCAGTTTGCGGCTCGAAAGACACTTTCTACCGCAGCTATGCCAACTGAACGGTTCCCCACCCACGGCACGAAAAAGTGGCGGCCGTCTCCACTGACGACCGCTGCTACGAGAGTTTCGCTTTTCCGCCACCGAGCCCGCACGCCGGCGCCACTGGCGACTTGCCCACCATTGAACAAGGCCGCCTACTCCGCGCTGCCGCTGTTCTCGGCCGGCGAGACCTGAGACACCGCGGAAACCACGATCGCGGGACACTGGCTCGGGCCGCCGCCGCCCGTTGGCCGTTGTCCTCGCCCTCGTCCTCGCGGCTGTTGTCCGCGCCCACGTCCTCTCGGTCCTGCCCTGGGTCCCGACTTGTCGCCGGGCTGCAGTTCATCTTCCTCACGCTCTTCCGCCGTCAAACTGCGCAAGGTGACCAACATCCCCTGTTTCTTGCCGGTTCCGGCAAAGACGACCTTCGCCTCGATCTGCTGATCCACCTCGAAGTCACCCAAGTCCAGCGAGTGGCTGGCCGCGTCTTCAAAGCCTGTCATACCGTCCAGCATCTTCAAACGGATCTTCTTCTCGGCCACAGGCCGAGGCTTCTCATCCGCCGAGGGTTGCTTTTGCTTCCGAGCCAGCCTCGCCTCGATGTCAGGCCACTGACGACCATCCTTCGGCCGCGCCTTCAAAACCACTACGTCGTTGTCGATCTCCTCGATCTTGCCCTCAACTTCAAGCGTGTCGAACGTCAGTGCCCGTAGCTGTTTCTGCGAGCGCCTGCGGGATCGCTGCTTCTTCTCCTCGTCCGTTGGTGTCGAGAGATCATCCTCCCCCTCGAAGCTCCAATCCGCCGAGCAGAACAGGCCCTTCCACAGAATCTCGGGATACATCTCGGCCGTGAATCGGTGGCCAGCCACCGTGATCTGAACGTCCTCCTTGTTGTGCACGCGCAACTTCAGGACCTTTGCGCCCTTCGCCAGCGGGCGGACCTTCAGGATTCCCACAAGATCGGCGTCATTCTCATCCACAACGACTTCGAACTTGTACACCTGCCCCTTGTGAACGCCAGGCTGATCTGACTCGTCCGCCTGCCCCTGATCGCGTGGCCCGGTAGTCCCTTTCT
The DNA here is from genome assembly GCA_018814045.1 of Planctomycetota bacterium. Taxonomy (GTDB): domain Bacteria; phylum Planctomycetota; class Phycisphaerae; order UBA1845; family Fen-1342; genus JAHJAR01. The sequence continues at coordinate 2,050 of JAHJAR010000159.1, read as the reverse complement.
GGCCACGACTCTTCCCGCCGCCTCTTAGCCCTCTTTGGGCCTCGGCAGTCTCAGCGGACGCAAACACGATGCAGAGCCCAAGGGCGAGAACCATCTTCGCAAAGGCGGGTCTACCAATCGCAAAAAACATCTTGGATCTCCTCAAAGCGTGCGGCTGTTGTGCTTGGCCCCCGTGTCCGCGCTTACCAGTATACTCCAGTCCGAGCGCATCCTCAACCCATTCTAGGCCGCGACCACCCGCCCCCGCCACCCATATCGGTCCGACAAACGCGACCCGGCCAGTCGCCACCGCCCTTTGTTGCGTCCGGCGACCGACCCACGACCCGCGATGATCGTAGATGTAGAATGGCGGCCGACTGTCTCCGATTGTCTTCGGCTCAGGGCCTGAGAAGAAAGGGTGGACGAGAATGCCTCTACATGCTTTGTCGCGATTCCTCGCGGCTGTGCCGCTGCTCATCTGGCCCGCCGCGCGGCTTCAAGCCCAGGCGCCGATGACGTCTCCACAGCCCGCCGAGGTCATTCCCGCTCCATTCGAACCGATCGAATCGACTCGCCAGCCGCAGCGTGACGCCACCACGGCCCCGGATGCCGCCCGCCAAGCCACCACCAGGCGCGCGCGCCGGCGGCTTCCAAAGGGCTTCGTCGCGAAGACCGTCACAATGCCCGACGGAAGCAAACGAAAGTACGCGCTCTTCATCCCGCCCCTCTACGATGCCGACAAGACGCATCGGTGGCCCGTCATCCTCTCCCTGCACGGCAGCGGCGAGTGTGGTAAGGACGGCATCAAGCAGACGACCGTCGGCCTCGCGCCGCAGATCGTCTCTCGCACGCAGCGGTTTCCCTTCATCGCCATCTTCCCGCAGGCTCACTCCTTGTGGTTTCACGGACCCGATGGCGCCGCAAACTGGGTCATCTTGAACGACATCCTCGATGAATACCGCACGGATCCCGATCGCGTCTACCTCACCGGCCTCTCGATGGGTGGGTTCGCGACTTGGGAAATGGCCGTCGCACAGCCGGACGCCTTCGCGGCCATTGTTCCGATCTGCGGTGCCGGCCCCAAGGACTACATGTCCAACATCCGACACCTGCCGGTCTGGGCCTTCCACGGCGCCCTCGACAAGAACGTCCCCGTCGCACGATCAAGAGAACTCGTCGCCGAGTTGAAACATCTCGGTGCTCGTCCGAAATACACCGAGTATCCTACGGTCCCGCACAATGCCTGGGACCGCGCTTATGCCACGCCCGACCTCTGGCGCTGGCTTCTCAAGCAGCGACGCCAACCGCCCCCGCGCGTCATCGACTATCGTCTCCCGTGGCCCAAGGCCAGAATCTGGTGGCTGGCCGTCGAAGCGGATGAGAGTGCCGGCGCGACGGCACACATCCGCGCACAACTCCGCGACACCCAAGTCATCATTCAAAGCACAAACGTCGCCGGCTGGGTGCTCAGCGAAGGCCCCGCGCCGCTCGAACCTGGCGCCGAGATTGAGGTTATCTGGAACGACAGGGTGGTTTTTCAAGGCCGGTTCTCCGGACAACTGTCCGTCACCCCACGATCGACCCCAGAAAAAGGGGACATCACTGATTTATCGCACTCTCTGGCACCTTCTCCTTCCCCGGTAGCTTTCTGGGCCGGCCAGGGTCTCTGAGGGTGAAAGTCAAGCCAAGGCGTTTGGCGGTGCGCTGCACCCACTGCCGCCCGCCACACGGTCGGCCGCGGTTCACGCTGGTTCGTATTCGCTCCAGTGCCTGGTCCTCAAAAGCCTCATTCACCACCGCCGTCCAACCTCGCGGCCGATCCACCGGCCAGCGTACGAGCGTGAACGGCTTTCCGCGATGCTGCCGAGCATACGTCCCGCCCCACATCCAGTTCTCCACCCGTTTGACCAGCCCAGCCCGCAACGCGTTGGCTTCAACGTAGCGGCAAACGGTCAGGAAATGGGCCTCGTCCTGCACCGGGAAGCACTTGAACCGGCCCTGATACAGGTGACCGCCGCCGCGAGTGTGGTAGTGCTGGTGATGTCGCCGAACGTGGGTCACGCCGACCCAG
>JAHJAR010000158.1 GCA_018814045.1 Planctomycetota bacterium | reverse complement strand
GCGGCCGGCCCGGGAGTGCCACCCCCCCCCCCCGGCCTCATACCGCCTCGGGGCGCGACCGTGTGCAGGGCACCACGATGCAACACGGCGCGGCAAAAGTGCTTGCACACCCTAACCTCTTGGGCTAGTCTGAGGCGGCGGACACAAGATGTTGTGAGAGCGGCCGCGCGCGGGCGGCCAGTTCGGATCGTCCCAGGGACGGGTAGGTGCCGAAAGCGTGTTCCTCAAGCGGATCGTTCTACGTGGCTTCAAGAGCTTCGCGGATCGCACCGAATTCGACTTCGGTTCGGGGCTAACCTGCATCGTCGGGCCGAACGGTTGCGGCAAGAGCAATGTGCTCGATGCGCTGCGTTGGGTATTGGGCGAACAGAAGCCACGCACGCTGCGCGGCGCGAAGATGGCCGACGTTATCTTTGTCGGCTCACGCTCACGCAAACCGGCCAGCCTCGCGCAGGTCGAACTTACGTTCGACAACCGTGCCAGCTTTCTCGCTTCGGACGAATCTGAAGTTGTCATCTCACGCGTGCTGTACGCTGGGGGGCAAAGCGAATACCGCCTCAACGGCAACCTCTGCCGGCTGAAGGACGTCCGCAATCTCTTCTTGGACACGGGCGTGGGCGTCGACGCCTACAGCATCATCGAGCAGGGGCGCGTCGACGTCCTCCTGGCTTCCAGCCCGCTCGAGCGCCGCGAGATATTTGAAGAGGCCGCCGGCATCAGCCGCTACAAGGTCCGGCGAACCGAGGCTCAGCGCAAGCTCGAGCGCACACAGAACAACCTGCTGCGCTTGAGCGATGTCATCGAGGAACTCGAGAAACGCCTGCGCAGCGTGAAGCTCGCCGCCGGCAAGGCGCGCAGCTTTCAGCAATACGACGCGCGGCTGCGCGAACTACGCTCGTCGTTCTCCCTGGCTGAATACCACGACCTCGAACAGGCGCGTCTGACCGCCTACGCCCGCGCCGAGGAGCGCGGCGCCGAGCTTCAGACCCACCGCACCGAACTGGCCCGGAGCGACGCCGATGCCGCGCAACTCGAGCACGAAGTGCAGGACTTGGACGAACAGATCCAGGCCGTGGAAGCCGGGTTGCTCACGCGTCAAACCGAGCAGAGCGCCCTGGGGGAGCGGATCGCCCAAACCCAGCGCCGCCTGACCGAACTGGGCGCGATACGCACAAGGCGGCGCTCCCAGGCCACCGATCTGGCGGACAGTGTGGCCGCTCTGCGAGAGCGTATCGCCGCCGAGGACGCTACGCTGGGCGAACTGATCGAGGCTGTCGAGCGCAGCAGCGAGCAGATCACTCAGCTCGAACAGGCTCGCACCGCCGCCGAACTCGCCAGCGCGGAGAACCGCCAGGCTCTAGAACGTGAAAAGGCGGCGGCGTTCGAGGCCGCCCGCCGCTGCGCGTTGCTCCACAACGAACAACAGAACCTCGTCCAACAACAGCAACGACTCGCGTCTCAGGCCGATGGCCTGACGCAACGCCAACAGCAGCTCGAAACCGAGCAGGAGCGGCTTGCCCGGCAGCATGGGCAATTGACGGAACGCGGCGAAGAACTCGAACGCGAAGTGAACGATCTCTCCAGCGCGCTGCGGCAGACTGAGGCGCGCCTCGCGGAATTGGCGACCGAAGGCAATGAGCTTGACAAACGCATCGGCGCGGAAAAAGAAGCCCGCAGCGCCACGCTCTCGCGGCTCGAGCTGCTCGAGGACATGGATCGCCGCCACGAAGGCGTCGATCAGGGTACACGGTCCGTGCTGGCGTGGGGCGAGTCCGGAGAGTGCACCGGCAGCGTGCTGGGCCTGGTGGCCGATGTGTTCCAGATCGACGATCCGCGACTGTCGATCCTGCAAACCGTGCTGGGCACGTTTGAAAACCACCTGATCGTGCGCGACACGTACGCCTTCCTCGCCGAGCTGAAACAACGCGCCGAACTCGCCGGCCCGGTACGCGTGCTGGCGCTCGATCGGGTACCGCAGGAGCAGCCGCGGACCAGCTATCACGACGCACCGGGCTTTGTAGCGCGTGCGGCTGATTGGGTACGTTGCAGCGCCGAATTCCGCCCGCTGGCAGACTCCCTGCTGGGTCGCACGATAGTCGTGGATTGTGTCGAGCGGGCGTTGGCGTGCGCCGCGGGCGCGCCGCAGGGCTACACGTTCGTGACCCTGGCGGGGGACACCGTTGACACACACGGACGCATGACGATCGGGGCCACCAAGGCAACGGCCGGCCTGATCAGTCGCAAAGCGGAAATCCGCCAACTGCGCGGCGAGCTGGACGAGATCGAAACGCGCCTGGAGCGCACTGTGCGGCAGCGGGCCGAGTTGGAGCGCGCCGCTTCCGACGTGCAGATGCAGCGCGGCGCGCTTGTGGACCAGATCGCCGCCGCGCAACGGGAGCACGCCGACCAACGGGCCGCGCTGACGCGCGTTGACGACGCGCGGCAGCGCGTGCGCCGCGAGGCGGCGCTGGTGGGGAGCGAGACCGCCGCGGCCCAGCGGGCGCTGGCGG
>JAHJAR010000013.1 GCA_018814045.1 Planctomycetota bacterium | reverse complement strand
TGCCGGCCGCGGCGGCCGCCAGCGCTGCCAGGACGACCGGCTGAGCGGCGTAGAAGACCGTCGCGCTGAGCAGGAAGTGGTCGCGCACCGTCAGACGCACGAGCAACCCGAGCAGATACCAGCCACTGAGCGCGCCCGGCAGGTACCCGAGCAGCCGCCGGCGGGCCCCAGCGAGGAGGTGGCGAAGCCCGCGCGGCTTCATCACTTTTTCTCGGACGTCGGATTCACGACTGTACCGCAGGGTTCGCAAGTTGAGCATTCCCTCCCGGGCCGAGCCGGGGTCGTCGGGTGGTTGCCAGGATGCGCATTCAATACGGCTACGGCCGCCGGCCAGTTCAGCCTGACCGCCCGGACGTTGCCATGGTCAAGCTCGCCGCCGCCAGTATACTTGGTCTGCATACCCGAGTCGGAGCAGTTGCTAACGAAGGAGAAGTGGATGAGCACTCGCTCGCGCGTGAAAGGTCTCGACGTTCTTGCGATCATCGCCGCCCTGAGTTTCCCCGCCGTCGTTCAGGCCCAGCAAGCCGCGCCCCCGACCACGCCGAAACGGCCGCTGATGACGCGCTACCATGGCGTCAAGGTTGTGGAGGACTATCGTTGGCTCGAGGATTGGAGCGAGTCCGAAGTGCAGGAGTGGAGCAACGCACAGAATGCCTACGCGCGCGGCGTTCTGGACGCGCTGCCTGCGGTGCCGGAGATTCGGGCCCGCATTCGCGAGCTGATCGCGTCGGCCTCGGTGGATTACTTCGGGTTGACCTGGCAGGCCGACAAGCTCTTTGCGATCAAGTACCAACCGCCGAAGCAGCAACCCCTGCTGGTGGTGCTAGACTCGCCGCAGGATCTGGCCTCGGAGCGCGTGCTGCTCGATCCGGTGCAGCTTGACGCGACGGGCGGCACGACCATCGATTTTTACGTACCTTCACCCGAGGGCCGTCTGGTCGCCGTGTCGCTATCGCAGGGTGGCAGCGAGAGTGGCGACGTGCATATCTACGAGACCGAGACGGGCAAGGAAGTGGGGGAGGTCATTCCGCGTGTAAACGGCGGCACGGCGGGGGGGGACGTGGCCTGGCTGCCCGATGCGAGCGGGTTCTACTACACGCGCTACCCGCGGCCAGGCGAGCCGCGGCCGGAAGAGGACATGAACTTCTTCCAGCAGGTGTACTTCCACAAGCTCGGGTCGCCGACGGAGGACGACCGCTACGAGATTGGCAAGGACTTCCCACGCATCGCCGAGATCGAGTTCGAGACCGGCGAAGACGGGCACTACCTGCTGGCGTCGGTGGCCAACGGCGATGGCGGCGAGTTCGCCCACTATCTCAAGGGTCCGGCGGGAAACTGGACACAGATCACGGAGTTAAAAGACGAGGTGACGCACGCGGAGTTTGGCGGCGCGGCTCTGTACTTGTTGTCGCACGTCGACGCACCGCGCGGCAAGGTGCTGCGTCTGTCGCTGAAAGAGCCGCGCCTCGCGGCGGCGGAGGAAGTCGTGCCGGAGAGCGCGGCCGTGATCGAGAGTTACGAGGTCACGCCGACGCGTTTGTACGTGGTGGACCTGGTCGGCGGGCCGCAGCAGATCCGCGTCTTCGATCACAATGGTCAGGTCTTGAAGCCGGTCGAGTCATTGCCGGTTTCATCCGTGGGGCAGGTCTTGGCCCTGAAAGGCGACGACATTCTTTTCCGCCAGCAGAGCTACACGGTCTCGCCCGCTTGGTATCACTATGAAGCCGACACGGGACGTACGACCAAGACGGCCCTGGCCAGCACCTCGCCGGTGAACTTCGACGACGCCGAGATCGTGCGCGTCATGGCCGCTTCGAAGGACGGTACGCAGGTCCCGCTGAACATTCTGTGCCGCAAGGGAACCAAGTTGGATGGCAGCAATCCGACGCTACTGAGCGGCTACGGCGGGTTTGGCGTCAGCATCACGCCCGGCTTCAGCGCCCTGGCCCGCCTCTGGCTTGACCAGGGCGGGGTGTATGCGGTCGCGAACCTGCGCGGCGGGGGCGAGTTCGGCGAAGAGTGGCACCGGGCCGGCAAGCTGACCAACAAGCAGAACGTCTTCGATGATTTCGCCGCCTGCGCGCAGTACCTGATCGACACCGGCTACACCTCGCCCAAGAAGCTGGCGATCAGGGGCGGCAGCAACGGCGGGCTGCTGATGGGGGCGATGCTGACCCAGCACCCGGAGATGTTCCGGGCCGTCGTCTCAGCGGTGGGAATCTACGACATGCTCCGCGTCGAGCTGACACCCAACGGCGTCTTCAACATCCCGGAGTACGGGACGGTCAAGGACGAGGCCCAGTTCAAGGCGCTCTACGCCTACTCGCCCTACCATCGCGTGGTCGATGGCACGGCCTACCCGGCGACGCTGTTCACGACTGGGGCCAACGACCCCCGCGTCGCGCCCTGGCACTCCCGCAAGATGACCGCCCGGTTACAGGCCGCCACGTCATCTGACGCGCCCATCCTGTTGCGCACCAGCGCCAAGAGCGGGCACGGGATCGGCAGCTCACTGGATCAGCGCATCGAGGAGATGGTGGACGCCTACGCGTTTCTGTTTCGCGAGCTGGGTGTTGCCTATCAGCCGGTGGATGCGGCCAGAACGCCCTAAGCGCGGCTTAGCTGAAGACCACGCTGTCGCGATCGACTTCGTAGATGCCGTCGCGGACGTCTTCGATGTGGTCCTCGTTGGTGAACTCACGGATACAGGCGCCGGTCTCGCCCATCAGCCGCATGAAATCCAGGATGCCGGCGGTCGCCGCGTCGCGATCCGGGGCCACGATTTGGTAGATGCGCAGGAACCGGGTCGGAGGTCCGTTCTTCAGCGATTCCGTGGCCGGTGGGGCGATTCTGCCGGGCGGACCGGCCCGCACTTCCGACAGCCCCGGTCGGTAGTCAGCCTCGACAGCCAGACTGAACCAGCACGACTCATCCCGGTATTGCGCGGTCGCCTCGCGGTAGGCTTCGCATAGCTCGACCGTGCAGGCGTTCGCCGCGTAAGCTTGCGCGAACAACTGCTCGCAACGGCGGGTCATTTCGTGCCGCGCGAAGAAGTCCATCGCCATTTCCAGGGCATAGGTCAACTCGTCGTAGTCGTCCGGCCGGATGCGCGCCAGAGCTTCGTCATAGGCGGTCTGGGCGGCGGACAGGTCGTCGTCTTCTTCGAGGATAAACGCCTGCAAGAGCAGCGTGCGCGCCGAGTCGGGGATGATCTGCTGGAGGTGTTCGCATTGGCGGCGTGCTTCCGCCAGATCGCGGCCGCGTACGGCCGTAACTCCCCAGTTCAGCCGTAGCGCGGCCGACTCCGGCTCGAGCTGCTCGGCCATGCGGTAGCAGGCGGCGGCCTGTTCGAATTCCTCGTCGTCGCTGTGCAGGATGGCCAGCGTCACCCACTGAGCGGCATCGTCGGGTACGAGCGAGAGGTAGCGTTTGAGTGTCGGCTTGGCCCCGGCATAGTCGCCGAGTTCGGCCTGGGTGGCGGCCTTGCGTTGGAGCAGCCAGTCGATGTCGGCGCCGAGCTCCATGGCGCGATCGTAGAGCCGTATGGCCTGCTCGTACTCGCGCATCTTCTCACACACGAGGGCGAGGTTGGCGATGGCCGTTTCGTCCTCCTCGTCGAGCGCGACCGCCTGCTCGAGGGCGGCACGGGCCTCGTCGAGCACTTCGGCGCTGGACAAGACGATGCCCCGGGCGGCATGCAGGCCGGCCGCGTCGGGGAACTCGTCCAGAAGCGGCTCGAGCAGGTCAAGGGCGTCGTCGAACCGGCCCAGCTCGGCCAGGACGCAGGCCCGCAGGGCGCCATACTCGGTCCGGTCCTCGCCCTCCAGCAACTCGCCCTCCAGCCGGTCGAGCCGGCGCAGGGCTGCATCGGGCTGGCCGGCTTCGAGCAATTCGCTGGCGCGCTCGAGAATCGAATCGACGTAGTCCGAGTCCATCATCTCTCCCGTACACGGCTGCGGGGCCGTAACCCGCGCGCGGCCCGGTGATTCTTTCGGCAGAAGTAGTATACGCCCATTTGGCGCCGCCGGCGCACGGAGCGGCCCCGTGGAATCCGGTGGCGGTCGGGCACTTGCGTCCTGCCCGGTCCGGTGGCTAATGTCGCGGGCATGTTATGTGAGACCGCGCGCCAGAAGCAATTGTCGAAACCGGTGCGATTGGCCGTGGCGGGCGGAGTTAGCCTGGTGCTGCTGTGCCTTTTGAGTG
>JAHJAR010000157.1 GCA_018814045.1 Planctomycetota bacterium | reverse complement strand
GGCGAGATGCACATCCAAGAGCTACGCCGAACGGCGGAGCAGGCACTCGGGGATCGATTCGACGTCAAGGCGTTTCACGATCACCTGCTCAGCGAGGGCTCGCTGCCGATATCACTCCTGGAGCGGCGGATGGCGAAGTGGGTCGAAGGCCGCACTGTGACTCCCTGACCGTGTTCGTCGCCATCCGCAGACAGGGGTGTCGGCCCCTGCAGCAAGAGAAGGTGCGTCCGGGACCTACCCTACGCTGAACGATTCAACTCTTCGGGATTTCACCGGAAAAAGTGACATTTGCCGGAATCTGCCGGAATTTGTTTTGCCGGGGCGTTTTTGTGTTTGTCGCACGCGCGTCGCTTCCGTTTACAGCAGAAAAAAGTGGCATTGCCCGCAAATGCCCGCAAAGTCTTCGGACCTCGGTGTCGTTTGTTCTGACGAGGTTGCACTGCGTCCAATTGCTATGCTTGCTCAGCGTTTCTCGAATTGGAGGGGAATTGTGAATGTAGGATTGAGAATGGAGAAAGGGCGATGGCGCAGCGGCCCAAAGATGCTGGATGCTGTGCGAACCTGCCTACCCGTCCCGCCAAGGCGGGCCGTGAAGGCAGGGCACCCGGCGCAGTGACCGCTTGCTGACGCGCGCGGCTCTGAACGTGGCCCGAAAGGCGATTCTGGGGCGCATACAGTACAATCTCTCACATGGACGACCCGAGAGAATCCAGCCCGGAAACGGCAGAATCGCCCGCGCGGGCTAAGCGGTCTGTTTGGTTTCCAATCGCGCTTTTGGTGATGGTCGCCCTGTTCATCCTGACGGTCCTGGAGCGGAATCGGATTCGCGCACATTGGTGGGCGATGCGACTGGCCGAATGTCGACGGGTCGAGGATCGCGCGTATTATTCGAACTCGCTGCTGGCCGTGGGCGACGCGGCATCCGGTGCGGTGAGACGTCTGGCGAGACACGAACGTGCCGACCTCCGCGCGCTGGCAGTTCTGGCGACCGCTCGATTGCCGGAGCCGATCCGGGTGAGCGAGTTGGCGCGACTCATGGCGGACGAGGATCAGGAAGTCGGCGAATCCGCCGCGCTTGCCCTGGCGTTGACAGGAAACGAAGAAGCCGTGCGGCTGTTGGTGGAAGCCGTTGGTTCGGAGCACGAAGGCCGCGCGACCTGTGCGGCGGCCGCGCTGTCGAGGATCGAATCACCATCCGCCTGCGCAGCGCTGTGCGAAGCCGCACGCGGGCATGCAAGCGCACTGGTTCGGGCACAAGCGGTCGAATCAGTGGGCCTCTGGCTCACGACCCGGGAAGACCCCGAACCGGCGACAGCGACCTGCGATCCCGTTCGCGTACTGGTCCTCGCGCTGCGCGACGAGGCGACATTCGGCGGCGCGCTATCGTTCGAGAGGCAGGTGGCCGGCGCAGCGGCGAATCTGCGCGGAAACGGGCCACTTGCAGGCGTCAACGTGATGGAAGACTCCCACGACCCGAACGGACGGTGCGTTGCGGATGTGGCCGCGGAGCACCTGGGCAAACTCACCAGCCGGCGGATCGAACGCGGCACGGCGTGGACGCCGGTCGCGATCGATGCGTATGTCGGACGGTGCCGCGAGTGGATCAGCGAGCAACGTCGATTGCGCACCAACGACACCGGCGGCACCGAATAGCGGCCCGTCGCGGCCCGGTGAATCAAGAGTTCCCTGTGGGCTGCGGCGTTGCAGGAGCATCAAGAGGATTGCGACGTGTTCTTACGGCACCGAATAGGAAACAGTGCGAGGGGACGCCAGCCTCGTTTTGTCCACTGGTACGTGCGCGTGCCTGTGAAGCTGTTCGTGTTTGCTGTCGTTACGTTCTTCGTGTTGTTTCCCTCTCCTGGCCAATTCGTCAGGCATTTGTCGCGGCTTCGCAATCTCGACGCCATCGTGGAACCCGATGCGCCGCAACTTGCCGAGTGGGAGGAAGAGCTGCAGGACTGGGCGACCTCTTACAGGGCTCGCCTGGAGGCTGGCCTTTCCGAAGAGGCGAAGACGGTGGGCGACGGCGATGTTCCGCCGGTGAATGAGATGCAGCGACGCGTCCAGGGTATGGTGTTGGAGCGGGTGCGCTACGCGTGGGACTGGGACACGTGGGGCTCCGCCGACTACATACCGACCGTTGCGGAGATGTTCGCCGCGGCGGCCGGCGATCCGCACGGCGAGCTTCGGGAAGACTGTGACGGGCGGGCCGTCCTTGCGGCCTCGCTCATGCGTCGCATGGGCTATAAGGCGGACTTGGTGACAGACCTGCGGCACGTCTGGGTGAAGACGCCGCAGGGAGAGTGGATGGGGCCTGGCAAGGCCAAGGCGATGGTCTCCACGCCCGAGGGCACGCGTCTCAACTGGGCGGTCGCCCTTGGGAACGTGCCGATGTCCCTCTCCTACGGCATATCGGTGTTCCCCCTTGCTCGGGAGCTTGTGATCCTGGCGGCGGCTTACGTTCTCTTGCTGCACACGCGCACGCCCTGGCGGACCGCACTGTTGGCCGCGGTGTTGCTCGTGCAAGGGCTGTTGTTCATGCGTTGCGGCGTGTTCTCACCTCAACAGATCGCAGGCTTCGGACGATCCTGGCCCGCGACCATCGGATTGTTGCACATCGTGGGGGGCATCTGCATATTGCTGGTGGTGTCGCACAGAGCCCGGCTCGCTGCACCGCGCGCCCGTGCATAAGGCCGATTGCGGCATCCCCCGCACCAATCACAGGATGAGGAGGTCGGCGATGGCCGCCGCGCCCAGGGCCACGCTGACGCATCCGTTCAGCGTGAAGAACGCGAGGTTCACACGGGAGAGGTCCCGTGGGGAAACGACTGACTGTTCGGCGGCGAGTAGCACTGCCGTGAGCGCGACGGCCGCCCAATAGATCCAACCGAAACCCGCCGAGAAGCCCAGGCCGACAAGCGCACCGACAGTAAAAACGTGACAGATGCGCGAGATAAGCAGGGCCAGTCCGATGCCGATTCTCGCCGGCAGCGAATGGAGCTTCTCCCGGCGGTCCACATCCACGTCCTGGCAGGCGTAGATGATGTCGAAGCCCGTGATCCAGAGCAGCACGGCGGCCGTCAGCAGGAGCGTGGAGAGCCCGATCGAGGCAGGATGAATCGCGATCCACGCGGCGGCAGGGGAGAAGGCGATCGCCGCACCCAACGCGAAGTGTGCCAGCATGGTGAAACGCTTCGTGTACGAATAGCCCGCGAGGAACAGCAGCGTCGGAATTGCCAGGATCAGCGGCCACGCGTTGCCATAGCCCCACCAGAAGCCTGCGCAGCCCAACGCGAAACCAGCCGCCGTCACTCCCAGGAAAAACCACGCCTGGCGACCGGTGATCTTGCCGGCCGGGATGGGACGATCCTCCGTGCGCGGGTTGCGGGCGTCCAATCGGGCGTCAGCGATTCGGTTGAAGGTCATCGCGAAACTTCGGGCGAAGATCATGCAGGCGATGATGAGGAGGAACTGGCCGAGCGTGGGGAGGCCGGTGTCGCGGTGCCGGCCCGCGAGGAACGTCGCCACCAGGGCAAAAGGTAGGGCGAAGACCGAGTGCGAGAAGCGAATCATCTCGCCCCAGGTTCGGATGGCAGATATCAGGTTCATGCGAGGCACGGGTCCGGGGAATCCCGCGGCGGGGATCGTCCCATGTGCGGGCGGCCAAGCGGCGACGGTCGTCGCTCCGGGCAAAGTCAGGACCATTCTACCGCGGTTTGTGTGTTTTCGTAGCGGCTGAGGCCCCCGTCGGCTTGCGGCAGGAGCCGATGCGGACCGCGAAGGGTCACTCTCTGTCGGCGTTTTCCGCCTCGACCAGGGCCTTGAGCAGCCCTTTGAGCTTCTTGAAGGTCATGTACTTGTTGCACCCGGGTGGCGGGCTCGTACACAGGACTTCAAGGTTGGCCAGGATATTGAAGAGCTCGG
>JAHJAR010000156.1 GCA_018814045.1 Planctomycetota bacterium | reverse complement strand
CCGACCGACCTGCCGGTGATCGAGGTCGCGTTCCTCAACGGTCAGGAGTCGCCCACGATCGAGACGGCCGACGCCGACTTCAACGTGCTGGGCATTCAGATGCGCGGCTATCACGACTTCGGCGTCGCGTTGCAGGAGCCGAGCGTCGGCCGTGTGCAGATGGTCCCATTCACCTGGGGGCGGGGCGGGGTGCGGGCGCTCAAGTGAAAGGAGTCACGCGGGCCTTCCGCGGGGCGCAATGGGAACGGCGCCACGCCCGACGTGCTGGGGCGGTGCGCGCTACCTGCCGCCATTTCCGACGGCCTCCGGCATGGCCACGTGTCGGTACGCCCTCACGCTCCTCTCCCGCGGGGCCCGCTGGCGAGCGAGGGCGCGCCGCAGGCCGTCTCACATGCCGAAGTGCGCCTGGAACGTCGCGAAGTCTGCTATGTCCACGTCCGTGTCGATGTCGAAATCGGCATCGTCACAGTCCGGCGGCGGAGCCACGAACGGACCGGACATGCAGCCGGCAAAGAGGTTGAAGTCGTTGATGTCCACGTCGCCATCGCCGTCGAGGTCGGACACCAAGCCCGAAGTGCCAGCGAATTCGAATGCGCCCATGTCAACCACCCAGGGGTAGTTCGGCGGGTCCGGCACGCCCCAATCGACTGTACCTGCGTCGTCCGTGAAACGCAGGAGTCCGTCCAGGTCCAGTGGGGTGCGCTCATTCGTATCGCCGTCGGAATCGAGGTCCGCCAGGTCGACCGGAACGAGCAAATTGCTGCCCGCGTCGATGCACGGCGATCCGGCGCCCAAACGGTAGTCGTTGTCCGCCCAGGTGCTCGGATCATTGTCGGGACCGTCTGGGTCGCGAAAACGTGGGTCCAGGTCGCGAACGTGGTCGCCGCTCGGCCAGCCGCCTTGGACGCAGCTATAGCTCACCGTAGCGGCGCTCTGCGGATATATCTGTTGCCCAGAATTGCCCCAAAGAACACTGTTCTGCACGATGACGGACCCTGGAGTGCCGACCTCGTTCCAGATACCCCCACTTGAACCGCCGTCGTTACCAACCAGGGTGCAGTTCATCAGCGTGACGCTACTATTGTTCTCGTTGTCAATTGCTCCACCGCCGCCGGGAGCGGTGTTGCTGGCGAAAAGGCAGTTGACGAGAGTTGCGTGCGTGCCTCCGAAAGCGAAAAACCCACCACCCTGGTTGCCCGCGTTACCGACGAAGCAAGAGCCGATCAGAACTGGCGTGCTGGGACCGAAGAAGCCAACCGCTCCATCACCATGCGTGCAGTCGTTCGAACGGAAGAGGCAGTTTATGAATACCATTGTCCCGTTAGCATTGTAGGCTCCGATGGCAGGGCCGAACCAGTTTGCGTAGTTGTCTTGGAACAGACATGCGCGGACCGTCGGGCTTCCGTTATTGACGTACAGGCCACCTCCGGCGCGCTCTGGATCTTCGCCGCTGCTAGAGTGATCCGCTCGACCATGCTGGATCACAAACCCATCGAGTACCGCGGTCGCGTCTGTGTTGCTGCCTTTGACGACGTGGTAACTGTTGTTGGCTGGGCCGGCCGGTTCGATGTCGCCATCGAGAACGGTCTGCCGCGTCCACGGGTCGCGCTCCTGCCAGGAGCCGCCGCCTGCCGGGAAACCGCCATAAAGCGCCACGCCATTGAGCAGTTGAAACGTGGCGTAGCGGGAGCCCTGCGTCTGGCCTTGCCCCTGATCGGGCTTGTATGTACCGGCGGCGGCCCAGATCTCCGAGATTCCCTCGCCGGGTTGTGCCGCATGGGCGAGCGCGTCCTGGAGGCACACGTAAGCGTCTGCCCAACTCGAGCCGTTGTTGGCGCCCGACGCGCTGGCGTCGACGAAGAGGATTCCCTCGCATTCGTCCGGGATGCCGTTGGCGTTCAGGTCAGCGCTCTGGCCACAACCGGGGATGTCGCACGGCCCCCCTGGATCGCCGCAGGCGATGTCGCAGTTGTCCGGAATCCCATTGCTGTTACAGTCGGGCCAGGCCATCGTGAGCGGACCGTTGAACTCCGTAGTTTCGACCTCGACGCCCCAGTCCAATTCGACGCCATCGGGACCTGCACTGCCAGCAAGCAGGGGTCCAGGCGGCAACGTGTCCAGAATCAGCACTGAAACCCAATTCCCGCTTCCCTCCGGAACCCGTCCGGCCAGCATCAACCAACCCCCCAGCGTCTCGTACTCGAACTCGAACTCGGCGCGAACCTCAGCATACGGGCCGAAGCTCTCTTCCCATAGCGAAATGTCCCGCAGTATATCCCGCTCGGTAATCCACGGGTCAGGGACCTCCATCACCTCGAGTATTGGCCACTCATACTTCGGCTCGCACGAGAAATCCTCCTCGCAGAGGCGGTGCGTCAACCGCCCGTGATGGCTCTCGGGCGCGTTGCGGTCAAGCACATGTCTCAAGCTTATCAGGAAAGAGCCGCCGGCCTTCACCTCCACCGGGCACCGTAGCGTGATCGTCGAGAGATAGTGGGTACCCTCCAGCGTCTCGGTAGGCGTGTCAGCCAAGATAGCACGGACCCAGTAATAGTAGATGCCAGCCTCTGCTGGCTGATCAACGAAGTGTGTCGATTCGTGCCAGTAGCGAAAGGCCTCCGACGGATTGCTTGACCGCGCCAAAATTGTGGCGGAATCGATGTCGGGAACGGTGTTGCGGCGCAGCTCATAGTAGACGGCTGGGTCCGCAGCGCACACGGAGCACAGCGCGACGGAAACGACGAGCGCGAAAGGCTGGACCCTCATGGGAAGACCCTCTGGGAAGCGCGATTGCGCGCAATTGTCTGCATCTCAACGGCTCCGTCACAGGCGGTGCCAGAGTCTCGTCCGACAACAACGCTGCCAACGTCAGTATATCAGGCCCGCAGCAGCGACGGAAGCGTGTTTGCATGTCGACGCGCCGGCCTCTTGGCCACCCCGGATCAGCTCTGTTCACGCCGCCAATGAAGGAGCACCGGCGGTCGTGTTTCTCGCCGGTGTGGGGTGGGATCGCGAGGGCTGTAGGCCGAGCCGACCGACGATGCCGACGGGGGCTCCCGCAGTAAGCAACGCGACACATCACCCACGCGCCGTAGTGACGCGCTGGGGTGCGACGATATCCTGCCGATTGGGCCGTTAGGCGGTCGCGCGCAAGTTGTGACGGCAGCATGACTTGTCGCTGCTTCCGTGTCGCCTGGCAAGATTCTCTGGATCAGCTTTACGAATTGCCCTTCCGCCGGGAAATAAGTGGATGTGGGCGTTGGTGCCCCACGACACCGGCAAGGAGAAGATAATGGAACGGATCGGGTTGGCCTTCGACGAGTACGTGGACCTCAAGCTCAAGCCCCATGCGGGCGCGGACCGGGCCTTTCACGAGGCGGCGGAGATGGAGCGGCGGGAGATGTTCCCGATGGGTTTGGCCGCCGCAGCGAATCACCTTCGGTCGCGCGGCTACGACTGCCGGCCGGAGATGCTGGAAATGCTGGTCAAGAACAGCGTCGTGAAGCCCGCCACGCCGGACGCCTGGTCGCAGGCCGACGTGGATGCCGCTGCCGAGCACTTCGAGGAATGCGGCATCCTCACGCCCTACGCGGCGATGTGCGTGGCGCTGGGGTGCCGCTACGCCGACTTCCTGCGGCCCCTGCGCGAGTCGGCGGAGCGCGAATCGCGGAAGTACGGGCGGCGCGTGCCCGATGACGACCAGTATTTCATCATGCACCGGGTGCCGCCGCGCGGCGTGACCGGGGCGGACGGCAGCCTGGCCGAGATCAAGCCGGCGGTCATCACGTTCACCCTCTGCGACGATATCCGGGAGCGGCTCGAGCGTGGCGAGGAGGTCTAAATGACCCCCTCACCACAGGAACTCAAACTGACGCCTGACCTGCTCGAGTACGCGAAGGCGGTCGCGCTCAACGAGGCCCGTAAGCGGTGCCCGAAGCACGTCGACTTCGGTGATGTCGTCGGGGAATCGCTGTTGCACCTGATGAGCAAGCCGCCCAGGTACGACCCCGCGCGGGGGGCATCGCCCAAGACGCTGATCTACACGATTGTGCAGCGAGCGGTGCTCAAGTACGTGGCCCGGCAGTGCCGGGAAGCCCGGCGGCTCCCGCAGTTCCCTGAGCCCGTGCCGACGCCGGGCAAGGCGGACGATCGCGCGGAACCGGAGGCCGTTACGAAGGTAGTTCGCGAGCGGATGATCGAATTGACCGAGGCAAAAGCCCCCGACGAGAGGGGTGCCAGCGACGAGCTGCGCGTGAAGCGCACCGCCGAGTTCACCACGACGGGTTGGACGACGGACGATGTGCTTCAGTACATCGACAACGAGGAGAGCCGGACGCTGTGCCGGTTGTTCATCGAGTACAACGGGAATCGCAGCGCCGTGGCGCGACGTCTGGGCCTCACCGAAGGGGCGGTCCGCCACCGCCTGAAGATGCTCGCGCCGAAGCTGCTGGCGGCCGGGTTCAACCCGTTCTCTGGAGGAGGAACGACATGACGGCGACCGCAGCCGACAGCATGTTGCTGGCCGCCGGCGAGGTGGAATTGCGGGCCGGCGATGGAAAGACCCCGCCGCGGGCCGAAATCCTGGCCTACTCGGGCGCGTTGATGCGCGTGCCGGATTGGGGCGACGTGGTGATCGACCTAGCCGGCATCGACATCAGCGCGCAGGTCGTCTTGCTGGCCGATCACGACGCCAGCGTCAAAGGCGTGGTGGGCCACGGTCGCGGCGAGGTGCGCGGCGGGCGGCTCTACGTCAGCGGCTTGATCTCGGGCAAAGGCGACGCGGCCAGCCAGATCATCGAGCTGGCGCGCAGCGGGCTTTCGTTCGGCGCGAGCGTCGGCGTGTCCGTCGCCGAGCACGAGACGATTCGCGCCGGACAGAAGGTGAACGTGAACGGGCGCACGGTGTCGTCGCCGCGGGCGTTCACGCTGGTTCGCAAGGGCAAGTTGAGGGAAGTGAGCATCACCGCGCTGGCCGCCGACGCGGATACGAGCGTCGCCATCGCGGCATCTCGGAAGGAGAAGGCAATGGACACGGATGTCCAGAACGTGAATGAAGAGACCATTCGCGCCGACGAGCGCGAGAGGTTGAAGTTGATCGAGGCAACCTGTCGGCCGCCCTGTGGCGGATGGGGCAAGTCGCAGGACAAGGTGAACGAACTGAAGGCCGCCGCCATCGCCGGCGAGATCGAGGTGAAGGACCTGACCGCTGAGCTGCTGACCATCCTGCGGGACAGCCGGCCCAAGCTGCACGGCGTGTATAGCCCGGGTCCCGCCGTCAGCGACGTGTCGGTGCTGGAGGCAGCGCTGCTGAAGCGCATGGGCCTGGAGGCGCTGGGCGAGAAGACGCTCGGCGGCCTGGCGATGGAGCACGGGGCGAGCCTGCGGGCCACGCATACGTTGGATCTGTGCCGCGCGGCCCTTCAGCTCGACGGCCAGGACGTTCCGGTCGGGCGCGACGCGATGGTCAAGGCGGCGATGAGCACGTAATCGCTGCCCGTGGCGCTGGGAAACGTGGCGAACAAGCTGTTGCTCGAAAGCTACCAGGAATCGCCGGCCACGTGGCGGTCGTTCGCCGCGATCCGCTCGGCGTCCAATTTCCACGAGCACACGGCGATCCGCCCGAGCTTCACCGGCAGCCTTCAGCAGGTTGCACCGGGCGGCGAGCTGAAGCACGGCACTGTGTCGGAGTGGACTTCGCACTTCAAGGTAGACACTTTCGGCAAGCTGCTGTCAATCGATCGCCGCGATCTGGTCAACGACGATTTGAGCATCTTCGACCAGACGGCGCGGGCGTTTGGGCGCGCGGCCATGCGGGCGCTGGCGGACTTGGTGTACTCGGTGCTGCTGGCCAATGCGGGCAACTTCTTCAGCGAGGACAACGGCAACTATCTGGTCGGCGTGGACACCGCCCTGGGCATCGAGGGGCTGTCGAAGGCGATCACCGCGATGTTGACGCAGCGCGACGACGAGGACAACGACCTCGACCTGCGGCCGGCCACGCTGCTGGTGCCGCCGGAATTGCAGACCGCGGCGCGCGGCGTCCTGGAGAGCGAATACATCACCACGCTGCCTGGCCAGCCCACCGGCAACAGTGTTAAGAAGGCCGTCGCCCTGGAAGTGGAACCCCGCCTCAGCAACACGGCGAAGTTCGGGTCGGCCGCTTCGACAAAGCACTGGTACCTGTTCGCCAACCCGGGCGCCACGCCGATGATCGTGGCGTTCTTGAACGGCCAGCAGAGTCCGACCGTCGAATTCTTCGGCCTGGATCAGGACGTGAACCGCCTGGCGGTGAGCTGGCGGGTGTACTTCGACTACGGCGCCGCGTTGTGCGATCCGCGCGCCGCGGTGCGGGCGAAGGGCGAGAACTGATCGTCCGTCACAGCGGGCAGGCGGGTCATGACCATGAGCGTGGCCCGCCGCCCGCAATCTTGAATTCACAGATTGAATTCACCAGCCACAACCTGAGCCGAATCCAGCCAGTCAGCAACCGAACCACTCAACCGAACCCCTGGCGTGCCGTTTGACGCCGCGGGCCGCAGTTCGCGGACCGCATTCCTCGGTATGGAGTGGCCACGATGGAGCGTGCGAGAGAGGACGCGACGGAGCGCGTCGGGCAGATCGAGATGACGGTGGTGGCGGCGCCGCCGGCACCGGAAGCGGAACAGCGTTGGCAGCAGCGTGTCGAGGTCCTGGCGGCGTGGCTGCTGGCGGAATGGCAGCGCGAGCAACGGGAGGCGGCATGATGGCCGACGCCGGCGAGAACACGGCCGCCGTTCCCACGCGGCTGACGGTCGGGGAACTGCTGCAAATGTACCCGCCCACGATGCGAGTCACCGGCTGGGACCCCACGAATCCGCCCGCCGTGGAACGCGCATTCCGGCGCGGCTACGTGATCGGGGTCAGGCGCTTCGTCGAGTCACGCGGCTTCGGCTTTGTCCATGATGAGCCGTGTGACCTGGAGCTTGCCGCCGGCCTGGCCGAGCACCTGGATCGGCGACGCGGGGAGCAATACGACAACGATCGCTGGTCCGACCGCCGCGCCGCACTGCTGCGCGGCTGCGAACACGGCCTGTTGGACGCCGTTCGCGCGCGTGCTGCCGGCGTGTCCGCAGCGATGCTGGTCAATTGGCTCGATGAACTGGACACGTGGGCGGCCGAGAATCCGATCTGCCTGGAATGGGAGCACGCCATGCCGCCGGACTGGCCCGAGCCGGACAGCCGGCCGCTGGGGCGCGCCGACGTTCCAAAGCGGTTGTGGGGCGAAGTGTTCGGTCTGTGGGCCTCGTTCACGCCGCCGGCCGAACCGCCACGGCCGCTGGGCAATTTTGAGCGGATTCTGCACCCCGATCCCACCGTGCGTCGCACAGCGACATCAGGAAACGCGGCGAACCAGCCGCCCGCCGTCGCAGCGCGGAATCCCACGCCGGTAACCGTGCGCCTCGCGGACGTGCAGCCGGAACTGCTGCGCTGGTTATGGCCTGGGTGCATCGCCCTGGGCAAGCTGACGCTGCTGTGCGGCGATCCCGGCCTGGGCAAGTCGTTTGTCACGCTGGACCTCGCCGCCCGCGTATCGAGCGGTACCACCTGGCCGGACCTGCCGCTGCTGCCCAACCCGGCGGGCAGCGTCGTGCTGCTCAGCGCCGAGGACGATCTGGCCGACACCATCCGGCCCCGGCTGGACGCGGCTGGCGCCGACGCCACACGCGTCGTGGCGATCCAGGCCGTGCGCCGCATCCTCGTCACGGGCCAGACGCAGGACGACTACTTCGACCTGACCGAGGACCTGCCCGCGCTGGAAGCGGCGATCCAGCAGGTGTCGGACTGCCGCCTGGTCATCATCGACCCGCTCACGGCCTACCTGGGGAAGACCGACTCGCATAAGAACGCCGAGGTCCGTGCCGTGCTAGCCAGGCTGTTCGAGCTGGCCGCACGCCACAAGGTCGCCGTGCTGGCCGTGACGCATCTGAACAAGGCCAACACGCTGCCGGCAATCTACCGGGCGATGGGCTCGCTGGCGTTCGTGGCCGCCGCCCGAGCCGTGTGGGCCGTGGTCCGCGACGAGGATGACGAGACCGGTCGCCGCCGGCTGTTCGTGCCGGTCAAGAACAACCTCGGCGCCGACGAAACCGGCCTGGCCTACGCACTGGAACCAGCGGGCCAGACGGCCAGCGTGCAGTGGGAATCCGATCCGGTGAACAT
>JAHJAR010000155.1 GCA_018814045.1 Planctomycetota bacterium | reverse complement strand
GTTGATCCGGACGGGTCCATCCCGCCATTATCCACCAAGTGCTGATAACAAAACAAGGCCGACACCCACGAGGGGTGTCGGCCACGAAGTTGAACCTGGGTGCTTCATTCCCTCCGGAGTGCATCCGGATATCTGGCTCCCGCTGGAACATGTCCCGAGCCGTCGCCCGAAGTCATTGTTCCACTACTGAAGTTATAGAAAACGAACCGGGCAGATCCAAACGGAAGCAGGGAATCTTCTCGCGCGACGCGGCTGCGACGGCCCCACCCGTTGCAGGGACGGCCGCGCGTGCTATAATGCCTCGCCCCTCGCGGAGCCGCTCGCCTCCGTGGGGCCATCGTTCCCGGAGGCTGGTACTGGCGACGTCGCGTCGCCGGCTGGTGAGCATCGACAGGAGCAGCACATGCAACCCCTGGTTCCCTCGCACATGTTCTTCACTCGGGGCGTTGGTAAACACCGCAACAACCTACAGTCGTTTGAGGTGGCCCTGCGCGATGCCGGTATAGCTGAGTGCAACCTGGTCAAGGTCTCGAGTATTTTCCCGCCCGGTTGCAAGATTGTCTCCCGCCGCTGGGGACTGGCGCGCGTGGTCCCGGGGCAGATAACGTATTGCGTGATGGCCGAAGTCCGCACCAACGAGCCCAACCGGCTGGTCTCCGCCGGCCTGGGCCTGGCGATCCCAGCCAAGGGTGAGCACTACGGCTATATCTCCGAGCACCACGGCTTCGGCACCACCGCCCGCCGCGCCGCCGACCTGGTCGAGGACATGGCAGCCAGTATGCTCGCTTCGACGTTGGGGATCGAGTTCGACCCGGACACAGACTATGACGAGCGGCGCGAGATCTACCGCATGAGCGAACAGATCGTCACCACGCGGGCCATGGTGCAGACCGCCGAGGGCGACAAGAACGGACTGTGGACCACCGTGGTGGTGGCGGCGGTCTTCATGTTCCAGTAGGGCCGGCCGACCCCGCGCGGGCGCGGCATGTTCGGGGCGACATCCGGCTTTCGGAAGAGGCCGTGGCCAAGAGCCTTCCCAACACGGTTCCGGACAACTTCCTGGGTTTGCCAGCGGCGCAGGCGACGTACGACGACGCTCGTTTCGTCGTAGTGCCCATTCCGTACGACGCCACGGCCAGCTTCGGTGTCGGAGCGCGCGCGGGCCCGCGCGCCATCATCACGGCCTCGCAACACGTCGAGTGTTACGACACGGATCTCGGACGCGAGCCGCGACTAGGCGTGGCGACGCTGCCATCGCTCGAACCCGACACGCGCGGGCCGCAGGCCATGCTCGAGCGCGTCTACCAGGTCACGCGGCGCGTGCTGGGTGATGGCAAGTTTCCGGTCACGCTCGGGGGCGAGCACAGTCTGACGTCTGCCTTGGTTCGGGCCGTGCGCAAGAGCTGCAAGGACGTGTGCGTGTTGCAGATTGACGCGCACGCGGACCTGCGCGACACCTATCAGGGTTCGCCCTTCAGTCACGCCTGCGTCATGCGCCGGATCCACGAGATGGGCGTGCATTTCGTGGGGGTGGGGGTGCGCAGCTACTCGGCCGCAGAGGCGCGCTTTATGCGCAGCAACGGCCTGCGCATCGTGACTGCCCGCACCTGTCGTGAAGAGCGCGATTGGATTACGGGCGTGCTCGCGGGCCTGGGGCCACGCGTATACGTCACGGTTGACATAGATGGGTTTGACCCGGCGGCCGCGCCCGGTACCGGCGCGCCCGAGCCCGGGGGGCTCAACTGGTTTCAGGTCACGGACCTGTTGCGGGCCGTGGCCGCGCGGCATGAGATCGTCGGGGCGGACGTGATGGAAGTGTGTCCCCAGCCACCGAGTACGGTCACTGAGTTCCTGGCGGCCCGTCTCATGCACCACCTGATGGGGCTGGTCGTGGCCCGCTGACACGTTCGGGTCCGGACCGAGACATCCGGGCAACGGCTGGCCGGTCTCCCATTCGCGGCACGAGCGGCTACTCGCCCTGCTCTTCCACCTCGATTTTGCTGAAGCGGTCCCGGCGGGTCACCATGTTGGTGATTACCCAGCGATCCTTGTCGACGGCCAGGATGCCGCCGATGTTGAAACGCAGGCGGATGCCGTCGTTGTCCTTGCTGGTGAAGGTGATGTGGCCGTTCTCCGCGACGATGACTTCCTGCGTTGCGCCCCACTCGCCCCGTCGCAGCCGCCGGATGGCGCCGGGAACGACCTCTTTCAGTTCGTGTTCGCCGAAGTCCTTCAGCGCATCGACGAATTCGTGGAAAAGCAGCCGGACGTGGGACCGCAACTCGAGGGCGCTTTTGCGGGCTGCCACACCAGTAAGGAACAGGTGCATGTCCTCCTCGTTGGCAAACAGCTTGACTGCGGCGTCAACGTCGTTCTTGTCCACGGCCGCGGCGAACGCACGTAGCAGTTTGTAGGGTCCGTCTTCCTGGGTGCTTCGCTCGAGCTTCGTCACGGGGTGGATCACGACCCAACGGTTGGACTGCGTGCGCAGGATGGCGCCGAGGCGGAATCGCAACTCGATGAAGTAGTTGCTGTCGCGGGCCAGCGAGATATAGCTGTCCACGGCCACGTCCGCGTCGCCGATCACCTCGCCATCGCCCCGGCGCGTGCGGCGGCGTGTGCCCGGGTTGGTGTCCACAATGTCGTGGTCACCGAAGGCCTTGAGCACGCGCACGAACGGAGGGAAGGTGGTCCGCACCTGCTCGGCCAACTCCTTGGCCGCGGTGGCGGCGTTCTCCGCGGGGAGGATGGTCTTCCAATCCTCTTCTGACGCAAAGCACTCCTGGGCCGCGGCGATGTCGTTTTGCTCGACCGCCCGCACGAAATCGCGAAGCAGTCGGCGGACCGCGGCCGCCGGCGTACCGGACGTGCCAACGTCGTCCGCCTGTTGTGCCTCGGCAGTCACGCTGCCGAGCCAGATCGTCGTGCCGCCCACGATCCCGAGTATCAGTGCCCTTTTCTGGCTCCACCTGAATTGGTGCATTCGTCGCCCTCACGCTTGTGGTCAACGTTCGAGAGGTTACCAGCAGTGCCCCAGGGGGCACTGCTGGCGCTATCATCGGCACAACAGCGGGATGAATCAACCCGTCGTGGGCCCCCGTGATCGAGGCGGAGCGGCGGATCGGCCGGCCGGCCGCGGTCGAGCGCGGCTGCGCGGCGGGTCGGAGCCGGTTGGTGCTGGGCAGCGGTGTTTGATATACTGTCAAGTTCGAAACCGCGGTTGGCGAGCCCCCGCAAACCGTGGGACTCACGGGTGAACAGGTAGGGAGATTGCGCTATGAGAATACGCCGTGTGACGTATGGTCTGCTCTGCGCGCCGCTGTTGCTGTGTGCCGCTCTGGCGGTGGCAGATGACGACGTCAAGGCGCGCATCGCGGCAGCGGGCGACGCCGACAAGTACAACTCCGACGTGGTCGTAGTGTTCGACCACACGGATGTGACCGTCCGGCCCAACGGCCTGGGGGTGGCGACCAATCACAAGGTCGTCAAGGTCTTGCGCGAGGGCGGGATCCGCAGTCAGGCCGTGCAGACATTCCCCTTCGATCCACACACCAACCGGCTCGAACTCAAGGCCATTCGGGTGTACCGCGCCGCGGATGAGGTCGAGGAGGTGGCCGAGGCCGCGAAGCGTCAGCAGCCGCAGCCGGTCTGGGGCATGTACTGGGGGGCGCAGCAGTTCGTCATTACGATCCCACGGCTGGAGATCGGCGACGCGGTGGAGACCATCACCGAGCTGACCGGTTTCAACGTGGCCTATCTGGCCGACGACGGCTTTGACGATCGCAACGCGCTGGGTGTCCCGCTGCAACCACCCGTTCCCGGACACTGGCATGACGAGGTGCACTTCTGGTCCGGCTCCCCCGTGATCGAGAAACGCTACACGGTGCGCATGCCCAAGGACAAGCCGCTCCAGTACGAGGTTTACAACGGCGAGGTCGCCGTCACTGTGATTATGGACGGCGACCACATGGTGTACTGCTTCGAGAAGAGGGACATCGCGCCGTTCAAGGGTGAGCCGAGCATGGAGTCCATGCCCAACGTGGCCCCGAAGCTCCTGTTGGCGACACTGCCGACGTGGAACGACAAAGCCCGCTGGCTTCATGGGGTCAGCGAGCCCAGCCTTGCCGCCGACGATGAGATCCGCGCAAAGGTGGCCGAGATCATCAAGGACTGCCAGACAGACGAAGAGAAGTACACCGCGCTGAACCACTGGGTCGCCGAGAATATCCGCTACTCCGGCACGAGCCGGGGCATGTGTGAGGGCTACACGATTCACCCAAGCACGGAGACGTTTCGCGACCGCTGCGGGGTTTGCAAGGACAAGGCCGGCATGTTGGTGACGATGCTGCGTGTGGCCGGCTTCGACTCGTTCACGGTCATGACCATGGCCCGGCAGCGGGTCGACCGCATTCCGGCCGATCAGTTCAACCATTGCGTGACCTGCATCCGCTGGCCGGATGGCTCCCTGAAGTTGCTCGACCCCACCTGGATGCCCAAGAGCCGAGACAACTGGTCCACGCTCGAGCCGCTGCAGCACGTGGTCTACGGCCTGCCCGAAGGCAAGGAACTGTCTACCTCACCGTACTTCCCGCCCGAGGAGTGCCAGGCCAGTTGGCGCGCCGAAACCAGGATCGATGAAAACAACCGGCTCACCGGGGCACTGGAATTCGAGGCCGTGGGGACACCCGAAGGCCGCATGCGGCGGACGCTGAGCGGCCTGCGTCCGGAAGAGCGGCGGGAGTTCTTCGACGAGACCTTCCAGCGCTTGGCGCCCAACGCCCGGGCTACGAACGTGCAGTGCACGGACCCGGTCGATTTCTCGGGGCCGCTGGCGGTCAAGTGCGACTTCGAGGCCGAGCACTACGTTCTCGGCCAGAACCAGAAGCGCTTCCTGGCGTTGCCCATGCTGCAAACGGTTTTCGGCGACCGCACACTGTACGACCTGTTCGGCAACAACTCGGCCAAGGAACGCAAGTACGGCCTCAGGCTGCTGGCTACGCGCCTCGGCCGCTTCGAGGAGACCGTGCGTCTGCCCGCCGGCTGGAAAGTGACGGACAAGCCCGAGGCGGTCAGCATCGACGGCCCCGCCGCGGCACTGCATTTCGAGCTCGAGACCACGCCGGGGCAGATCCACTATACCTGCGAGCTGGTGGTCAAGGAGTGGACGATCGCTCCGGAGCACTATGCCAACTTCAAGGAAGTAGTCGAGAAGTTTGAAGAACTGAGCGGTCGCGTAATCACCTGCGAGTTGGAGGGCTAGGCATGCACAAGACGAGCTCGAATCTGACACGACGATTGGCCCCCGCTCGCAGCGCCACGCGGGGCCTGCTGCTGACGATTCTGTGTGTGGCCTGCGTCGGCCCGTTGTACGCGGCCGATCCGCCCGACGCGGTGATAGAGTTGTGGGAGCAGCACTGGACGCTGGAAGGTGACGGTTGCACCGTCTACCATGAGAAAAAGCACGTGCGGTTGAACAACGATCGCGCGTACGGCGAGTTCGCGGATCCGCGGATCACCTACAACATCGACGTGGACAAGCTCGAGGTCAGCACGGCGCGCGTGAGGCGGGCCGACGGCACCTACGTCGAAGCCCCGGATTACGCCCACGTCGCGGTTTCACCAAACAGCTCGGCCGGCTGGCCGGCGTTCGCGAACATCCAGCAGCACATCGTGGTGATGAGCGGCATCGAGCCGGGCTGCGTGGTGGAGCTCGAATACCGCATCACGAGCCCGCCCTGGACGAAGCCGAACCTGGCGGCCGACGTGCGTTTGGACCACCAGTACCCGGTGCGCGAACACGTCATCACGATCCAGGTGCCACAGGGCACATCGGTGGTGCCGGAAATCCTCAATCTGCCCGACGGTTTTCCGGTCAACGCGGAGGGCGCGCTCAGGGCCCCAGGAGTGGCCTCGGGGAGCACACGCTCACGCTGGACCTTCAAGGACCTGCCGGCGGCACCGAGCGAGCCCCACTCGGCTCCCTGGCAGAGCCGCTGCGCGCGGTTGGTGTTCAGCACGGCCCGCTCGCCCGATGCCTGGGCCGCGACGCGTTTGGGTTTGGTCAAGTCGGCGGCCGACGAATCGGATCTCATCACCAAGCTCGCCACCGAATGGACCGCAGACCTGGACGACCCATCCGAGAAGCTGCGAGCGCTGCAAGAGAAGCTCGCCGCCACGTTCAATTTCGTCGAGTTCGACGTGACCTGGAGGCCGGCGAAACCCCGCGCGGCTTCCGAAGTGTTGCGCAGCAGCCATGGTCTGCCGTTTGAGTCGGCGGCGCTGTTGCTGGCCCTGGCGCGCGCGGCCGGCGTCACCGCGCAGCCGGGGTTGCTGGTGGCGGATCATGTGTGGAATGACAAGGCTCCGCAGGAGGCCTTCGTAGCTGCCGACGTGGTTGTACTCGAAGGCACCAACGGGCTGGAGATCTGGGATCCACATCGCGGGCGCATTTACCGTTACGGGCACTGGGCCGGCCATACGCTGTTGCGGCCGGGGCCCGGCGGCAAGGTCGCGTACACCAAGCTGCCGGCCTGGACCGAGGCCGACGAGAGCCGTTGCAGCCTGCGCGGCAAGATAGCAATTGCAGACAACGGCGATTTCAGCGGCACGCTGGCGCTGCACACAAGCGGCCTGTTTGTCTCGCCGGAAGGGTTGCGAACGGATGAGGGCCAGCGGGCGCGCGTGCGCGATCTGGTCGCGCGGCTGTTGCCTGGAGCGAAGGTCGACAAGCTGACCGTGCGGACCATGACGGACACAAGTTTCGAGGCGGATGTGGACATCAAGTCCACGAAGCCGCTCGAAAAGCTGGGCGACTGCCATCAACTGGGACTGGCGGCGGACGCGCCATTCCAGGCCGAAATCTCCCTGCCGCTGGCCCACAGCCAGCGCAGCAATCCAGTGTATCTGGCCGGTCCGTGCGACGAGCAGATTGAGTTGACGGTCAAGTGGCCCGAGAAATGGAGCCTGGAATCACACCCGCCGGCGGTGTCGAAGATCATGGGCCAGTGGGGTTTCTTCGAGCAGGGCGTCGCTGTCGCGGAACACAGCTTCAGTCTGACGCGGCACACGCGCGTCACGCAGCGCGAACTCGACCCGGCGGGTCTCCTGCAACTACGCGGCGCGCTCAACGAACTGCGCACCGACTACGGCCGAACATTGCTGCTGAAACCGTAGCCGGCGGCGGGCGCGCGAGGCGACACTAGCCAACGCGCTCGGCGGTGGACTCTTAAGGGGATAGCTCCGGCGCGGTATGCTACCGCTATGGAGCGCCGCGAGGACCAGTTCGTCGTGCCGTCTGCCAGGCCGGCGTACTTTGCCGCAGATGTGCGGAAATCGCTGGCGGGGCGGGTGTCGGCGGCCTTGGCGGAGTTGAAATCGTGCCGAGCGTGTCCGCGGAACTGCGCGGTTGACCGACTCGCCAACGCTGAGCAGTTCTGCCACACGGGGCGCCACGCACGGGTCGCATCGGCGTTTGCGCACTCTGGTGAAGAGTTGTGTCTGCGCGGCACGCGGGGTTCGGGGACGATCTTCTTCGCGCGCTGCAACCTGCGCTGCGTTTTCTGCCAGAACTGGGATATTTCGCAGCGCTCGGTGGGGCAGGAACTGGACGCCGGCGGACTGGCCGGACTGATGTTGGAGTTGCAGCAGCAGGGTTGCCACAACATCAACCTGGTGACGCCCGAACACGTCGTGCCGCAGGTGGTCGAGGCTCTGGCTGTGGCGATCGAGCGCGGTCTGCACCTGCCGATCGTCTATAACACCAGTGCCTACGATTCGCTGTCCTCGCTGCGGTTGTTGGAGGGGCTGGTCGACGTCTACATGCCCGATCTCAAGCTGTGGTCGAGCGCCGCGTCTGCCCGCTTGCTGAAGGCCGGGGACTACCCCGAGCGTGCCCGGGCCGCGCTGAGCGAAATGCACCGGCAGGTGGGCGACTTGCGCTGTACGCCCGATGGCGTGGCCTGTCGCGGATTGCTGGTGCGGCACCTGGTGATGCCCGGCTTGCTCGCCGAGACGCGCGCAATCTTCCGCTGGCTGGCCGAAGAGGTCTCGGCCGACACCTTCGTCAACATCATGCCGCAATACCACCCCGACCACGCGGTCGGCGGTGCTTCCGCCGGCTACGCGGAGATCAACCGCACTCCGAGTCGGGCGGAGATGGAGGCGGCCTACGCTGCGGCGCGCGACTTCGGGCTATGGCGCTTCGACCAGCGGTACCTGGGCTAGAGCGTTTTCAATTCAAATGCAGCGGCCGGTCTCCGTGCCGGCCGTAGAATTCTCGGCACGAGACCACTTCGGGCACGGAGACCCAACGTTACACTCGATCTGAATCCGCTCTGGAGTAGCTTCAATGCTGCCGTAGCCGCGGGGCTCTATCCCGTTCATGGGACGCAAGTGTGCCTGGGGCGGTCGAGGTCGCGTTCGGCCGCTGCATTTGCAGCCAACATGCTGCAGCGCGATGTTCACGTCAGCAAGACTTGGAAGACACGGCCGGGAACAGCGCTCGGCGATCACGGTGCCGCGGGCTGGCCCTTGCCGGCCCCCGGCGGCAGCTCGATGGAATCGAGCGTTTCGACTTCTTCCAGCCAGCCCGGGGGCGTCTCGATCTTGAACAGGCTGGCGCTGAACCCCTCGTTCAGGCGGATTTCCGTGAACACGATGGTGAGCGTGGAGTTCACTTTGCCGGTGCCGTCCTTCTTGGCGGTTACGACCTTGGTGGGCAGGCCGGCGTGTTTGCCCTCCTGGGCGACCCAGACGTCGATCGTCTTGTAGCGCTGGCCGGTCTGCGTATCCGCGCGGGGGACGAGTTGGAGATGGTCGGTGCCGGGCGGGTCCGCGGCCGTCGAGGCGATGTGCGTTACCGCGAACTCGCGCAGCATGTCGCTTTTCTTCTGTCCGAACGGCAGCGGGAACGGTCCCTCGCCGATCCGGTAGGGGTTGATCTGGTCGCCTTCGCGACGGACCTCGCGGCGGATTACCGCCTTGGTCTTTGATTGCAGCTCGACGTACCAGCGCCCATCGAACATGTGCTTCTCGTCAAGCTCGTGTTTGCGGCGCCCGACGATGCTCTCCTGGAAGTGCACCAGGAACTTCGGTACCGGGTCGAGTTCCTTGAAGAAGATTTCGCCGACCTTGACGCTGGAATCGTCCTCCTCCTCGATCGCGTAGGTGCGTTTCCACGTCAGCCGGGCCCGCAAGTCGTGCACCGGGCGTGCTTCCAGGCGCGTCAGGATCTTATCCACCGTCGGATCGACGGCGGTGGCCGGCTGACTCGTGGCGTTTCCTGCCTGATCTTGCGCCACTACCGCGACGCAAGTGCCCAGCGCTGTTATCATGAACGGTGCGATTAGTAGTGGTACACAGGGTCGCATGAGCGGATCTCCGACAAGTGTGCCGCCCGTAGATTGTAAGAGCGCACCGCGGCTTATCAAAGCGGTGCCGGCGTCGCGATCGCCCGACACGCCATTGTCTGCATGCGCATGAGCATTCTGATAGACCTCATCTACCTGTTCGTGGTTTGCCTGGGGTGGCCCTACCTCATCTACCGACGCTTCAGCCAAAAACGCTCCCGGCTGGCCCTGGGCGAACGGTTTGGCAAAGTGCCGTCGCGCCCTGTCTCGGGCCACTGCGTGTGGATTCACGGCGTCTCGCTGGGCGAGATCAACGCGACGCGCACCATCGTGGCCGAGTTGCACCGCCGCGTGCCGGATGGCGTCATAGTGATCAGCAGCACGACCCAGACCGGTCTGGACCGGGCCCGCAACCTCTATCCGCATTTGCCAGTCTTCCGATTTCCGTTGGACTTTTCGTTGATACTGCGGCGGGTGCTGCGGCACATCCGCCCCTCGGTGCTCGTGCTGATGGAACTCGAAGTGTGGCCGAACCTGATCGAGGTGACCACAAAACGGGGAATCCCGGTGATCATCGCCAATGGCCGCCTGACGTCGGAAAAGAGCCTGCGCCGCTTCAACTGGCCGGTGATCCGCTGGTTTGCGCGGCGGATGTTCGCGAAGCTGCGTTGGGTGGGAGCCCAGGATCGGACCTACGCCGCGCGATTCATCGAGCTGGGCGTGCCGGGCGAGCGCGTCGAGGTGACCGGGTCAGTCAAGTACGACGTGGCCGAAGTGACCGATCGAATCGAGGGGCAAGACGAGCTGGCGGCCGCCATGGGGATCGACCCCACGCAGCCGCTGTGGGTATGTGGCAGTACCGGTCCGGGGGAAGAGGCGATTGTGCTCGAGGCGTACGACAGTCTGCTGGGCGAGTTTCCGGACCTGCAATTGGCCATCATCCCGCGCAAACCGGAGCGCTTTGACGAAGTGGCAAAGCTGATTGTAGAGCGCGGCTTTGCCTGCCTGCGCCGCAGTACCGGGGCACCGCTGGTGCCGGCGGCGGGCCCGGCGCCGCGGCCGGTTTTCCTCGGAGATACGATGGGCGAGCTGCGCAAGTTCTACGCACTGGCGCGGGTCGTGTTCGTCGGACGCAGCCTGGTGCCGTTGGGCGGCTCGGACCTGATGGAGGTGGCTGGTCTGGCCAAGCCGATGCTGGTTGGGCCGCACACGGAGAACTTCACCGAGGCCGTTAACCTGCTGCTGGCCGAGGGCGGCTGCCGGCGAGTGGGCTCCCAGCAACGGCTTGCGAACGCCGTCA
The DNA here is from genome assembly GCA_018814045.1 of Planctomycetota bacterium. Lineage (GTDB taxonomy): Bacteria > Planctomycetota > Phycisphaerae > UBA1845 > Fen-1342 > JAHJAR01. The sequence continues at coordinate 36,870 of JAHJAR010000155.1, read as the reverse complement.
CCGACCTGCTGCGGCACCGCGAACGCCGCGCGCGGATGGGACAGGCGGCGCGGGAGGCGATCCTGACCCAACGTGGGGCCACCGCACGGACAGTCGACCGCATTGTTGACCTGCTGACCTGAGCGGGCTCGCGCGGAGGGCGGATGGTGCAACCGCTGCGGCGGTTTCGGGTAACATACTGATGATGATCGATTCGAACGAGCATACTCCCGAACGCCTGGGCGCGCGTGAGTCGGCGCTCCGCGTGCCGCGCGGCTGTTCGCTAATCCGGTGGCTGGTTGCCGCGGCCCTCGTCGCCGTCCTGAACTCGGGCTGCCAGCAGCGGCAGCACGCTGAGGATCGCGTCCAGGCTCGTTGGGAAGGTATCGGCCGCACGTGGGAGACCTACGTGGCGCGCGAGGCGGACAGCCCGCCGCACCTGCATCGCGCCGATAGATACATCCGGCAGCGTCTGTCCAGGGATGCCCGGGCCGCCGAGCGTGATTTTCGCCAGGTTGAGGTCTACCTCGAGCGCGACTTGCGCCGCTGGCGCGAGCGGCAGCCCATCTATCGCAACAAGGCCGCCGAGCTGTTGCGCGGCAAGCCGGAGACGATCGAGCACACCGCAATTCACCTTTTCTTATAGCGCCGGCGAATACGCTGGTGTAGTTGGTCGTAAGTGGAGCATCCCTCTGAACCGAGCCGCGCCCGCAGGGAAGCGGTTGTTGCGCGAGGGGTATCGCCGCCTCACGGGCGCGGCTGCTCCGTAAATTCGGAGTCTCATCCCCCGTGGGTGCGGCGCAAGCCCCATGAGAACTCGGATCAGATGCGAACAGCGTGAGATACTACACGAGTTCTGCGGCGCTATTCGTCGGTGTGCTCGATGTGTGCCGGTACTGGTTGCACGGTGGCCAATTGGGCGGCGGACGGTGCTGCTGGGGCAGGGTCCGTGGCGACGAGACTCGCGGCGCGGAAGCCACTGGTCGCGTCGCGCCCCCGGCCCATCAACACGCTTGGACAGAACATGAAGAACAGCAGCAGGAAGCCGCAGAGAAGAGCCCCGACGTGCTGGGCTTCCCGTGGCGCGGCTTCGGCCGGTTCGGGATTCTCGTATAGCAGGCAGGCCGCGATCACACGCAGGTAGTAGGCCGCCGCCAGGGCCGAGTTCAGCACGGCGATAACCACCAGCGCGATGAGCCAGTGGGCATGTGGGCCGGGCGTGGTCTGGGCTGCGGCCAAGGCGCTGCCAAACAAACTCAGTTTGCCCCAGAAGCCGGGCGTCGGCGGCAGACCCATCAGGGTGAACATCGCCAGCGTCATCAGCAGGGCCAGGCCGGGATGGCTGCGCAGCAGGCCGGCGATGTCACGCAACGTCTCGCAATCGCGGCCGCGCACCTGCAGCAGGCCCAGGATGGCGAAGGCCCCCAGGTTGGCCAGACCGTAGATCACCACATAGTAGCAACAGGCCGCCACGCCGTCGCCCACGATACCGTTGCCGGCGTTATACCCCGCCAGCACACCAACGAGCATGTAGCCCGAGTGCGCTATACCGGAGTAGGCCAGCATGCGCTTGATGTTCGTCTGACGCAGCGCGAGCACGTTGCCGATCGTCATGCTCAGGATCGCGATCAGCCAGAGCAGCCAGAACAGCCCGCCCTCGTACGTTCGCCAACCGGCTACGTCCACGATCCGAAAGATCGCCACCAGACCAGCCAGCTTGGGTACGAAACCGAGGAAGCCGGCAACCGGACTGGCGGCGCCCTGGTAAACGTCGGCGATGTAGAAGTGCAGCGGCACCGCGGCGATCTTGAAGAACAGCCCGCCCAGTGAAAGCACGACGCCGATCGTCGCCGCTGCATACGCTGTCGTGCCCGGCTGCGCCAGCGCGGCCGTGACCGCCGCGACCGCCCCCGGCAGCGCGGCGGTCCCGGCTACGCCATACAAGAAGCTGAAACCATAGGCAGTGACAGCGGCCGACATTGCCCCGAGGTAGAAGTACTTGGTGCCGGCTTCGAGCGCGGCGGAACCGCGGCGGCCGAGCACTACCAGAACGTAGGTGGGAATACTGACGAGTTCGAGGGCCATGAACAGCATGACCAGATCGTCGGCCGATCCGGCCAGCATGAGGCCGGTCAGCGAGAGCAGCATCATCGCGAAGAATTCGCCGCGCTCCCCCACCGGGGGCTGCGACCAGCCGACCAGCGTCAGGGCGACCGCGAGCGTCAAGGCGCTGAGCCGGACGAAGTGGGCCATCGTTCCCAAAGCCAGCCCGCCGAAAGTGCCCGCAGCGACGTCTACGACTTGGAAGACCAACACCAGGATCGCCGCCACTATGCCCGCGAGCGCAACCCAGGGCGGGGCTTGCCGCAGGCTCTCCCGCGCGGCCTGCCCGAGCAGCAACGCCGCGCAGCCGGCGATGAGCAGGATGAGCTCCGGCAAGAGCGAGCCGATCGAAATCGCGGGGGCAGTGGCCTCCGGCACGATTAGGGTCCTCCGGGCGCGGGCAAAGGCGGGTGCACCCAATCAGGTAGCAGCAGCACCGGAGCCGCTGCCAACTCTGCTGCCGCATCCCTCGGCAACGGTGCCTCAGCCGCTGATGAGAACGCATCCGCCTGAATCCAGTTCAGGTTGTCGGCATTCTGCTGTACGGCAACAGATTCCTCGACGCGGCGGAGGATCTGAGCCTCCAGCGCGGGATCGAGCGTGTCCGTGATGATGCGCGGATACACGCCCAGCAGAACGACGAGTATTGCCAGGGGCACCAGGATCGTGATCTCACGCGGGGTAAGGTCTCGTTTGAGGCCCGCCGAAAGGTCGGGCGTGCCCTGCGGCTCCTTGACGGGGCCAAACAGCACGCGGCCGGTCATGTAGAGCAAGTATACGGCACCGAGCAGGATGCCGGTGGCACCCAGGGCCCCGTACCAGGGACCAAGCACGTCGGAGTTGTACGCCGCGAAGAGCACGGTGAATTCACTGATAAAGCCGTTGAGGCCGGGCAGGCCGATGCTGGCGAGGACAAAGAAGATCAGGAAGAAGGCCAGGATGGGCATTTGCCGCGCCAGGCCGCCCAGGTGGTACATGTCGCGCGTGTGGTAGCGCTCGTAGATCATGCCGACCACAAGGAACAACGCCCCGGTATTGAGGCCGTGGTTGACCATGTATAACACGGAGCCGCTCAGGCCCACGGGCATCAGACTGAACATGCCCAACATGCAGAAACCCAGGTGCGAGACGGACGAGTACGCAACCAGCTTCTTCATGTCGCGCTGCACCCAGGAAACCAGGGCGCCGTAGATGATCCCGACAATTGCCAGGCCGCCCATGAACTGGGCCCAGTGCACGGCCCCGTCCGGAACCATCGGCAGGCTGAAACGCAGGAACCCATAGGTGCCCAGCTTCAGCAGCACGCCGGCCAACAGCACACTGCCGGCGGTGGGCGCTTCGGTATGGGCCAGCGGCAGCCACGTATGCAGGGGGAAGAACGGCACCTTGATCGCAAAGCCGCAGAAAAAGGCGATGAACAGCAGCGACTGCTCCTGCAAGGTCAGACCGGTCAGCGACGAGAGCCGCGCCAGGTCGAAGTCGATCATCTGCGTGAGCGAGAGTTCGGCGGCGCGGATGGCCAGATACAGGATGCCGGCGAACGTGATCACGCTGCCAACAAAAGTGTAGATGAAAAACTTGCTGGCGGCGTAGCGGCGCTCCGGCCCGCCCCAGATACCGATCAGGAAGTAGAGCGGGACGAGCGTGAACTCGAAGAAGATGTAAAACAACAACACGTCGCGGGCGGCGAACACGCCGAACATCCCCGCCGTCAGCGCCAGCATCCAGGCGTAGTACTCACGTGTGCGGCGTTTGACGGAAACGAAGCTACAGGCGATCGACAGCGGGACCAGCAGACCGGTAAGCACGACCAGCGGGGCGCTGATGGCGTCGAGCCCGATGTGATAGCGGATTGTCACGCCGCCGCTGTCATCGCCCACCACGATCCAGTCGGCCCGCGCTTCACCCACGAGCCCCGACGGCCCCGTCCCCGGCAGACACAGCCACAGTCCCAGTGAGACTACCAGCGTGACCAGGCCGGCCAGCAACGCCAGCTTGGGGGCCAGCGCAGCGCGGCGCTCGGGCAGGCACCAGATCACCACCGCCGCGATCAGCGGCAGGAAAATCAACAGGTTCAGTCCGAGCGCAGCCATCATCTCGTATTCACACTAGCCGATTGTCGCGGCGTCCATCCATCTCCAGAGCAGCATCAGGACTGCCAGGCCGATCACCATGCCGAGCGCGTAGGCCTGGAGCGCGCCACTTTGCAGGAACCGCAGACCGGCCCCCAAACCGCGCGGGACGGCGGTGACCAGCCAGATCAGACCGTCGATGCCGTGGTTGTCGGTGGCGAAGAAGAACTCACCCAGCCGCCGCAGGGGCTGGACGAAGATGCGCTCGTAGATTTCGTCAACGTAGTACTTCGCATTCCACACCCGCCAGAGGCCGCCCAGCGCCGCCCGGTCAGGATCGGCGGTGGGGGCTTCGCCGTAGCGCATGTACGCCAGCACGATGCCGGCGATGGCGATGATGGCGGAGACGTACATCAGCAGAACACCACCGCCAGGATGCACCTCGTAGTGCAGTGTGCTGCCGGCCAGGAAGCGGTGGAAGAACCCGTGCGGGTTGAGAAACCCGAGGAACGACTCGCCGAGTGACACCTTGGGTGTCACCCCCACGTAGCCGGCCACGATGGCGCCGGCCGCCAGCACGTAGAGCGGGCGGAGCATCACTGGTGGCGACTCGTGCGGGTGTTCTCCGGCTTCCTTCGGCAGCCGCGTCGGGCCGTGGAAGCACAGGTAGAACATGCGGAAGGTGTAGTACGCCGTCATCCCCGCGGTCGCGAGCATGATCACGCCGACGACCGGGTGGTACGCGAAGCAGGCGTGGACGATCTCGTCCTTGCTCCAGAACCCGGCCAGGAGTGGGAAGCCAGCCAGCGCCAGGCAGCCAATCAGCGTCAGCCAATAGGTCTTGGGCAGGATGCGGCGCAAGCCGCTGAAATGGCGCAGGTCGATCACGCCGCCCATGGCGTGCATCACGCTGCCGGCACAGAGGAACAACAGGGCCTTGAAAAAGGCGTGCGTATACAGGTGGAAGATCGACGAATCGGGTGCGCCCACGCCGAGCCCGACGAACATATACGCCAACTGGCTGATGGTGGAATACGCCAGGATGCGTTTCATGTCATACTGGGCCATCGCCATCGTCGCGGCCCCGCAGGCCCCGATCATCCCGAGCACGACGATGACCGTCTGCGCCGTCTCCGAAACGCCGAAGATCGGCCAGCAGCGGGCCACCATGTACATGCCGGCGGTGACCATCGTGGCGGCGTGAATCAGAGCGGAGACCGGCGTGGGGCCTTCCATCGCGTCGGGCAACCACACGTGCAACGGGAATTGAGCACTCTTGCCCAGCGCGCCGCACATCAGCAGCAGAGCCACGAACGTAGCCTGCGACATTCCGGCGAACTGGCCTTCCGCCAGAACGTGGGCGTATTTGAACACGACGGCGTAGTCCAGCGGGTTTTCGCCCGGTTGCACCGCGCCGCGCAGGAACATGTAGATCGAGAAGATGCCCAGCGCGAAACCGAAGTCGCCGATGCGGTTTACCAGGAAGGCCTTCTTGGCGGCGGCCGCGGCTTCGGGTCTCTGGTAGTAGAAGCCGATCAGCAAATAGCTGCACAACCCGACCAGCTCCCAGCCCAGGTACAACAGCACGAAGTTCCCGGCCAGCACCAGCATGCACATCGAGAAGACGAACAGCCCCAGGAACGCGAAGAAACGCTCGTAGCCCCGCTCGGGATGCCCGTGGTGGTCGCGCATGTAGCCGATGGCGTAGATCACCACCATCAGCGATACGACCGTTACCGTGACGAGCATGACGGCCGTGAGCGGGTCGAGATAATAGTTGATGTCAATCCACTGCCCCTGGCCGAGACTGATCCAGCGGTACAGCGTATACGTGGGGGAACTCGCATCGTCTGCGGCGGTATGCTCGGCGACGGCGGCGTGGCCCGCGTGTGGGTCCGCGTCGCCGGGGCCGGCTGCTCCGTCGGTCAGTTGTGCGAACAACAGGAGCGAGAGCACCGCCGAGATCGCCACGCCGAGTACCACGATGTGATGCGCGCGTTCGCGCCACTTGCCGATGGCCAGAACCAGTCCGACCAGGATGGCACCCAGCAGTGGCCAGAATGGCAGGCTGGCCAGCAACGCTTGCAGGATTTGCGGCGTATCAGTGGGCACGCTCACTCATCCTTCAACAGGTTCCACACGCCGACATCGAGGGTGCCTTTGTAGCGGTACAACAACACGACCAGGGCCAGGCCGAGCGCGGCTTCGGAAGCGGCCACGGCCAGCAAGAACAGCGCGAACACCTGCCCGTCGAAAGTCGGTTCGCCATTGAGCGGATAACGGCCGAACGCGACGAGGTTGACGACGATGCCCTGGAACATCAGTTCGGTGCAAAGGAACATGATGATCAGGTTGCGGCGGGTGACGAAGCCGATCAGCCCAAGTGCGAAGAGGGCCGCCCCGATGAGCAGATACGGCAGCAGCATCAGCCCTCCTCCCCTTCCAGCAGGGGCCGCACGCGGCGCCGGGCGATCGCGATCGCGCCCACCATCGCGGCCAGCAGCAGAACGCCGGCCAGCTCCACGCCCACGGCGTAGTGCGTCAACAGGTGGGTCCCCACCGCCTGGACTGTGCCGGCACTGGCGGTCGCGGCCTCGGCCGGTTGCGGCGCGCGGCCGTCACCGCCTGGCGAGAAGAGCCGTGCAACGATCACGATCAGCAGCACAAAGCCGGCGATACAGCCGAAGAACGGCTCGCGGGCCTCACTATCGCAGGGGGTCGGACCATGCTGCTGTGCCAGCATGATCACGAAGACATATGTCACCAGAATCGCGCCGGCGTAGATGATCACGAGTGCGGCGGCGAGGAGCTTGGCCTGGATCAGCACGAGCATGCCGGCTACGGCCACGACAACCAATATGAAGTACAGCGCGCTGTAGACCGGCCGGGGGTGCGTCACCACGCGCACGGCACCCCACAGGCTAACCAGGGCGAACGCGGCCACCCAGGTGCCTTCCGCGGCGCCGGCGACCAGCCGGAGGATCAACAGCAGCAACGCCGCCGCCGCTGCGGCGAGCACGACGATCGCCGCGCCGCGCCTGTTCAGGTGGCCGCCGGGCATCGCCAGAAACAGCCCAAGCCCTCCGAGCGTGAGCAGCAGTACCAACAACGTTGCAGCCATAGAGCCCGTCTTCTGGTTGTCAGTTGGCCTCGAACCTAGAGGCGTCGTACGGGTAGCCAGCCTGAGACTGTTCCGCGCCGGCCCGCGACAACGGTGGCGTGTTGACCGTTCGGTCCGCCAGAGTGCATATCCTATGCTCGACCCTGGCTCGTTGCCACACGCCGCCGGGAGCCAATTCGCAACAAACCGCGCCGGCTGGCTTCTTGTGCTCGCTTCTCTGCGACCCGGCACCGGATGACGCGCGCGAACGCGCTTTTCAGAATTCCTGCCCGGCGTTGGGGGTCGCCACGTCCTTGCTCTGCTCGCCGGTCAGGCCGTAGTCGGTCACCGGCGGGTTCTTGCGCGGCTTGGCCGCGCTGGTTTCGTCATAAACGTGCAGGAGCTTTTCCTTGTCGAAGATCATCTCGGCCCGGTTGGAGCCGACCAGTTCGTAATCGGGGGTCAGCTCGATTGCGTCGCAGGGACAGGCTTCCTCACACATGCCGCAGTAAATACAGCGCAGCTCGTCGATGTCGAATTTGACGGGGTACTTCTCACGGTCCGGCCAGGGGGCCGCGCCGGCCTCGATGTGAATGCAGTGCACCGGGCAGGCCGTGGCGCACATGAAGCAGGCCACGCAGGCCACACGACCCTCCGGGTCCTTGTTCAGCCGGTGCATACCCCGGTAGTTCGCCACGCGCTGGACCCGCCGCTGCTCGGGATATTGGGTCACAGTGCGGTTGCGCTGCTTGACGCTGAACATGTGGCGCAGCGTGATCCGGAAGCCGTCGATGATCTGTGGCAGATACAGGCGCTCGGCCGAGGTCAGCACCGGCTCTTCCAACACGATGATGTCTACGTCACGCATTCAGCACCATTCCCGTCGCGGTCGATTCGTCGCTCAATCAGCCCGCGACCTTCGGGTCAGATTCGGCTCGCGCAGCTTCCTTCCAGGCCTCACCTCATCCGGGCCGCACCTCGACGTCGGGCAGGTTGGCCTGCCGCCCGGTGACCACGTACGGTAAGCGCGAGACGATCACCAGCACGATCGCGAGGAGGAGCACGTTCAACCCCAGGCTGGCGACAACGTTGCGGTGCCAACCCAGGGCCACCAGCACACTGGTGCCCGCCACCAGAGCCATACCCATCGGCACCAGCGAGCGCCACGCCAGCCGCATAAGCTGGTCGAACCGAAAACGTGGCAACGTCCAACGGATCAGCATGTAGAAGCCGATGAATGCCGCCACCTTGGCCAAGTAGACGCCGAACTTGATCAGCCCGGCCCACCAGGCCGTGTTGTCCACACTCGTCAGGAACCACACGTGCCAGCCCCCGAAGAACAACGCCACCATCAACGCACTGGCGGTCACCATGTGGATGTACTCGCCGAGGAAGAACATGGCGAATTTCATCGAGCTGTATTCGGTGTGGTAGCCGCCCACCAGCTCCTGCTCCGCCTCGGGCAGGTCGAAGGGGGTGCGGTTGGTCTCGGCCAGGAGGCTGATGAAGACCAGCAAGCAGGGCAACGGGTGCAGGAAGACGTTCCACCAGCCCGATTGGGCCTGTTGGTCGACGATGACCTCGAGCCGCAGCGTGCCGGCCACGAGCAGCACGCACAACAGGCCGAGGCCCATCGGGACCTCGTAGCTGAGCATCTGGGCCGTGGCCCGCATGCCGCCGTAGAACGAGTACTTGTTGTTGCTTGCCCAGCCGGCCAGGGCGACGCCGTACACCCCCAGCGAGCCGACCGCGAGCAGGTAAAGCAGGCCGATGTCGAGACTGGCGACCTGGGTGGTTACCGTCTGGCCGGCCGCCATCCAAGGCCAGTGGATTTCGCCGGCCCAGGGGATGATCGCGAAGCCTAGCATCGCCAGGAAGAAGGAGAGGCAGGGAGCCAACAGGAACAACGGCCGCTCGACGCAGGCCGGGACGATGTCCTCTTTCAGGAAGAACTTCAAGCCATCGGCCATGGGCTGGAGCAATCCCCAGGGGCCAACGCGGTTGGGCCCCTTCCGGTCCTGGATGAAGCCGGCGATCTTGCGCTCGGCCAGGATGCAAACAGCCGTGCTGGTCAGGATCAACCCCAGCAGGCCCAGCAGCATGATGACCGAGAATGCGAATTGCGACGCCAACAGGCCCTGTATCAATTCCATGGCATTCCGCTCACAGCGCGGCTAGTGCGCGTATTGCGGCTCCTCCTGCGGGATGTGCAGTTCGGTGAATTCCCGCACGTCGCCGGCCAGCTCTTCCCGTACGCGTGAGGCGCGGTACAGGCCCTGCTCGCCGCACAATTCGTAGAAGAACTGCCCGTCGCTTCTGACACCCTCGCGGGGCACAATCGCCCGCGCGAAATGCTGGACCAGTCCGTCGCAGTTGCAGAAGCTGCCCTCGCGTTCAGCCCAGCTTGCCCCCGGGATCTGCACGGTGGCGGCTTCGTCGAGCCCGCTGGGGAACAGGTCGTGCACGACCAGGAAATCTAACCGCGCGACGGCCTTTTGCAGGTCCTTGGTGACCCACTCGCCGGGGTAGCCACCCACGAGATAGGCCGCGCTGAAACCTCCTTCGGCCAGGGCTGCCACGAACTCCTCAAACGTCAGCCGGGGCTGGCCGAAGAACTTCAGGATGCGTTCGACGCCATAGCGGTTGGGACACTTCTCGGCCTTGATGGTGAAGCCCTTGGGAAAAACCCGGTCCTGACCAACACAGGGGACGGGGCCAAGCGCCAGCGTGGCTTGCGGAGCTACGGTCCGGATGAAACGGCCCAACAGCCAGGCCTCCTCATTGCTCATCATCGGGCTGAGCAGCGCGGCGACGCCCAGGCCCTGTTCGGCTTCGGCCGCTTGGCGGAAGTGGAAACGCAGAATCTGAGGGAGTTCCTCCCAGCGCACCGGCTTGAGACCGGCCGCGCGGCGTATGCGCGGTTCGCTCAACCGCTCGCCGCGGTGGATGTAGTCCCAGCCAAACCGGCCCTCGTCGCAGATCCACCACTCGTTGACCTTCTCGTTGTAGCGTGGCCGCAGTCGGTAGACGCGCTCGCCGTCGTGGTCGCTGTGGATGCTGCACCCGCGGCTGCACCCGGGACAGATCGACTGGGTGCTGCGCAGGTTCCAGACGCGCTGTTTGAAGAGGAATTCCTTGTTGAGCAGGGCCCCCACGGGGCACAGGTCCACGACGTTACCCTGCAAGGGGTTGTCGAGCGGAATCCCGGGAGCCACGTCGATCTCCGCCCGGCTGCCGCGCTTGACCACGCGCAGCTCCCCCGTGCCGGACACCTCGTCGCAGAAGCGCACGCAGCGCGTGCAGAGCACACAGCGATCCTGGTAGAGCAACGTGTGCGGACCGACGTCCTTCTTGGGGTTCTTGTACTTCTCCTCAACCATGCGCGAGGTGGCGCTGCCGAAGCGCTCGCTGTAGTCCTGGAGGTGGCACTCGCCAGCCTGATCGCAGACGGGGCAATCAAGCGGGTGGTTCAGCAGGTAGAACTCCATCAGATGTCGCTGATTGCTGCGGACCACGTCCGAATCGAAGCGCACCTCCAGGCCCTTGCGGGCCGGAGTCTGGCAGGCGGGAAAGAGCTTGGGCGCCCAGGACAGCTCCCGCGTCTGCGGGTGGGGCATCTTCATTTCCATCAGGCACAGCCGGCAACTGGCCACTACCGACAGCCCGGGGTGATAGCAGTAGTGCGGCACATCCACCCCGGCATCCAGCGCCGCCTGCAAGACAGAGACGCCCTGGCGGAATTCAACTTCCTGACCGTCTATGATGATCTTCGGCATGTCCGCACGTCCGGTGTTCTATCCTGTCTGGTGGGGTTTGCCACTGGTCGCCGGCACGCCCGTCCCGAGAATGGGCAACTCGTACGCCGCCGGGTTTATCGCGCAGATGCGCCTGGCGGCCGCGTCGGGGTCCTGGGCGGCGATGTGCCGCTCGAATTCTGCGCGGAATTTCTGCACAATCGTCCGCAACGGCCAGGCGGCCCCGTCCGAAAGGCCGCAGATGCTCAGCCCCGGCATCATGCCCATGTTGGCGGCGATCTCCACGATCAGGTCGAGATCACAACTGCGCCCGGCTCCGGCGCGGATGCGTTGGCTGATCTGGTAAGCCCAGTTGTTGCCTTCGCGGCAGTGCGTGCACTGCCCACAGGACTCGGACGCAAAGAAGCGCGTAACGTTGACCAGCACGTCGCGCATGTCCACGTCTTCGGGGATGACCACGGCCGCTCCGGTCCCCAGGCCAAGCAGGTCGTAACGGCGCGGGTCCTCGAAGTCGAGCAGGCAGTCGAGCTCGTCATGGTCCTGCTTGCAGTTAACCTCGCCGGTCGGGTTGTTGGGGAACAGGTCGCCGCGCAACACGCCCATCGAGAATCCGCCGGGCATGACGGCCTTAACCTTCTTGCCGCCGCGCATGCCCCGGCCGAAATCGTCGCCGTAGATCAACTCGCGCGTGGACAACCCCAGTGGTGCCTCGTAGCAGCCGGGCCGATGGACGGGGCCGCTGACGCAGTACATGTGCGTGCCGGCGGAGCCTTGGGTACCGAGCGCGGTCCACCATTCCGGGCCGCGCGTCACTATGTGGGGCAGACAGGCCAGCGTCTCGACGTTGTTGACCACGGTCGGTTTCTGGAAAACCCCCTCAACGGCCGGGAAGGGCGGCTTGATCCGCGGCCAGCCGCGTTTGCCCTCCAGGCTCTCGATCAACCCGGTCTCCTCGCCGCACACGTACGCCCCCGCCCCACGCTGGATGTAACAGTCCAGGGCGTAGTCCGTGCCTAGGATGTTCTGACCGAAATAGCCGGCGGCGTAGGCCTCGTCGAGGGCTTTCTGCACGATGTGGAACAACTCGGTGAACTCGCCGCGCATGTAAATGTATGCCGTTGTGGTGCGCGTGGCGTAGCCAGCGATCAGTATGCCTTCCAGCACCATGTGCGGATCATTCTCCAACAGCACGCGATTGGAGAAGGTGGGCGGCTCGGACTCGTCCGCGTTGCAGCACAGGTAAGTGATCTTGCGGTCGGGCGGCAGGAAGGTCCATTTCACACCGGCCGGAAAGCCCGCCCCGCCGCGGCCGCGCAGATTGGCCTGTTTGACCAGGGCGACGACTTCCGCCGGTGATTTCTGCATGGCGGCCGCTGCGCCTTCGTATCCGCCGCGTGCTTTGTACACGTCCAGGCGGCGGCTGTTGGGCACGCCGAAGTTCTTCGTTAGTACGGGTTCGAATGGCATCCAGGTCACCATCTCGCCCAACCGCTCGCGTTGGGCCGTACGTCCGGCACTACGTCGCTTTCGTGTCCGGGGGCTGTTCACCCGCATCAACTGCGGTCGGCTCGCGGTCCTTGGTGGCGGGACCAGCGGTCCTCGCCGGCGCGTCGTACAGGTCACTCCGCGGGATATCGAGCCGGTCGTTGTCGGGGTCGGCGAGGATACGCTCGATGTCCTCGGGGCACACGCGCTTGTGCAGTTTCTCGTTGATCAACATGCAGGGTGCGTGGTCGCACTGGGCCAGACACTCCTCGGTCATGAACGAATATTCGCCGTCGGGCGTCGTCTCGTGCTCGCCGATGCCCAGTTTGCGCTCGATGGCTTCCTGCACCTGTTTGCCGCCCAGCAGCTCACAACTGAGCGAGCGGCACAGGACGATCGTCTTCCGTCCCTTGGGGTGCGTCCAGAAGTGCGTGTAGAACGTCGCCACGTCGATCACCGCCGACGGGGGGATCTCCAGCACCTCGGCCAGTTCGCGCATGGCGCGCAGCGAGATGTAGCCCAACCCGTCCTGGACTATGTGCAGGGCGGGGATCAGGGCGGCGCGTTTGCTGGGGTAGCGCGGAAAGAACGAGCGGACCTTGTCCTTGATGGCATCGCTAAGGCCCGGACCGAGCGTCTCGTCTGCAACGCTCTTGCGGTCAATCGTCTGCCAACTCACTCTGCTTCTCCGCCCGACGTAGTGCTACTGGCCCTCGTGGACAGTCTCTCCGTCGCTGCCGGTTCCGCTGGCGGCCGGGATCGATAACGTGGCAGCGTCAGGAAGGACGCAGCATACAGCACGAGACCCAAAAGGTACAAGTTGCGGAAGCCCAAAGCCAGCGAACCATATTCGCACAGCCCCCCCAAAATCGCCCCGAGCAGGTTGCTCGCGAAGACCCGTGGCAACGAGATCGCCTGCCGCAGTGACGTGGCAAAGATGACACCCGCGAAGAACAGCGGCATGAGCAGGAGGATCGTGGCCCCCACGGCGGCGGTCCACCAGCCCCACTCCAGCAGGCGGCTCACCGGCACGAAGTAGCCCACCAGGATGCTCGCCGCAAGCAAGCCATAATGCACCAGCAGGCGCGGCTTGGGAAGCAGCGTCACGAAGAGATTAGCCAGCAGAATCAGCGTCAGGATGCCCGCGATGACGATCGAACTGACCAGCCAGGTCGTGCCGAACACCAGGGCCAACTCGGTGATACCCTTGACCTCGATCAGCAGAAAGGCCCCACCCAGGAAGAAGAAATGGGGGCTCAGGCCCGTCTTGCGGCCCGCCCCGGCCAGGATCCAGATCGTCGAAATCACGCCCAACATGCCCACCAGCACGAAGTACGGCGGCGGCAGATCGCGCCACTGGCGTCCCTGGAGATAGAGAAACGGCCAGTCGTCGGTCGCCAGGACCACGTCGGGTTTCAGCTCCACCGCGACCTCACGCAATCCGGCGGGCGAACCCGGCCCCGCCGCCGCCTCACCGACGGCGAACGCCAGCCCATTGTCATAACCCAGGTCAAAGCAGCGCGGCGCTTGCCCAAAAACCGCTTCCAACATGTTATGCAAGCGCGTGCACAAGTTCCCGGCGGGGCCGGTGGCGAACGAAAGCACTAGCAGCCCGTCGGCTTTGAGCAGCCGCCGGGCTTGCTCGAGCGATTCCACCGTGTAGACGAAATTGTCGAGCCGCACCGCGGACATCCCCGATAGCAGTGTGTGCGAATCGAGCAGGCCGAATACGATCAGGTCGTAACTCTCGGCCGCAGCGTGCCGCATGAAGGCCCGCGCGTCGTCCACATGCACGGCGACGCAGGGATCACTGTACGGGCGTTCCGCGTGGTGCCGGCGGCCGAGTTGTAGGATCGCGGGGTCGATCTCGACGGCGTCCACGCGGGCTGCGCCATGCCGCAGCGCCGCCGCCACATCGTTGCCACCCCCGGCGCCGACGACCAGCACGCTTTCCGGCGGAAACTGGCTGTCCCGGGAACCGGGCTGGCTCGCCGCCCCCGGCCGCATCAGAAGCGCGTACGGCAGATCATAGGCTGCGGACATCTGGCGCAGGCGTGGGAAACGGTCGCCGTTGGCTTCGACGAACTCGCGCGCGAGGTTGACGGTGCGCAGGTGATAGGCCTTGTTGGCGCTGATCAGCAGGCCGGTGTCCAGGTGCCGCCCCGTTTCGTCCTGCACCGAGTCCGGCTCGATCTGGAGCCGCTGGTAGGGCGAGTGAATGCTGTGGCCCGGACCACCCGCGTCCTCGCTGCTCACCACCGCCAACAGGCACACCAGGCAGACGCCGCCGATGGCCGCCCCCTTGGCTTCGTGGCGCAGCGCGAACAGGAGCAGCACGCCGGCGCCGGCGAACCAAGCCGCGGGCGGCCACCACAGGTAGGACACCACCCCAAACAGCACCACGCCGGCCAGGCTGCCGAGGATGTTCAGCGTGTAAGCCTTGAGCGGTGAGAAGGTGCGCATCAACCGGCCGGTGAGCTGTCCGAGCGGGACAAAGATGAGAATGGTGCTCACGAACAACGCCGCGAAAAAGCCGTAGAAGACGCTGGTCTGCAACCAGTAGCGAAACTGCGGCGCGTCCGGCGCGCTCCAGTCCCACTCAGCCAGCGGAACGCCCCAGAGCCATTCGCGCGCCACAGGAAGCCGCAGAACCTCGTCCGCGTTGCGCGCCCCCATGAGCGAGAGCACGATGACCTGGGCTGCCAGCGCCAGTGGCACGGTTGGCAGCGACAAGCGGACCCGGTTGGCGGCGGCAAACCCCAGGCCCAAGCCGAGGAAGCAGGCCAGTAGCGTGACGTTTTTGAAGTAGGCGGCGGCCCGCAGTTCCGAGGCGTGCCAACGGATCAGCAGCACCTCGAGGAACAGCCCCAGAATGCTGACGGCAACCAGCTCGAGCGCGCGTGACCGGCCAGTGAGCGCATCCACGCCCGCCGTTAAACGCTCGAGCGCGGCGCCGGCGGACGTCCGCCAGCGGCGCCCGAAGCACAACCCTGCCAGGCCGCTCAGCCCCAGCGCCAGTCCGAGGTACAGGGCGGTCACGCGATGGGGTGTCTGCGCAACATCCGCCGCCGGCGGGAGCAGCCAGCCGCTGCCCCACGCGCTGGCCAAGCCTCCGATCGCGCACAGCCCGGCGGACAGCAACGCAAACCCGGCGCGTTCCGCGCGGGTAGCGTCATGGTTCGGCTGTGGCCTGAGCGACGGCGTGTTGATCGGCGTGGGGCTTGGCAATTCTTGTCGCCGTCTCCAACCACGGCCGGCACGGGGACCGACCGCCACTTACTTCTCGCTCAGCGATCGAGCTCGCCGGCGATGATGTTCATGCTGCCCATGATGGCCACAATGTCGCTGATCTGGTGGCCGGTCACGAGCTTGGGAAAGGTCTGGTAGTTGATAAGGCTAGGTGGTCGGCAGCGGGCGCGGTAGGGACAGTTGCCGCCGTCGCTGGCGATGAAGAACCCCAACTCGCCGTTGGCGGTCTCGTTGGCACCGTACGCTTCACCGACGGGAGGAGTGAAGCCGCGGTTCGTCATCACCTTCTCAAAGTGATGGATCAACCCTTCGATCGAGAAATGGATCTCGCGCTTGTCGGGCAGTGTGAGCTTCTCTTCCGGGGCCACGTTGATCGGGCCGTCCGGCAGCGCATCGATGAGCTGCTCGATGATCGCCGCCGACTGGCGGATTTCCTCCAGGCGGACGATGCAGCGGGCGAAGACATCCCCGCCATAGACGATCGGTACCTTGAACTTCACGGCCGCGGCACCTTGGCCGTCCCAATTGTCGGCGTAGCACCAGTAGGGCTCGTCCTTGCGCAGGTCGCGTTTGACGCCGCTGGCCCGGGCCACCGGCCCGGTGAGCGACCAGTTGACCGCCTCGTCGTGGCTGATGACACCAATCCCCTTGGTGCGCTCGATGAAGATACGGTTGCGAATCAGTAGTGCCTCGAAATCCCTGATGCCCGGCGGCATGTCCTCACGCAGGAACCTGCGCAGACGGTCGAGCCAGCCCGGCGGCACGTCCGCCTTCAGCCCCCCCACGCGGGTGTAGCTGACCATAAACCGCGCCCCGGACAGCTCCTCGAACAGGTCGAAAATCGGCTCACGCTGATTGAATGGGTAGAACCACGCCGTGAGCGCGCCCAGGTCCAGCCCCATGCAACCCACGCACAGCAGGTGATCCTGAATCCGGGCCAGTTCGGCGCAGATCGTGCGAATCGCCTTGCAGCGGGGCGTCAACTCGATCCCGAAGAGCTTCTCGCACGCCGTGTGCCAAGCCAGGTTGTTGGCCATCGGCGAGACGTAGTTCATGCGGTCGCACACGACGACGTATTGGTTGTAGTTGAGATGTTCGCCGAGCTTCTCGAAGCCGCTGTGTAGAAAGCCGATGTCGGGCGTGCACTTGACGACGCGTTCGCCGTCCAGTTGCAGCACCAGGCGCAAGGTCGTGTGCGTGGCGGGATGCTGGGGACCGAAGTTTAGCGTCCAGCGGTCTTCGCCGGCATCCTCGGCCACAAAGGCGGTACTTCTAATATTGGGGGCGGTGGGCATAGCTCACTCTGGACCGAAACTAGGCGCTGTCCCAAAACCCCTTTGGCACCGGTTTTCAACCGGTGAATAACACAGGTTACAAACCTGTGGCACAGTTTTGGGATCGATTCTAGGCGCTGTCACGCTGGATCGCATCGAAGGCCTCACGCTCGCCCCGCCCGCGCAGCGGGTAGTCCTTGCGCAACGGATGATCTTTGAAGTCTTCCGGCAGCAAAAGGCGCCGCAGGTCAGGGTGGCCCGCAAAACGGATCCCGAACAGGTCGAACACTTCCCGTTCCGGCCAGTCGGCTCCGTGCCACAACTCGTAGACCGAGGGCACCTCCGGGTCAGGATCGTTGACGAACACCTTGACCCACAGGCGATGATTGTGCGTCAGGCTCAGTAGCGCGTAAACGACGGCTAAGCGGTCCTCGGCCTCGGGGAAGTTGAGATAGTCGACGCAGGTCAGGTCGATGAGTTGCTCGAACCGCGTGCGCGGATCATCGCGCAAGAACGCCATCACCTCGAACAGCCGGTCCGGCGGCAGGCGCACCCACGTCTGGTCGGACTCGCGCCCGTCGAGGTGTCGGCACAGCGGCCGCGGTTCAATCTCCAGTTCCGGAAACTGCTGCCGCAGCGCCTCGATCACATCAGCCGTTGCCATGCGTCACGTGCCCTCTCCGGGTGTTGCCCGGCCGCACATCAGGAATTCAGTTCTTCGAAGCCAGGCCCGGCCCGAGCTCTACCTGTTGCGGGGGCTGGGCGATCAGCCCCAGGCCGCGCCCCCGTTCTTTGCTGGATTTGACGCCAGCTTGTGTCACGATCCGCTGGATGGCCATCAGCCCCTCCAGCAAGGTCTCCGGCCGCGGCGGGCAACCGGGCACATACACGTCCACGGGCAAGAACTGATCGATGCCTTGCACCACGGCATAGGTGTCGAACACGCCGCCACTCGACGCGCACGCGCCCATCGAGATCACCCACTTCGGTTCGGTCATTTGCAGGTACATTGTCTGAAGAACCGGCATCATCTTGACCGCGACGCGGCCGGCACAAATCAACAAATCGCACTGCCGCGGACTGAAACGCATCGCCTCGGCGCCGAAACGCGAGATGTCGTAGCGGCTGGCCGCCGTGTGCATGAGCTCGATCCCGCAGCAGGCCGTGGCGAAGGGCATCGGCCACAGGCTGTTGCGACGGGCCCAGTTGATGCCGTGCTTGCGGATCAGATCGATCGTGGCGTCCAGGCGCGTGGCGATGAACTCGTCGCCCACCAACGCGTCTTTGCCTTCATCTTCGCGCCTCAATCCCATCGGAAGACCCCCTTACGCAGGGCGTAGATGTAGCCCACCAGCAGGATGGCGATGAAAATGAGCATCTCAACCAGGAAGAACCCGACGCCGAAGCCGCCGGCGACCATCTCCTCGGCCCAGGCCTGGTGGGGCGAGCCCGCCTCCGCGTTGAGTCGCGGAAATAACGCCGCCCAGGGGTAGAAGAAGACGATTTCGACGTCGAATAGCAGGAAGAGCATGGCGACGATGTAGAAGCGCACGTTGAATTTGCGGCGCGCGTCGCTGATCGGCTCCATCCCGGATTCGTAGACGCTGTCCTTGACCGGTCCGCGGCGTTTGGGCCCGATGAGGTGTGACGCCAGCAGAATGCCGAGCGTCACCACCGCCGCCGCCAGGATCAGGACCGCGATGGAGGCATACTCTGCATCGCCCAGCAGGAGGCCGTCTATGGTGCTCATGCCAGGAAGTTTAGGCCCCCCGGCGCCATTCTGCAACGACACGACCGGTACCTGCCACTTCAGGCAGCCCGTTCCCAAACAGGGCAGCAATGCGCGGCCGCCGCACTATCTGAGCCCCGAGCGCCAGCGAGTGGGTCCTGCGCCAGAGCGCATTCGCCGTGAGGACCCACGCGCTGGCGCTCGGGGCTCAGACACGGGCCCGGGGGTGTGAGCGCGTCCGCTGCCGGCGGGGGCGCGGCGGAGCGCTGTACGCGCCGGTGGCAGTGTGTTACCATCACATGAGTTATGGAAGTCCCGGTGGACGAACAGCAGCAGCGAAGGAGATACCTGATGGCCAAACGCAGCATTCTGGTGATTGCGGGCCTGCTCATAGTCGCAGGGCTGGTGACATTTGCGGGCTGTGGTAAAGACAATCGCGTTGCCGAGACGGTCGACCAGAAACAACTGGCCGGAACCTGGCTCGAAATACCCCCGGAGCCCGTCGATCCGAAGAAACCCGGACAAGGACGCCGCACTATTCAGTACGACCGTCCCACCCCCAAGCTGCGCCAGCTCACGTTCAACGACGACGGCACGTTCAAATTGGTCCTGTGCGAACCCGGCGGCGGCGCGGCTGACGAGAAGAGCTACGCGGAAGGCACGTGGAAGTACTCCGCGGAGGAGGGCTGGGTCACATTCGCGATCACCAAGAACACGTTCGCCAAGAAACTCCAGAAGTGGATCGTCCCGGAAGACCTGGACATGACCACGGGGCCGGACGGCAAGGTCACCTGCTACGTCAATTTCGAGGAAGGTTCCGGGGCGCGCTGCGAGCGGAAACAATAGGTTCTAATCGCTCGAGAGCCGCCGCACAAACATCGGTTACGACAGCGGGTTCAGGCACACCGGCCAGTGTGCCTGAACCCGCTTTTTGCGCCTGAACGCGGGTGCCTACCTGATAGTATTTCTAGAACTTCTTGACCGGGCGGTAGCGCGGACCGTATAATTGGGCGTCCGAGCTGTGGAGCCCACCTGCGGAGAGCCGAATGCCCAT
Organism: Planctomycetota bacterium; assembly: GCA_018814045.1. Taxonomy (GTDB): domain Bacteria; phylum Planctomycetota; class Phycisphaerae; order UBA1845; family Fen-1342; genus JAHJAR01. Next base: position 17,070 of record JAHJAR010000155.1, on the reverse strand, counting down.
GACCGATCTGCCCCAGGAACTGATGACCCCGCCCGAGGCCGCCCGTTGGTTTCGCCGCTCCCAGACCTGGCTGCGGCAGCAAAAGGAGCTGCTGCGTGTCAGCGTTCCGGGTGGACAACCGCTTTACCACGTCCGTGTCTGCCGGGCCTGGGTGCTGGGACGGCTGCGTGAACTCGAGGCCGCCGAGCTGCGCGCCGTGCAGCTTACCGCCCTGGCCGCCGCCTGCGGGTTACCCGCCGAACCATCCGCACAGCATCAGCCTCGTCCGCGGGCGACACCAACCGCGATCGACACGTAGTGGTTGCCATAGGCGCCCGCGCCGCACGTGCACCTGCCCTCGGCTTCGATTGTCCCCACCGATGGGCTATGCTGCGTGACGCGATAGTCTCCGCGCGTGGCCCTGGCGGCCGGAAGAACACGAGCATTCATGGGACATCTGACGAAACCACTCGATTCCGTGCTGATCAAGCCCGCCGGACCGGACTGCAACAGCGCCTGCCGCTACTGTTTCTACCTGGACAAGGGACGCCTGTTTCCGGAGCAGGTGGTCCATCGCATGAGTGCGGCGGTGCTCGAGGCGACCGTCAAACAGGTCATGACCGGCGGTCCCACCAACGTTTCGTTCGGTTGGCAGGGCGGCGAGCCGACGCTGATGGGCGTGCCCTTCTTCGAGCAGGCGCTCGAGTTCGAGCGGCGTTACGGGCGTTCCGGCCAGACTGTTGGAAACGGCCTACAGACCAACGGCCTGCTAATCGATGACGAGTGGTGTCGCCTGCTGCGCGCGGCGTGCTTCCTGGTCGGTCTGTCGCTCGATGGTCCCCGGCACGTGCACAACCACTATCGCGTCAGCCGCGGCGGTCAGCCGACGTGGCAACGCGTGATCGACGCCGCCCGGCGCATGCTCGACAGCGGCGTCGAAGTCAACGCCCTGACCGTGGTCAACGAGTACTCAGCCCGCTTTCCACGCGAGGTTTATGCGCTGCTGAAGGAAACCGGCCTCGTACACATGCAGTTCATTCCCTGCCTGGAACCCGATCCGGTTGACGCGGCCCGCCCGGCGCCGTTCTCCGTCACACCCGCCCAATTCGGCGAGTTTCTCTGCACGATATTCGACTGCTGGCGCGACGATTTTCGCAGCGGCCAGCCCACGACCTTTGTGCGTTGGTTCGATTCGGTTTTCGCTACCTATGTCGGCGTGCGGCCGCCGGAATGCACACTGCTGAGCGAATGCGGTACGTACGTCGTGATTGAGCACAACGGCGAGGTATTTGCTTGCGATTTCTACGTCGCGCAAGCCTGGCGGCTGGGCAACGTGCTGAACAGCAACCTCGCGGACCTGCTCAATTCATCCCGGCAGGCCGATTTCGGCCGCCGCAAGTCCGCCCTGCCGCAGGCCTGCCAGGCGTGCCGCTGGCTGGTTCATTGCCGCGGCGGCTGCCCGAAGGAACGCTGGGGCCAGCCCGGCGCGCCGAGTCTCAGCTACTTCTGCTCGGCGTATCAGCAGTTCTTCGCGCACGCCGACGCGCATTTGCGAGAGCTTGCCGAACAGTGGCAGCAGCGGCAGAATAAGCCGGCGGGCTTGCCCGATGCGGTCATGTCGGCCGCGACGGCACCCAGACTGGGGCGCAACGACCCCTGTCCGTGCGGGAGCGGCCGCAAATACAAGCGCTGCTGCGGGCGTTGAACGCCAGTGTCGTGTCTCACAATCACGACGTCTTTCCGAGCCGCGACCGTGAGGGAGCGGTTGCCGACGGTGCCGAGCGGTCCAGACACAACCGCTCCCTCACGGTCGCGGCTCGGGATTGAATGCAACGCTACAACAGCGAGACAGCACACCGGTCTGAGCCAGGTTGCCGACGGTGGCGGAACTAACGTCAGTACTCCGGTCAGGAGTTGCGGCGATCACTACATGGGAGGTGAGTGCAATGGCATGCGCCTGGACCAGGCGGCAATTCCTCGGGCAACTGGGTGTCGGCCTGGCCACGGCCGCCGCGCCGCAACTCAGCCCTGCCGGGCGGTCTTCCCGCGGACGGCGTCCACCCAACATCGTCGTCATTTTCACGGATGATCAGGGCTACGGCGACGTCGGCGCCTTCGGCGCCAAGGATCTGGCCACACCGCACCTGGACCGGGCGGCGGCCGAAGGTGTGCGGTTCACCAGCTTCTATGTGGCCCAGCCGGTCTGTTCGGCGTCGCGGGCGGGATTGCTCACCGGGTGCTACCCGAACCGCGTCGGCATCAGCGGTGCGCTGGGACCGAACTCCAAGATCGGGATCAGCGACGACGAGGTCACTCTGGCAGAGTTGTGCCGCGCGCGCGGCTACGCGACGGCCATCTTCGGGAAGTGGCATCTGGGCCACCACGCCCGCTTCCTGCCGACACGCCACGGCTTCGACGAGTTCCTGGGGATTCCATATTCCAACGACATGTGGCCGCTGCACCCCGACCTGGTAAGCCTGCCGGCCGACGCCGCCGAACGCAAGCGCAGCTACCCCGACCTGCCGCTGCTGGAGGGGGAGCAGATCGTCAATCCCAAGGTCACACCCGCGGACCAAACGCGGTTCACGGCGACGTTCACGCGACGCGCCGTCGATTTCATCCGCAGGAATCGCGCGCGGCCCTTCTTCCTCTACGTACCGCACCCGATGCCGCATGTCCCGCTGTTTGCCTCCGAGCGGTTTCGCGGCAAGTCGCCGCGCGGGCTGTACGGCGACGTAATCTCGGAGATCGACTGGTGTGTCGGGCGAATTCTCGAGACGCTGCGCGAACTTGATCTCGACCAGGACACATTAGTGATCTTCACGTCGGACAACGGACCATGGTTGTCCTACGGCAACCATTCGGGAACGACCGGGCCACTGCGCGAGGGTAAAGGCACAACCTGGGAAGGGGGCGTCCGCGTGCCGTGCATCGCGCGTTGGCCGGGGAAGATTCCGGCGGGGGCCACGTGTGACGAACCGGCCATGACGATCGACATTCTCCCCACCGTCGCCGGCCTGATCGGGGCCAGCCTGCCGATGCACAAGATCGATGGAAAGGACATCTGGCCCCTGATGGCGGGGGCGGACGGGGCCAAGTCACCGCACGAAGTGCTGTATTTCTACTACCACCAGAACGATCTCGAGGCGTTGCGGGCCGGCCGCTGGAAGCTGGTTTTCCAACATCAATACCGCACGCTGGAAGGCACGCCGGGCCAGGATGGCGTGCCCGGTCCGTACACTCATCCGCACTGCGGGCTCGAGTTGTATGATCTGAAGAGCGACATTGGGGAGCAACGCAACGTGGCTGAGGAGCACCCGGAGGTCGTCAAGCGCTTGCAGGGGCTGGCCGAGCTGGCGCGCCAAGACCTGGGAGATTCGCTGACCGATCGAGAGGGCAGGAACGTGCGTCCGCCGGGGCGGATCGAGTCGTAATCGGATACACTCCTGCAAACGCTGCCTGATGCTGAGGGAGGAGTGCTGTGAGCACACCACGCTACGATCGTCGTGATCTGCTGCAAGCCGCTGGCTTGGGCGCCGCCACGCTGCTGCTGCCGGGCTGTGCCGGTCAGTTGCGTCGCCGCAACGGCTCACCGGAGACGGCCCGCCCCAACATCGTCTTCATCATGACCGACGATCACTGCGCGCCGGCGATCGGCTGCTACGGCAGCCGCGTCAATCGCACGCCCAACATCGATCGTCTCGGACATGAGGGCATGCGCTTCGATAGTTGCTTCTGCACCAACGCGATTTGCGCCCCAAGCCGGGCAGTGATCCTGACCGGCAAACACAGCCACGTGAACGGGCTGATGACCAATAGTGACCAATTCGACGGCGCACAGCAGACGTTCCCGAAGCTCCTGCGGCAGGCCGGCTATCAAACGACGATGATCGGGAAGTGGCATCTCAAGAGCGCGCCAACCGGGTTCGACCATTGGGAAGTGCTCAGGGGACAAGGCCCCTACTACAATCCCGCCCTGCTCACCAATGACGGCGAGTCCAAATACACCGGCTACACGACCGACATCATCACCGATCGGGCGCTCGCCTGGCTCACATCCGGGCGCGCTCCCGGACGTCCGTTCCTGCTGATGTGCCAGCACAAGGCCCCGCACCGCAACTGGCAGCCCGGTCCAAAACACCTGACGCTGTACGACGACGTCACAATCCCGGAGCCCGCGACGCTGTTCGACGATTGGGCCGGCCGTGGCACGGCCGCCAGGCAGCAGGAGATGACGATCTCCGGCCACCTGTCTGACGATGATCTGAAGCTGACGCCGCCGAACGGACTGACCGAGGATCAGCTTGCGCTCTGGAACGCCGCCTATGAACCCCGCAACGAGGCCTTCCGCCGCGTGCAGCCGACGGGGCCGGCGTTGGTACGCTGGAAGTACCAGCGTTATGTAAAGGACTACCTGCGCTGCGTGGCTTCCGTGGATGACAATGTGGGGCGACTGCTGGCGTATCTGGACGAATCCGGTCTGGCCCACAACACGGTCGTGGTCTACACCTCGGACCAGGGCTGGTTCCTGGGTGAGCACGGCTGGTACGACAAACGCTGGATGTACGAAGAGTCGCTGCGCATGCCCCTGCTGATACGCTGGCCGGCCGGCATCACGCCGGGAACGGTTAATCGCGACCTGTGCCAGAACCTGGATTTCGCGGAGACGTTTCTCGACCTGGCCGGCGTGACCATCCCGGACGACATGCAGGGCCGCAGCCTGGTGCCGCTGCTGAAGGGCCGCCGCCCGCTCAACTGGCGCCAGGCGATCTACTACCAGTACTTCGAGCATCCCGCCGTCCACAACGTCGCGCGCCACTACGGCATACGCACACAGCGCTACAAGCTGATCTACTTCTACCAGCTCGACGAGTGGGAACTCTACGACCTGAAACAAGACCCGGACGAATTGCAGAGCGTCTACGGCGACCCGGCCTACGCGGCGATAGCGCAGGAGCTCGAGACCGACTTGCGGCGCCTGCGCACCTACTACGGCGCCAGCGCCGTAACGGACTGAGAGCGTCCAACAAAACCGAGCTGCGACCGTCAGAGACTATGAAAGCCGGGTCTCCTGGCTGTCGTTGATCTCGCCCAGGTAGAGCACCTGCCGCTGGTGGCAGCGCAGGAACATCGTGCCGGTAGGAATACCAAATCCGCGCTCGGCGTTTCAACGGGGTAGGTCTGCACGACAGCCGTTTGAAACCCGAAATCGGCCCTGGTGCCGGCGCCAGGGCCGCCAAATCTCGCCAGATTCTCCCAATCTGCGAAGGTCGGGCTTGATGCAAACCTGCGGAATCGCTGCCGCACCTTGTCCCCTGGTGGGAAATCCCGGCGCGGACGCTACAATGGGCACGGTCTGTCTGCCAGGGCGAGATTAGAGCCCGCCGGAGAAAGCCGATATAAGGAGTATCCGCGTCGCACCAGCCAGAGCGACCGCGGCAGTGTCAAGCAGATACGAGGGCCCCGACGTGGTGTTCAAACTCAAAACGTACGAATCCCAGGCGAAGTTGAGTGTGGTTCTGGCGATCGCCGGTGGTCTTGGGGCCATTGCCGCCGCCGTTCTTATCCTGCAAAACTTCGACCCCCAGAACTTCTGGGTGAGGTACAACCCCAAGGGACTGCGCCCCATTGCCATTGGAGGCGCGCTTTTCGTGGCCCTGGTCTCCGCAGCCGTCGGATTATTCGTGGGGCTCAACAGCGCCGGCCAACGCCGAAACAAGAACTCCAAGCTCTCGTGGACAGGCTTCTTCATGAGCGCGGCGGCACTCGCATTGGCCATGTCGGAGGGTGTCTTCTTCTACCTGACCAAGTACGCCGTTCGGCCAGGCTGATCAGCTACATCCCGGAGGGACGCCACATTCCGCGACATTCCGTTGGCCGTGAACGCCTCGCGGGCTGAAGCCCGCGGCTCTTCGATGTCGTCGAATCGCGCGCGGTGTTTCAGTTCTCGCGTTCGGCCGGCAGCGTTGCCTGAATGGCGGCCATCACGCGCAGACTCAGATCCACGCGGGAGAACGGCTTGACGATGTAGTCGCGGGCCCCCACACCGAAGCCTCTGGCCAGGCGCTTGTCGCTACGCCCCGCGGCGGTGAGGAAAATCACGGGTATGTTGCGCGTCGCCGGGTCGGCCTGCAAACGGCGGCAGGTTTCGAACCCGTCCATCCCCGGCATATCAACGTCCAGCAGGATCAGGTCGGGCGTCTGCCCCTGGGCCATGGTGATCCCCTCAGCGCCGCTGGCACACGCGAGCACGGAGAATCCGCTGCCGGTCAGTGTGCCGTGCACGAGGCGGCGTGTGTCGCTATCGTCGTCAACGGTCAGAACCAGCGCGCGTCTTGCCGTGCTTTCCGGCTGTTCCGAGAACATATCCATCTACCGCTCTCCGGTGGGGCGCACATCCCGCCTGGTTTCAACAACAGGAGGGGCTTTGCCCGCGTGGCTTCACCTGCTCGCAATCCGTGTATCGAGCAACACCGGCGCCCGGTTGAGCCCGTTTTACCATAAGCAGACGCGGCGATGACGCAGAGCGCGGGTGCTGTGAGCAGGTGGGACCCCGACCTGCTTCGGACGCGACGTTATGGGAAACACGCGCGGCTTGCGCCGCCTGACCTTCGTTCGGCACGACACTCACGCCTTCCAGAAACCCGCTTCGCCGGCGATCAGTACGCCTGCAGCTCGAAGTCGGCAATGACGGGCAGGTGGTCGCTGGCGAGGCGCGCCAGTTTCAGCCGACTCCGGGCCGCCTGGAGCAGTCGCAGCCGGCCGCGGTAGAAGAGCTTGTCGAGCCCGCCCGTGGGGGCGAAAGAGGGGAAGGTCTTGATCGACCAGCGTGAGCCCGGTCGGCGACTCGTGGCGCACTGGAACCCGGCCGGGGCAAAGTACTGCCGGTCCAGCACGCCGCGCCAGTCGTTCAGATCTCCGCCTATGATGCAGGGCGTGTCCGGCGTGAGGTGGGCCAAGTCGCTCGTGGCCAGCAGCCGTTCCATCTGTTGTCGGCGAAGCTGTGCCAGCAGGCTGAAATGCGCGTTGAAGATGTCCACGGAGAGCGCGTGCTCCCCGGATAGCACGCGGATCCGCGTGTGCTGCGCGCCGCGGCGCTTGTGCCGGCCGATGGTCAGGTCGATGTTGCGCTGCCGGCCGATGGGGTGTCGTGAGAGTGTGGCGTTGCCACACTTGCCCTTCTTGAGGAAGACATTCATCCCGACGGCGCGGTGTTGATATTCCAGCCGGCGCGCGAGAAACGCGGCGAGGTCGAGGTGGCCGGAACGCTCCACGCCGCGATCGACCTCCTGGAGCAGGACGACGTCAGCATCGTGGTGTCGCAGGATATCCACGATGCGTTCGGGTGCGAACTGGCGGTCGACCCCGATCGCCTTGTGGATGTTGTAGGACAGCACACGGAAGCACATGGTGTTCATTCTACCGCCGGCACCCAGCGGGGCCGAGGTGGGGCGTGCGTCGGCTTGACTTCGGATGCGGCGGGCGTAGGCTGCCAGAATGGGCGGAGAGGAACAGGATGCGTCCGGCCGCCCCGGATCGCCAGTCTGGCTGTATCACCCGACGTGGCCAGCAGCGGGCAAAGGCACGCTGAGCGACGCGCTTACCAGGGACGAAAAGCCGCCGGCACCTGTGCGGAGGAATAGTGAATGAGCCAACCGGCTGACGATTGCGGGATGCGCAGCGAGGGGGGCTTCGGCACCGGCTGGAACCACGAGCTCAAGCCGCTGGAGCCCTTCGATGTGACCAAGGCGCGCACATTTGACGAGATGCTCACGCAGCTTTCGCGCACAGCCTTCAACGGCCGCAACCTGGGTGACGCGGCGGACGTGCTGTGCGAGATGTTCAACGATCCCAAATGCTTCGTGGTGGGTACGTTCAGCGGTGCGATGACGATTGCCAAGATGGGGCTCTTGTTGACGGAGATGCTCGATCAGGGGTTGCTCGACGCGGTGGTGAGCACGGGGGCGCTGATGTGCCACGGCCTTGTGGAGCAGATCGGTCACACGCATTTTCGGTACGATCCGTCCTGGGGAGACGAGCGCCTGTACAAGGCCGGCTATGCGCGCGTGTATGACACGCTCGAACTCGAAAAAAACCTGGATGATGCCGAGCACATCGTCACGCGCGCGCTGCACGACATGTCCCCCGGGCAGCCGTTCGGCAGTTACGAGTTTTGTCGCCGGCTGGGCGAGCGGCTGAACCAGGAGCACGCGGCGCGGGGCATCCTGCAATCGGCGGCGACCAGAGGGATCCCGGTATACGTGCCCGCGTTCACAGACAGCGAGCTGGGCATCGACGTGTACCTGTTCAACCTGCTGGCCGCGCAAGACGGCTACGCGCCGATTCAATTCGACCCCCTGCGCGACGTGCGCGATTATCTCACGCGCGCGAGCAACGCGGAACGGCTGGGGCTGTTCACGGTTGGGGGTGGGGTGCCGCGCAACTGGGCTCAGCAGGTTGGTCCGCTGGCCGAGGCGATCTATCGTCGCAGTGGCGGGCGGTTTGGCGGCCTGGTCCGCTTCCGCTACGCCGTGCGCATCTGTCCCGAGCCGGCGCACTGGGGCGGGCTATCGGGCTGCACGTACTCGGAGGGAGTTTCGTGGGGCAAGTTCATCCCGCCTGAGGAAGGCGGGCGTTTTGCCGAGGTGTATGCGGATGCAACGCTCGCGTGGCCGATCCTGATCCGCGGCGTGCTGGAGCGTCTGGGGCGGGTGTGATACGCGCCCTTGTCTCCGGCCGCGGCGCCTGCGGCTCCAGATGCGGCTGTAGACACGGCTGGATTTGTGCTATGAGCTCGCGCCGGTCGACTGGCTTCGGCGCGACGTGCCCACACCAGCGGAGCAGACGAGCCGCTTCCTGAACGAGATGGCCGCACCGCGGATGATCTGTGCGCAGCTTCGGCTGACATTCAAACAGGAGCGCTTGCCGCCCCGCGATTCGCCCCGGCGAGCTGCGCAGCCTCAGGAGATCGTGTCCAGGAGCTGGTGCATCTCGCTGACCGTCTTGCGATCCCCCGCAGCCAGGGCGACCTCGATGCCGGTCGCGAGCGTTGCCCGGGCCGACTCGTGGCGTCCGTCCTTGATCTCGCTACGCGCCTTGTGGTAGTGGGCCGCGGACAGGTTGTTGTCCAGCTTGAGAGCCTGGTCGAACGCGGCAATGGCGTCGGTCCATCGTTCGAGGTTGATGTACTCCAGACCGATGCCGTATGGCAGCATCGCGTCATCCGGGTGGAGCGCGGCCAGCTTCTGGAGCTGTTCCAAACGTGTCATGTGGGTCTTCTCCCGGCCTCGACGGGCACATTCGCAGATCGGCTCACCCGGAAAGCGGCGCCGGCGGCGGGCGGCTCAGTGCTTTCGTTCGTAGCACTCGCCGAACGCGTACCCCGCCTGCAACTTGTAGTCTTTGCCCAACTCCCGAATTCGCTGCTTGAGCTGTTCGCATCGGCGTCGTTCGCGCGCCCCCTGGCCGGCATTCTCCTGATCGAGCAGAAACGCTGCGATGGCTATGAGCCGAATATCCTGATTTTGCTCGAGCACACATTCCACGCCGTTGGCGCCCAGGAATGCCCGGGCTGCTTCCGCGGCGCGCAGCCGCGATCGCGGGAAGTGCTGAACCGTCACATAGTGGTAGCCGGGTTGGAACTGGAAACTGTGGGTGGCTGGCCGCGGCGTGGCCGATGGCGGTGGTTGCCCCGTTGCTCCCGGGGCGCCACTCGGCGCCCGCGCGGCGTCCGACCCGCCGCGCAGCGGCCGGTCGTCCGGTTGGCCGGCTTCGCCGGACGTGTCGCCGTAGGACTGCGGCAAGGCTTCCGAGGTCTGGTTGGCGGCGTCACGTGCCTGAGCCGGTTGCTGCGCGTAGCGCACGCCGGCCTGAAAGACGACGAACAGGACCAGCAGAAGACCGAGCCCCAGCACGGTACCGCCAGCCCAGCCGAACGTCGCATGGACCTGACCGTTGACGATGCGTAGCGGGCGGGCCCGCTCCGGCTCAACGGGCCTGCTCACGGGAACGACTGCCGGCGGCGCGGGGTCGGAGCGCGGCGTTTCCCGGCGACGCCGCGCGCCGGCCTCGGACGTTCGGCTACTCTGGCGGACCATCTCGTACAGGACCGGACGATTCTTGCGGGGGGGCACCGGTCACCTCCTTGAGCCACTCGGGCGCGCCCACCGACCGAGGCGGCGCGACCAACTCTACCGGATTGTAGGTCGTTGGGGCCACGGCTCAACCACCTGCGCCAAACCGGTCGCGGAGATCGTGCGGTAGCCGGCCGGCTTCGTCCGGTTGGCTCGTGCCTGGTCATCGAAACCCGGCCCGTTGCCGCGCTCGGCTTGCCTTGAACCACGCCCATGGGGTAAATAGTATCCGTTGCAGACTGCGGCCGCGCCACCAATACCATCGCTCAGCGTGGCGGAGTACCTTGTGGGCGTCGACGCCGGTACGACTCCCGGCTCAGTGCTGCCGCGCGCCGGTTTGGCAACGTCAGTGCGCTCGGCCAGGAAACTGAGGACCTCAGCGGAGCCAGCCATGAAAATCGGGATTGTCACGTTTACCGACGGGCGCGCGCGGGTGGCCAAGGCGACCGACAAAGACTGCCACATGTTTCAGGATCGCCTGGTGACCTACTTCAACCGGAAGAAGCACGACGTCATCGCGGTGCGCAAGATCGTGTGGAACTACGACACAGCTCGGGCAGCAGCCCGCCGCATCGGCGTGGCCTATCCGGATATCGTCGTCTTCAACTTCTGCGTCTGGTCCTTCCCGGATCTGACCGCGCAGGTTGCCAATCTGATCCCCGAAGTCCCGATCCTGCAAGTCGGCAACATCCTGCCGTCGCACCCGGGCTGGGTAGCATTTTTCGCCTCGGCCGGCGCACTCGACGAAATGGGCCGGCCGTTTGGACGTATCCTGGGTGACATCCGGAAGAAAGAGGTGCAGCGGGAGGTGGAGCGCTTCCTGCATCTGCATGATCCGGACGAGCGTGCCAAGGGCGAGCGCGCCGCCGCCATGCTGCACGGCCTGCGCTACGGCGAGTTCGATGGCCCTTCGATGGGCATGTACACCGGGCACGTCGACCCGTCGCAGTGGATGGAGCAATTCGGCGTGCACGTGTATCACCGCGGCCAGCTTCATCTTTGGCAACTGTCCCGCAAGATCGCCGATGACCGGGTCGAGGCCGGCCTGCACTGGCTTGAAAAACACTGTGCCAAGATCCACTGGGATGATCGCAAGCTGACCCCCGGACTCGACGGCACGCTGGCCCGCCAGGTGCGCATGTACCTGGCCATGAAGGACTTCTGCAAACTCGAAGGAATCGATTTCTGTGGCCTGACCGGTCAGCTCGATATGACCGAATGGCCCGGCCTGTGCATCGCCGACGTGCAGGAAGCCTTACTAAACGACACGGCCGACTGGGAGAATCAGCAGAAAAAACCGCTCATCTGCGCCACCGAGTGCGACAGCAACGGTGCGCTGACCATGCAGCTCATGCATCACCTGACCGGCACACCGGCGCTGTTTGCCGACCTGCGCCACTACCACGAGAAAGAGGATCTTTACGATCTGGTCAACAGCGGGCAGCACGCCCCCTGGTTCGCCAAGCGCTCCCGCAACTTCCGCCGCAACTGGCGCGAGTGCCATCTGCGCCCCGCCTCGGAGTTCTACTTCCGCAGCGGCGGCGCCAGCGTGCAGTTCTACGCCGCCCCAGCCAAACAGGTGACCTTCGGCCGGATTGTCCGGCGGAGCGGGCGCTTCTTGATGCACATTTTTACCGGCTCGTTCGAAAAGCTGTCACGCGCGAAAGAGGAACGCCTGGCCAAGCAGACTACTTACGAATGGCCGCATGCCTATGCTCGTTTCGATGTGCCGCTCGCCACGCTGCGCGACAACTACAGCAGCAACCACATCCATGCCGTCATCGGCGACCACGTGGCCGCGCTGGCGGCGGCCTGCGACGTGCTGGCCATAGAACCGGTCGTGCTGTCGTAGCTGGTTTCCGCGCGGTGCGGTTCGTCGGCCGCGGCGTGCCGCGGCGGACGAGTGTAGTGTTTCACAATTACGGCATCGTATTCAAACCGGAGCCGCGACCGTCAGAAGGAAGCGGTTGCCGGCGGCGCCGACCGGTTCTCGACACAAGCGCTCCCTGACCGGTCGCGGCTCGGAAGGACGCCGCAATTGTGAGACACTACACTGGTTGGTGACCCTGCTCAGGGTCGGTTGTGCTGCCACTCGTCGAGTTGAGTGCGCAGGTCTTCCTCGACGCGCAGCTCGAGCACGTGGGCGATGTCGATAGCTTCCTGCAAAGCGAGAATGGCTTGGTCGCGCTGGCCCAGTTGCATGCGCAGCTTGGACAGCTCGCGCAGGCAAAGGAACTGGTCGCCCAAGTTCTCCCCGTCGCGGATCTGTTCGTAGGCCAGGTCGTACTGCCCGAGAGCATCCTCGAGCAGGCCCATCGACTGGTACACGTTGGCCAGGGCAACGCGCACCGCCGCTTTCGACTCGCCCTCCGCGAGCGTCAGGCAGCGGCTGAGCGCATCGAGGGCTTCCTGCCAGCGTTCGTGACGGTTGTACCACTGCCCAATGAACATCCAGGTCGTGGCCTGCATGTGCCGCGTTTCTGTAAGGCGGGCCGCCTGGAGCGTGCGCTGATGTAGGGCGAGGGCCTGGTTGTCCTCGCCGAGACGCTCGTAGATCAGCGCGAGCTTGCTGGCGGCCGGTATTTCCGCAACCGTGTCACCCAGATTCTCCAGCATGGCCAGGACGACTTTCTGCCACTCGACGGCGTGGCGCAGATTGGACTCTCTGAAACGCTGACGCCGCGCTTCCGACCAGGTGGCGTCGTCGGGAGCTGTACTGGTCAGGTACAGATCGCAGATGCCGTTCATGGCGGCGAGTTGACCGTAGGGCTCGCGTGACTCGTAGGCGCTGCTCAGGGACTCCTCGATACGCCGCAGCGCGGCCGTGTCGGTTTCGGCCGGGCGCAGAATCAGCGCCTGGGCCAACAGCGCGGCGGCGCGGTCCACCGGGTCGTCGTGCATGCGGGCGAGTTCGGCGAGCAGACGCAGGCGCGTGACCGCGAGCGTGCGCGCTTGCGGAACGAGCTGCGGTTCGACCTGGGCCAGGAGCAGGATCGCCGGGCGATACTGTTTGTCATAGCTGGTAGCCTCGGACGCGTAGTGCCGCGTGTCCAGCAATTGTCCCTGGCGTATGGCCAGGATGGCCTTCGCGTAGTACTCGACGGCCGATGGCGAGCGCGCCGGAGGGGCGTAGATCAAACGCTGAATGTCCTCGCTGAGTTCCTGCACGCCGAGTTGCTGGAGCACCCAGTTTGTGGCAGCGTCGAGTACCCCAAACAGCCGGCCGGTGGGGATAGTTGTGGAGGCGCGTGCACCGGCCTTGTCGGCCGTCGGTAGCAGCGTGAGCTGTAGCACGATCGCGTCCGGTGGGCCACTGCACGTACCGGACAGCAACACCTCGGCTCCCAGTAACCGGACGGTTCGGCGCCATTCCGGCGAGGCGGCCGGGTCCTCGCGCAGTTCGCGCCAGGCTTCGTACGTACGCACCGTTGGCACGGTGATCAGGGCCGGGACGCGGCCCAGCCGCCAGGCCAGCGTTTCCTCAATCGCGACCGGAACCCACGTGTCGCGCGGATCAGAGCTGGCGTCGCGGACAAAGCCGGCTATCGCGACGTGTGGGCGCGCGTCGGCGGGCGCGCTCTGCGGCGACACGGTCTGGGCCGCGGCGTGCGACACGCCCCCCGCAGCACACAGACAAGCCACCGCCACGATTCGGCAAAACGCTGGTTTTTGCGCTATGGACGCCATCGAAGTCCTCGCCCCCGTTTCGTCGCTGTGAATACTCCCTGGCGCAGCAACCGCGCCGGTAGCGTACACTGGCGGCGTGGCCGCACCCACTTTCGCCGGCTTATGATGATTTGTACCTTGTGGTGGTGCCGCTGCAAAACGGCGGGTGCGAGTTTCTTGGTTTTTGGGGGGGCGGCGCGGCCCGCGCGGGGGGCTGGCCGGTCCGTGCCCGGAAGGGATGTCTGATGTTACAGCACAGCGTCAAACGCCTGGTCGGCATGTGCCTGGCGGCCGGGATCGTGACCCCGGCGTGGGCCGCAGGACACCGCGACTGGACGACGATCCCGCTAGGATCGTTCCGGCTCGAAGCCGGGACACAGAGCATCCGCGTGACCCGACCATACGATCGTTTCGGTATCATCCCGTCGCCCATCGTGTTCGTGGCCCTCTTCGAGCCCGATTCCGTCGGGCGCGCGCCGATCGAGATCAGGTTCACCGGGGGGCAATCCGAGTACCCGACGTGGACACTGCGCCAGCCGGGGCAGACGTACATCCTCGGCACCGCGGCCCTCGAACGGGACGCGGTGGAAGACAAACGCGTCCTGGAACTGACCGTGCACGTGCAGCCCGGCGCGCCGGGGCTGGCGCTGATGGCCAGCGGCGCCCCGGATATGAAGCTGGCGGGCAGCGCGGCCCTGGGGCCGTTGGGCGACGTCGTGGGACGAGTCAAACCGAGCGCGGCCCGCGAGTACCTCGAGGCAACCGCAGTCGCCAGCACGGTCAGCTTGACGACGGCGCAGGGGGCGTTCCGGCGGCTGAGCAGTAGCTCCGATCAACAAGTGGCCCGCTTCGCGCGCGCGGCCTGGAGACGCATCCGTTTCGCCGAGGCCGAAGCCCGGCTGACCTCGAACTTCGCGACGCACTACCGCATGGGACTTTACGCCCAGCAGTGCGGCCTGTTCCGGGCCGCCCGGCTGCATTTCGAGGTCGCCCTACAAACGCTGCGCAACGCGGAGCGGCCCCCTCCGGCGTGGCGCGTCGGTGACGCGTGGTATCGGCTGGGGGAGATGATGGAACGCTGTGGCGAGCCGATCGAGGACGTTGCGCAAGTGATGGAGCGCGCCGGGCAGGCTGCGCGCGTCTCACCCAACACGTGGGACGCACTCGTCGCTGTCCTGCTTTCCAAGGAATACGAGCAGGAGCAGGACGGGAAGAAGACCAGGGTCCGCGTCGAGATGACTCCGCCGCAACTCGACAAGATCCAGCGCGAGTGGCGCTGGGTGCAACAAATGGTCTATGGGGCGTCCGGTGGACAACTGCTGCTCAACACGCGCTTCCAGCAAATCCCGCATGAGAACGCGCTGCCCTACGGGCTGAACGTGGGCTGGCTCTACGGGCCGCTCGATGAGCTCGTGCCGGTGCGCGGCAGCGTCGATTGTGTCATGTCGTTCCATCCGCGCGGACCAAGCGTCACCGGCGGAGCCGATTGCGGGCCAAACGGCGCGGCTATGACGGACATCGGCACATGGTGTGGTTGGGAGGTATACCTGCACGAGTGGAGCCACCAGTTTGACTGGACCGTGCGCACGAGTGAAGCCGGCGACGGGTACCCGATCACGCACCACTCCGATAGCTGCGGACACCAGCCGATTCCCTCGATGGGCTACGGCCACCGGGCTTCCCTGCGCTACTACGTCACGCCCGCAATGTACCGGCGGCTGGAGCCGGCGGATGTGGACAATGGCGTGGGCTACATTCAATCGTGGCTCGTGGGCCGGCCAGGTGCCGTCGCGGACAACGTGCCCCCGGCAGGGCTGCCGCCACATCATGTCGCGCGGCCGACCCCGCCGGTGTTCGACCTGGCCACGCGCGAGTTCATCGTCGCCGCCACCCCGGAGTTCATCGATCTGAAGCAGACGTTCGCGGATCTGGCGTGGCAGATGCCGGCTTGGTGTGTGACACCCGCCACGACGTATCTCTGGTCACCGCAACGGCAGGAAGTGCGCCTGTGGTTGGGGCACAACGACGGCCTGGCGCTCTGGATCAACGAGCAACTGATCCACCGTGGCGACTACTTCGCCATCGCCAAATTCGAGGATCAGAACTGGCCCAGCATGCTCGCGACCGCCGCCACCCTGCAACGCGGCTGGAACCGGATCGACGTGGCGGTTGAAGCCTGGCCGGCGCCGCGCGACGGTGGTTACGGCTTCTCCGTGCGCGTCTGTGGTTTTGACAACCAGCCGATCCCCGGTTTGCAGGCCGTCCGGCGGAGCGACCGTCTGCCACCGACCATCGCACCCGACCCAAGCCTGCCCCACCCTGGGCAACACTACGACTGGGACGAGGTGCGCGACGACTTCTACAACAAGTTGCCGCGCCTGGACGCTGGCTGGCTGCGTGATTACGCCGATTGGCCGGCGGATCTCGAAGTCCAGGCCGGCATCGGTGCGACCGCCGGCTACGTGGCCTGGCAGGCTCCGCGCGACGCCACGCCGGGGCAGCAAGCCGGCGTGCCGCTGCGCGCCGCGCCCACCGAGGGCTGGCACAGCCCCGGCTTCGCCACGCGTCTCGACAATGTCCTCGACTGGAACCGTGAGTCCGTGGCGGTCTACCCCATCCAGCGCCGTGGCACGTGGCGGCACCTGCTGGTCATGCGGGCCGAGGCGATCGAGGCGTTCCTCACATGCCTGCGCGAAGCTCCCCAGGCGGACGAGCTCTTCGGCCCCGGGTCGGCCCGCCAGCGGGTCCTGGGCTACCTGCAAGTCGGCCGGATGGATGGTGAAAAGGAAGGTATCCGCGTCCTGATCGTCGCAGAAGTGCTCCTGCTGACGCCGCTGCCCGCGGACGAGGAAGACCTGCTCGTGCCTTTGCCGCCGTAGTGTCGTGCCGCCGTCTCAGAAATCCGTGCCGCACTCCGGACAACGCCGCTCTGGTAACCCGCGCAGCGGATAGCCACACTCGTCGCACTTGGCGTCAGGGTCCTCCCTCGGATCGGCGTCGTACACGAGTCGACAGTTCCAGCACTCCGTGAACTGTCCTTCGATCATCTCGCCGCATTTGGAACACTGCCAGGCCTCGCGGGGGACCGAAGCCTCCTCCGCGCCGGACTCGAACTGCTCGACGATCTCCAATGCGCGCGCGAGATCTTCATCGCGCGCGACCCACAACTCGGGCCCCGTCAGAAAGAACGGCACCTCACCCCCCACGTGCGCCAGTCCCGCGTTCATGACAACGGACTCGATCCCGTGTTGGGCGAGCAGGCCGCGGAGCATCTCGACCCGTGCCAGGTCAG
>JAHJAR010000154.1 GCA_018814045.1 Planctomycetota bacterium | reverse complement strand
GTGAATCCCTGATGGAGGTAGGAGAATGATGTCTTCCAGGTTGACGAGGTTGAGTATTGCATCCTCTGTCTTAACGTGCTTTCTAAGTGCTATGGCAAACAGTTGTCCGCGGCGGTTTGAATGCGCGGTTTTCCGGCGGTTTGCGCCATAGTGGTGGTTCTGGTTCTCCCCGCGCATAAGCGCTGGATATGGTTCTCTCTCCCCCGGCGCAAGCCCGGTGGACCTGGTTTTCTTCTGGATCTGGTTCTCTTCCTCCTCAGCCTGTAAGCGAGTGGATCTGCTTCGTCCCGGGGCGTTGGCGCCCTGGGTCTGGTTCTTCCCCGTCTCTGAACGCACATACTGGATCTGGTTTCGCGCGGACGTATGCCGTGGAGCTGGTTCCCGCCGGGTACCGGCCGTGGATGTGGTTCTTGCCCCGGATCTCGTGGCCTCCGACCGCGGGCCGGCGGGCATCGCACCGCCGCTTCACCCATCGTCGGCGTGACCGATGCTGACGTGACCAGCCACCAGTCCGTGCTGTAAAACAAGGCCTCCACCGAGAAGACGAAGCCCAGGCCGTTGGCGTAACGGTCTGGGCTTCTATGCTACCGCCAAAGCGATAACAGCACAGTTGATGAGCTGAGTATCGCCGGTGGTGGCTCCGGCGTCCAGTGCTCGGTGGCAGGAGCCCGGTCATCGACCAGAGCCACCGGATGTTCAACTGCGCGCGGTGCCACCGGCTGGTGGTCATCTGCACTCGTTGCGATCGGGGGCATCGCTACTGCTCGGCCAACTGCGGCCAGGTGCATCGCAAACGAAGCGTCCGCGAGGCGGGAAGACGCTACCAGCGGACACGCCCCGGGGCCCGCAACAACGCCGCCCGCCAGAAGCGCTGGCGCACGCGGATTGTAACAACCGTAACGCATCACCCTTCCCCGACTCACAAGCACCTGCGAGAAGAGCCTCCGAACAAAAACGCCCAGAAGGAGGCACGTGATGCGACATCGAACCGTGCGTTTCTCATCTCCCACCGCATGCCGGTCACGACTTTGGCCGGCCAGCCGGGCCGACGCTGCGACTTCTGCGGCCGGCTGTGCGGCTCGTACACCCGCTGGGGCACCCTCAGTGCCGAACGTCGCCGCGGATGGCGCCCTGATCTTCGGCTATGAGGTGCATCTCCCATGATTTCACCGCACATCAAGGCTGAGATCCTCCGGCTCTATCACGCGGAGAAGTGGCGGATCGGCACCATCGCCCGACAGCTGGGTGTCCACCACAGCGTGGTCCGGCGTGTGCTCGCTCAGGACGGCACACCGGTTTCCAAACGGTCCCGCGCCACACAGCTGGATCCCTACCTCCCGCTGATCGTCGCGACGTGGAAGCAGTATCCCAAGCTCCCGGCCAGTCGCCTTTACGAGATGTGCCACCAGCGCGGGTACAACGGCAGCCCGCATCACTTCCGCCACATGGTCGCGCCCTATCGTCCCCGGCCTGTGGCCGAGGCGTACCTGCGGGTCAAGACGCTGCCCGGCGAGCAGGCCCAGGTCGACTGGGGCCACTTCGGCAAGCTGACCGTCGGCCGGGCACAACGCCATCTGTCCGCCTTCGTGATGGTGCTCTCCTACTCGCGGCGGATCTTCCTGCGCTTCTACCTTGGCCAACAGAGCGAGAACTTCCTGCGCGGCCATGAGGCCGCGTTCCACGATTGGGGTGGGGTCGTGCGTGTCGTGCTGTACGACAACCTCAAAAGCGCGGTGCTCGAGCGCCGAGGCGATGCCATTCGCTTCAACCCGCTCTTGCTGGACTTCGCCCGACACTATCGCTTCGCCCCGCGGCCCGTCGCTGTGGCCCGAGGAAATGAAAAGGGTCGCGTCGAGCGGGCCATTCAATACATACGCCGCGCCTTCTTCCTGGCCCGACGCTTCAAGGATGTGGATGATCTAAACTGCCAGGCACAAGCGTGGTGTGATGGGCCGGCTTGTGATCGCCGCTGGGTCGAGGATGACAGCCTGACGGTCGCGGAAGCCTTTGAGAAGGAGCGTGCCCTGCTCTTGCCACTTCCGCACGCACCGTTTGCCACCGACGAACGGCGCGAACTCACCGTCGGCAAGACGCCGTACATCCGCTTCGACCACAACGATTACTCGGTACCCCATGAACTCGTGCGTCAGACCGTCGCAGTGGTGGCCAGCCTCCAGACGGTGCGCATCATGCACCGGGGCACGGTTGTGGCGGCGCATGACCGCAGCTTCGACCGCCGCCGACAGATCGAGGATCCCGAGCACATCGAACGACTCGTTGACCACAAGCGACAGGCGCGATCGCACCGCGGCATGGACCGACTCACCGCGGCCGCACCGGCCAGTCGAGATCTGCTGACCCGTCTGGCCCAGCGCGGCGCCAATCTCGGCACGGCCACCGCGCGGCTGTTGCTGCTGCTGGAGGACTTCGGGGGCACCCGTCTGGAACAGGCGATCCGCGAAGCGATAGAGAAGGACATCCCGCATCATCACGCGGTACGACAGATCCTCGAG
>JAHJAR010000153.1 GCA_018814045.1 Planctomycetota bacterium | reverse complement strand
GCGTCGGAGCGCGTCGCCGTGCTGCGCATAGCGAGTATATACGCGCGTGCGCGCTCCCGGCGCAAGGGCTAAATCGCAGAAAAATCAGAAAATCTTGCAGACGGGTGAAGTGTTACCAACGGTGGGCATGTTGAGATCGCGGATTGCGACGCCCTCGATCTGACCGGCGATTTCACGATCGAGGCGTGGATAAAGCCTGCGAACGATCCCCCACCGACGGGAACGCATTTGCTGGCCAAACACAAGCACGGCACCAACGATGACGGCTCGTGGGCGCTGGAGTTCACCACGTTCAGGGCCCTCAGATTCCAGGCAACGCCGCCGGGGAGCGATATCGTCTTTGATAGCGAAGCCAACATCGTCTTCGGAGAGTGGAATCACATAGCATTTACCTACAACGAGGAATCAGACCACTATGACTTCTATATCAACGGTGATCCCGCAGGGTCCGGAACTGCAAATCTCCAGAACGCCATCCAGAACACCTCACGGCCGTTCAGAATCGGATGCATGGAGAACAACCCGGTGAACTTCACGTTCGATGGTCACATCGACGAAGTGCAGGTTTGGAAGGAATATCGCACGGAGGCTGATATCGAAGCGGACATGGCGTGCAGCCGATAGCGCCAAGACGCTGAGGGGCCCTGCCGGCTGTGGCATTCGCAGCCGGCACGGCCTCGGACTCTGCGCTGCGGACGATCAGGCATCTCCGCACGCCGCGGGCACCACGCTCGCGGCGAGATCGTCGCCTCTCAATCAGCGGTCAACGTACTTCCCCTCCTGGATGATCGGTTGCCAGCGCGCACGCCAATAGGATTCTGCTGCATTGACGGGAATGGGATCACTTGCGTTTCCATAGACACCGACGATGTTGAGGTTTCGGTCCAAGAAGAGCGTCGCGCCTCCCCCGTGTTTTTCCTGTGATTTGCGGCAGAGCCCGACCCTCAGACGCCCCGGGCCGAACCCAGGCGCCACGTCGAACAAAGCGAATCCGCGTTATGTCGTCATCGCCCGGCGTCTGAAGCGAGCGTCCCGGTGCTTCGGTGTACTTGGAACCGTCGCCCGGCAGGTTCAGAACGGCGTACGCATACGGTGTGAGAGGCTCCACCCACTGGATGTCCTTCATCCGCGGTGGGCCCATACCTTCCATATTCCAGGGGTCGAGGATCATTACCACGTAGACCTTGTCATACATCGTATAACGATCCTCACTGTATCCCGGCTGGCCGGGGCCATCCAGGTAGTTGTTGATGGCATGGGCCAGGATAGCCGGATGCTCGGGGCCGAAAAAGTCCGGCGCGATCGACAACCCGCAGATTCCGCCCATGTGCCAGAATGTCGTCAACTTCTCCTGCGTGCGCGGGTCAATGATGGTGATCCGACACGGGTATTTGTGCATATCCCCCGCGACAACCACGATCTCATCCCCTGGCTCTCCGTCGATATCAACTGCGACGATACGGCGGCAGTTCCACTTTGTCGGCGGTCCACCGTCTGGCCACCAACGCTCGTGCTCGTCGGAAAGATCCATGCGCCACCGTTCGCTGTGGTCATCATTGAACAAGAATAGACTGTAGCCATCTGGGGTTGGGGCCGTGCCGACGGCGATGGCCGATGTGTTGTCGCCGTACAGGCGCACGATCTCCGCTACGTGGACGAGTTCGATATGGTCGCCGACTGGACCGAACTCATAGAATCTCTCGTAGCGTTGCCCGTGTCCTCGTTGCGCCCAAACGGTCAGCTCATCTGTGTCCACGTCGGTTATTGGTGCCTCTGTTGTTCTACTGGCTGCCTCGGGCAGAAGTTGTGGTGGTATACGTGGTTTGGCAATCAGCCAAGCTCCGCCTGCGGTAAGCAACGTGAATACTGACAAGACGAGTAACACGCGTAGCGCGGCGGTCCAGGTTGGCCTTGCAGGGCCAGTCAATTTCTCCCGATCGAACGCTGCTAGCACGTCCTGTGCAGATTGGAAACGCTCCTCAGGTTCTTTCGCCATCAGCCGCAGTGCCAGGCTGGCCAAGTTGGGATCGACGTGCTGGTCCAGTTCGCGCGGGTCGGGTGGGTCCTCGTCGATGATCTTCCGGATCGTCGCCGTCGGCGTGTCAGCCCGGAAGGGCGTGCGGCCGGTCAGCATCTCGTAAAGCACGACGCCGGCGGAGTAGAGGTCGGTACGGTGGTCGATATCCTCGTCGCCGCGGGCTTGTTCGGGGCTCATGTACTCCGGCGTGCCGAGCCACGAGCCGGTCGCGGTCATACGCGTCTGGGCAGTCAGTAGGCGCGCCAAACCGAAGTCGGCGATTTTGACGGCGGGGAGCGGGGAACGGGGAGCGGTGGTTGACGGCCGCTGGTTCACGTTCGCGGGTTGGGTCGCATGCACGCCGTCGGGTGTGGCGGCGAGTCGGCGTTCTGATCCCTGATCCCCGATCCCCGATCCCTGCTCCAACAGGATGTTCGACGACTTGATGTCACGATGGATCAGGCCGGCGGCATGCGCGGCGGCGAGGCCAGCGAGCAGTTGGCGGAAGATGTCGCGGATCGTCTCGGTGGACAGATCGAGGCTGTGTGGCACCGGCGTCTCGCCGGTGGGGCGGTCGTGTCGGGGCCCGGCTGCTTCATCGGCCCCGCGCCGACGCTTGGGGTTCTGATCGGGGGCGGCATCGGCCGGCGGGCCGGGTACCTCGTCGGGGCCTCGGCCGGGACAGAGCTCGGCCGCTACATTGGCCCCGCGCTGACGCTTGGGGTTCTGATCGGGGGCGGCATCGGCCGGCGGGCCGGGTACCTCGTCGGTGCCTCGGCCGGGACAGAGCTCGGCTGCTTCATCGGCCCCGCGCTGCCGAATCACCTGTGCCAGCGATGGGCCGGGCACGTATTCCATCGCGATGAAGTGCACGCCGTCCTCTTCGCCAACTGCGTAAATGGTCACGATGTTCGGATGGCGCAGGGCAGCGGCCGCCACGGCCTCGTGCTTGAAACGCGCCATGGCCGCGGCATTGTCAGCCAGCTCAGGCCTGGGGATCTTGAGGGCGACCGTGCGCTTCAGGCTTTCCTCGTAGGCACGCAGCACAATCCCCATTCCGCCGCGGCCAATGATCCCGGTGATCTTGTAGGCGCCCAGCTCCGCTGGGTAGCGCACGTCGTCGGACTTCTTCAAGCGGCCCTGCGAAATGAGCGCATCAATCTGATCGGTCGGAGGTTGCACGTCGCGCAGCAGGTCGAGATGCCCGCGCAGCTCGTCGGCGAACTCGGGGTACTGTGCGAGCAGTTCAGCTTCGTCAACCGGCTCGCCACGCCGGCGGCGGACGAGAAAGTCGTCCAGAATCTGCCCGACACGCGCATCACTGGTTTCTGCTTCTGCCGTGTTGGCTGGCGAATCGCGCACGGCCACACCCCTCCATTTCAGATCTTGTTCGGACACAGTCAGACGAAAGTGCTTTTTTACTATACCACAAGAAGCACTATCCATACCAGTGCAACGGCCACGGTAGCCAGTAGAGGGTCCATGACACTTTGACCTGCCCCCCATCGATGGTGCCGCCTGTTATGTTAGTCTGAGGGCTTCTGACCCGCGGGCGGCGGGCCAGTTTGCAGACAGGCGGAGCGTGTGCGAGAATCCTGCCACAGATGCGCGTACGTGGTGCACGGCGCGGTTCGTGCCCGTCGCGCTTGCCGCCGCCGCGCCAGAAGGTGGCTCATGCCCGCCGTGCTCGCCGCCGTGATGACTGCTCCCCGGCAACCGATAGAGTTGCGTGAGTTTCCCACACCCGACCTCCAGCCCGACTCCGCACTCCTGCATACCACCTTCAGCGAAGTGTGCGGCACTGACGTCCACCTGCTGGAGGGCCGCTTGAGTGGCGTGCCGTATCCGATTATTCCCGGGCACGTCTCGGTCGGCTTGCTGGAGAAGATCCGTGGCCAACTGCGCGACGTGCATGGTCAGCCATTCGTCGAGGGCGAGCAGGTCACGTTCCTGGACGTACACCGGACGTGCCACGCTTGCTGGTACTGCCTGGTGGCCAAGGCCAGCACGCGCTGCCCCGCCCGAAAGGTGTACGGGATCACGTATGGCGTTGCCGACGGTTTGACCGGCGGATGGGCTCAGAAGATCTATCTCAAGCCGGGCACACTCTGCATCCGCCTCGGCCAGGTCGAGCCCGCCTTGTTCATGGCCGGCGGGTGCGGCCTGCCAACCGCGCTGCATGCCGTCGAACACGCCAACATCCAACTCGGCGAAACGGTGCTCATTCTGGGCGTGGGGCCGGTCGGGTTGGCCGCAACCGCCCTGGCACACCTGTGCGGGGCTGCGCAGGTGCTCTGTCTGGGCGCCCCCGCCCACCGCCTCGACACGGCCCGCAAGATGGGCGCGGCGGATTGTCTCGATATCACGGAAGCGGCGGAAGAGCACCGCCGGGAATGGTTGCTGAATCGAACCGCCGGACGCGGTCCGGACGTGGTCATCGAAGCCGCCGGCGCACCGCACGCCGTCGGCCAGGCACTGCGCTGGGTGCGCGACGCCGGGCGCGTGGTCGTCGTGGGGCAATACACCAACGCTGGCACGATCGAGCTCAACCCGCATTTTGACCTGAATCGGAAACACCTGCGCGTGCAGGGCGTGTGGGGCTCGGACTTCTCGCACTTCTATCGGGCTGTGCAGTTGCTGCGCGACCCGCGCGCGGCGGCGGCCTTTGGCCACGTCGCGACGGACGAGTACACGCTGAACCGCATGAACGAGGCACTCGCGGACGTGGCGGCGGGCGAGACGACCAAGGCGTTGGTGCGCCCAAACCTATGACCGGCCCCCTGACCACAACGCGGATCCGCTTGAACGGGAGTCAACTGATGCGTTACGCGATCATGGCTGGCCTGGCAGGCATCGCAGTCGGGTGTGCCGCGGCGGGCGACTGGCCGCAATGGCGGGGACCAACGCTGGACGGCGTGAGTCCGGACAGGAACCTGCCGACCAAGTGGAGCGAGACCCACAATATCCTCTGGAAGGTGCCGCTCCCTTCGTGGGGCGCGGCGACGCCGATCGTGTCGGGGGAGCGTGTGTTTGTCATGTCGGCTTCCACACCGGACGCCAGCGGCGACCATGTCGACCAGGAGGATCAGAACCGCACCGACAGTGTTACGGCCGGCGGGCCGAACATCTTGTTGATCTGCCTCCAGCCCCAGGACGGCCAGCGGCTCTGGGAGCGCCGGCTCGCCACCGGCAACACCCTTTATCGCAAGCACAACATGGCCTCTCCATCACCTGTGGCCGACGGCAAGCATGTGTGGACCCTGACCGGCACCGGCGTTCTGACCGCTTTCGACCTGGACGGAAATCAGAAGTGGCAGCGCGATCTACAGCAGCAGTACAGCAAATTCGGCCTGAAGTACGGCTATGCGTCGTCACCCCTGCTTTTCGAGAACCTGGTCATCGTTCAGGTGCTGCACGGCACGCACACGTCAGAACCCTCGCACATCGTCGCCTTCGAGGCCGCCAGCGGCAAAGTAGTCTGGCAGCACGAGCGCCGCACCGATGCCGACCAGGAATGCCCGGATGCCTATACCACACCCACGCTCAGCACGCAGGCCGGACGAACCGACCTGATCATCAGTGGGGCCGACTATGTCACCGGGCACGATCCCCGCACGGGACGTGAGATCTGGCGCGCCGGCGGCCTGAATCCGGACAAACGTGGGAACTACCGCATCTGCGCGTCTCCGGTGCCGGTTGCTGACCTGATCATAGTGCCGTCGCGGGTGACGCCGGTGCTGGCACTGCGCGCCGGTGGCTTGGGTGATGTGACCGAGTCGCACCGCGCATGGCAAATGAGCAAGGGTGGCCCCGATGTCCCCACGCCGGTTTCGGACGGAAAGTACCTGTACGTCGTCAACGACCAGGGTCTGGCGACCTGTCTGGACGTCCGCAGCGGCGCGCACGTGTGGGGCCCGGAGCGCACCGCCCGTGGAGCCGTCAGTGCTTCGCCGCTGCTGGCGGACGGCAAACTCTACACCACCAACGAGCAGGCGGTCACGACGGTGTTGAAGGCCGGCCCCCGCTTTGAGATCCTGGCCACAAACGAGTTGGCGGGCGAGAACACCCTGTCATCGCTCGCCGCGGCCGACGGCTGTCTCTTCCTCCGCACGGCCAGCCACCTGTACTGCATTGGAGGTTCGCGCAAGTAGCCGCCGGTCTGCCGCCGAGTTCACCGCCGGCGCCCCACTGGCAGCCGAACACTCGATTGGAGCTTGTCGCGTCGGCTCAGACGCGGTTGAATGGTCGTCGGTCTTGTGATTACTGCGGGCGTTGGGCCACCTCCGTAGCCCAGGTCGCCGGGACCGGCGCGGGCCGTATGCTGCGACTTCTTACGAATCAACCGCGCAATTCCAGGAACCGGGATGACCTGCGCTCGTCATAGGTAGTAAGAGATGGCGCTGAAACCACCCGTCGGGACAAATGCCGGGGCCCGCCGCCGTTTTCGGGCTCGACCGTCGTAACTATGAAGGGAGCCGGCCCGTGTGCGAAAACCACCGCCGTTGGCCTGTAGCGTTCCTGTCCACGCTCTTGTCCGCCTTTATCGTGCTGCCGTGCGCGGCTGTCACGCCACCTGGGCAGGATACGCAGGCCACGTCCGATCCGCCCCCGCGCGAACAAACCATCTACATACCCTACGAGAAACTACGGGAGGTGTTCGAGCGCGAGGGACGCGGTGTCTTCCTGCCGTACGAGGAGTTCCAGGCGCTCTGGCGCGCCGCGCGGGAGGCCACGGCGAAGCCGCCGGAACCGGGCCCGCCGGTCGCCGCCATGATCACCGCGGCGCACAGTGAGGCGACCGTCGCGGAGGATGTAGTGCAGGTCAGGGCGCAACTGAGCATCGAAGTGCTGGCCGAGGGGTGGCACGAGATTCCGCTTCGCCTGGGCGACGCCGCCATCATCTCGGCCACACTCGGCAATGAGCCGGCCCGGATCGTAGCCGGCGCGGGCGGATACGTGCTGTTGCTCGAAAAAAGAGGCGCCGAACCCGAGTTGCTCGAGCTGGTCCTCGAATACGCCAAGGCATATCACAAATCGCCCGGACAGAACAGCGTCTCGTTCGCGGCACCACAGGCGCCGGTGAACCGCTGGCGCGTGCGGATCCCCGAGGCCGGCGTGAAAGTGAACATCCACCCGCTCATCGCGGCTACCGAAGTGCCGGAGGGCGAGCGGCCCGCAACACAACCGGCCGAAACGACGGTGCTGGCTTTTGTGGGCGCGGCGCCGGCGGTGCAAATCGACTGGACCCCGCGGGCCGAGGGGGCCACGGGCTTGAAGGCCCTGGTGACCGTGCGGGCCGATCAGCGCGTCTGGATCCACGAAGGGGTGACACGGTCACGCACACAGGTGGTCTACGAGATCAGTCGGGCGGCGGTCGACCGCCTGGTGCTGAAAGTGCCCGCTGACCACAAGGTGGTCAACGTCTACGACGCCAACGTGCGGCAGTGGTCAGTCAGGCAGGCTGACACACTTCAGGAAATCACGGTTGAGCTGTTCGAACCGGCACAGGGGTCGCAGAGCGTGGTCATCGAGCTGGAGCAATTCAGCGGTGACCAGCCGCGCACCGAACTCGCCGTGCCGGTCATCCGCGCGGTAGACGTCGGTCGTCAACAAGGCTTCGTGGCCGTTGCCGTCGCCGACGGGCTGCGTGTCGAAGCCACGCGCCGCAGCGGTCTGATGCAGGTGGACGCGGCAGAACTGTCGGCCGCGGGTGAAACGCCGGCTGAGAACTGGGAACTCAGCTACCGCTATGTCACCGTGCCCTTCGAACTGGTGCTGCGGGTCGAGAAGATCGAACCGCGCATCACTGTCGATGCACTGGTTGAAGCCTACCTCGAGCCCGATGAAGTGCGCCTCGAACTCCAGGCCCTCTACACGATCGAGAAGGCCGGCGTGTTTCAGCTCGAGCTGGATTTGCCGGCCGGGTACGACCTGCGCAACCCGCGCGGCGTGGCGGTGGCCGGTGCCAACCCGGTGGTAGTGGAAAGCTGGCACCGCGGCGGCGAGGGTCAGACCCGGCTCATCGTGAATCTGGGACGCAAGGCGCTGGGCCGCGTCGGCTTTGGCCTCACCCTATCCAAACGCCTGAAGGAACCGAACCTGCTCAAGCCGACCGGGCAGGCAGCGCAAATCACGATTCCCGTCCCGCAGGTGGCGCTCGCACCGGTCGAACAAGCCACGGGCCGCCTCGTGGTCTACGCCGCCGAGAGCTTGCGCGTGAGCCCCGCCCAGATGGAAGGCCTGCGCAGCATTGCGCTGACTGCGGCGTTGGATCGGTTGCCGGCGGATGGCCCGCCAGACTCGAAAACGGCAGGGGCCGGGGGGCTGGCGTTCGCCTTTGCTCAGGACCCCGCCACGCTCGTCATCAAGGCCGAGCGGCGCCGGCCCCATAGCACCGTGCGACAACTGCTGGCGGTTCGCATCGAGTCGGGCGTGGTTAAACACTCCGCCACCTTCTTCTACGACATCCGCTACAGTGCGGTGGAGTTGCTGCGTATCGACGTGCCGGCACACCTAGCCGGCGTAATCCAGAACAACACGGCCCGCGTGCGCGAAACCCTGCTCGACGACCCGCAGCCACCACCTGCGGACGGCTACGTGGCGTGGGGTCTGCGCGGCGACGCCGGCTTTGTCGGCCAGGTGAAGATCGAACTCGCCTGGGAGGCAAAGATCGACGCGCTCGACGTCGGCAAAAGCGTCGAGGTCGAAGTGCCGCATCTGAAACCGGTGGGCGTCGATCGGGACTGGGGACAGGTCGTTCTGGCCAAGGCCGAGACGCTCGACATCCGCGCCACCGGCGGCGACGCGTCCGAAGCACCACTGGGCCTGCAGCCAGTCGATCCCCAACACGATCTGATGGAGGGTGCCGAGCGACTCGCGGAAGCGGGGGCGGCACGGGCATTCGAGTTCCACGACGACTGGGTGCTGGTGGTGCACGCGACCCGGTACGAGTTGGAGGAGATCAAACGCACCAGCATCGAACGCGCCCTGGTCCGCGCGGTCATTACGCGCAGCAAGCAGGTCTCCGTACAGGCGCTCTACCGCATGCGCAGCACCAGGCAGCGGCTGCCCGTCGGCCTGCCGGCCGGCGTCGAGTTCGACAACGATCCGGTGCGCATCAACGGGCGCCCGGTCGCGTTGGAACGCGGTGGGCAGGACGAGTTCTTCGTGCCGCTGGCTGGGCAAAGTCCTGACGCACCGTTCGTGCTCGAGCTGCGCTACACGGTGCCCGCTGGCGGGACAACGCTGGCATGTCCGACGTTCCCGACCGAGCCGGCGGTGCAAAAGGTATACCTGAATGCCTATCTGCCCGCGGAATGGACCTTGTTGGGCTCGACCGGCCCCTGGACCGACGAGTTGGATTGGCGCTGGCGGGGAGCCGCCGGTTACCAACCCCGGTCCAAACAGGTCGACGCCAGCCTGGTCGCATGGGTGATCCAGGGCGTAAGTGCTGGCGGCAACCCGCTCGAGACGTTCCAGACCGACGGCCAGGCGTACCTGTTCTCGACGCTGCGCCCGCCGGCTCCGCCCGCCGGGGAGCTGACACTCGTAACCATGCCCGCCGACTGGTTCGCTGGGATCGTCGTCGCGACGGTGGTGCTGGGCGGACTGATCCTGCTGCGTGCTCGGGCTTCGACGCGGCTGCTGGCTAGTGGCGGCTTGCTTGCCACACTCATACTTGCGGGCGTCTTCCTGCCGACTTTCGCGCTGCAACTGCTGGACGGCATCCTGTTCTCGGCCCTGCTCGTCGTGGTACTGGGCTGGCTGGTGATGCACCTGGCCTGGACGCGACC
The DNA here is from genome assembly GCA_018814045.1 of Planctomycetota bacterium. Lineage (GTDB taxonomy): Bacteria > Planctomycetota > Phycisphaerae > UBA1845 > Fen-1342 > JAHJAR01. Next base: position 1,731 of record JAHJAR010000153.1, on the reverse strand, counting down.
ACGCGACCCAGATGTCCGCGCCCGCCGAGAAGCGCGCCAAAAGGTGCGCATGGCGCAGATCTACGCCCGTCTGCCACAGACAGTTCCGCCCGCCGCACCCAAGACTCCACTTCCGGCGGATGAACCGAAAGCCGCGTCTAAAACGCAGGACAAGCCCGCAAGCGACGCCGGCAAAGGAGGGCGGGAAGATGCGTAGACGCATGGTTCGGTTGATGACACTGACGCTCGTGCTGGCCTCGATCAGCTTTGCGATACCCGCGGGAGCCACATCGGGGCAGAGCCTGGCAGACGAGCCGATTCGTGAGATCTTCGTCCCCTTCGACGATCTCCCTATTCTGCTGGAGAACCAGCCCCGGCGGGTGATGCTCTCGCGCCAGGAGTACGAAACGCTGCTGCGCAAGGCCGCGCGGGAGCCGGATCGGGCCGCCCCGCAGGCCGTGGTGCCCGGGGTGGCCAACTATGTGGTCACGGTCGGCAACGGCCGAGCCACGATCACTGGTACTGTCGCGCTGGAGGTGCTGACCGACGGGCTCCAAGCGCTCGAGCTCGCAATGGCAGGCGTCGGCCTGCGCGCGGCAACGCTCGATGGCAGGGGCGCGGCAATCGGCAAGAGCGCGCGCGGCACGCCGATACTCTTCGTCGAGGGTGTGGGGCAGCACAAGCTGGAACTCGAACTGGGCACGCCCGTCGAGACGACCGCCGCGCTGCAAACACTGAGTTTCACGGTGCCCGCGACGGCCGCTATGCGCCTGAGCCTGGACGTGGCGGGCGATGTGCAGATCCGTAGCGGGGCACCGGTCGTCACCCGCGTGTACGACGAAGCCGCAGACCGAACGCACTTCGAACTGCTGCCGAAGTCGGGACAGCTCACTCTGGTCATGACACTCAACAACCGCCTGCTGCAAAGTCGGCGGATGGTCGTGGCCCGTAGCGTAATCATGGACGAGGTCACCCAGTCATATGAGCGTATCCACGCCACATTCTCGATGGCCGTGCTGCACCGCCCGGTGGAGCGCTTCATGTTCTCCCTGCCGGACGGGTTCGAAGTGACCGACGTCAAGACACCGCTGCTGTCGCACTGGGCGGTCAACACGGAGGGGCCGGCCCGGACGCTGGCCGTACAGCTACGCGAGCAGACCAGTCAAACCGTGGTGATCTCGCTGGCGGCCGTGCGAACACCGGCGCGCTTGCAGAGCTGGGCGCTGCCCGAACTGGTGCCGCTCGATGCGGTGAGCGAGGTGGCGGTCGTGGGAGTCCTGCTCGAAGAGGGCCTCCAGGTCCAGACGCTGGAGTCCGAGCGGCTGATCCCCATCGATACGCTAGTGCTGACGAGCGCCTTTCCGCCCACGCTTTTACAGGCCGAACCGGGCGCGCCCGGTGTGCGTCCCGTCGCCGCATTCTACGCCCCCACCGGCTGGGCCGGGTTGGACGCCGCGGGGCCACGGCGGCCGAGTGTGCGGGCCAGTTTCAAGAAACCTGCCGGTCGCCTGCTCGTCACTACCAACCTGCTGCTGCTGCTGGGCGAACGCGACCTCCAGTTGCGCGGCGGCTTTGCCATGAAGCCGGAGGCCGAGGAGTTGTTCGCGGTGGAAATCGCCGTGCCTCGCAACTGGCATGTGCTCAACGTGAGCGACGCGGCGGGTGCCGCTTTGCCATTCGAGATAACCGGCAGCGCCAGCAACCAGCCGGTAGCAACGGCGCCGGCGACCGCGGGGCCCGACGACGACGCTG
>JAHJAR010000152.1 GCA_018814045.1 Planctomycetota bacterium | reverse complement strand
GATGAATGCCTCAACTACTCGCTCGAGAACATCGCCACGCCCGAGCCCGTCATCTCGCTGGCCGTCGAGCCGCGCAAGTCGGCCGACCGTGAGAAGCTCGCCAAGGCCCTCAGCCGCTTTGTGCGCGAGGACCCCACGTTCCACATGCGCGCCGATCCCGAAACCGGCGAGACGGTGATCTCCGGCATCGGCGAATTGCAGCTCGACATCTACGTCGAGCGCATCCGCCGCGAGTATGGCGTCGACGTCCTGGCGGGCCCCCCGAAGGTCAACTATCGCGAGGCCCCCACCTGCGCGGCAGCCTTCAACTACAAGCACAAAAAGCAGACCGGCGGTTCCGGGCAATACGGCCACGTCGTCGGCCGCCTCGAGCCCTTGCCCGCCGACGCGGACAGCGACTACGTTTTCGAGAACCGTATCACCGGTGGGCGCATTCCCAGCGAATACATCCCCTCCTGCGACAAGGGCTTCCAGACCGCCCGGATGCAGGGGCCGCTAGCCGGCTATGCCGTCGTGCGCGTCAAGGTCATTCTCGAGGACGGTTCGTCCCACGCCGTCGATTCGTCCGACCTGGCCTTCCAGGTCGCGGCCCGCGCGGCGTTCAAGCAGGCCTACCTGCGCGCCCGGCCGGCGATCCTCGAGCCGATCGTGCGGGTCGAGGTCGAAGTGCCGACGGAATGGCAGGGCCCCGTGGTCGGCGATCTGACCGCCCGCCGGGGCGTCATCCATGCCACCGAACTGCGACACGACGCGACGATCGTGACCGCCGACGTGCCGCTGGCAACCATGTTCGGCTACGCAACGGACCTACGTTCGATGACGCAAGGACGCGGTACGTTCGCGATGGAGTTCGCCTGCTACCGGCCCGCCCCGCGCGCGGTGCAGGAAGAAGTCATCGCCCGGGCAAACCCGCACAACCCATCCGAAGCGCGGCGACAGCGCGTCTAGCGCTCCGTCAGGCACTCCGTTTCGGATTGCATCATGTGGGCGGCCCATGGCTTTAGAAGCTATCCCACAACTCCTTCCGAGCCGCGACCGTGAGGGAGCGGTTGCCGAGAAACTGCTTGCTTACGCGCGCGGCTCGGTTCTGCTGCCCACCTCTGGACGTTTCTGGGATAGGTTCCAGCCTTGGGGGACACGAATTCCGACCACCGAATTCGCGTCCCCCACAGCATAGAACTTCGGCCTGCGCAGAGCCGCGCGCGCAAGCGAGCGGGGCGGCCGGCCCTGGAAACCGCTCCCTCACGGTCGCGGCTCGGCTTTGTCGGGTCGCGGCTCGGTTTTGTCGGGTCGCGGCTCGGTTTTGTCGGGTCGCGGCTCGGCCTTGTTAGGCGCCGGGTACCGCTGGCGGCTTGCGCCCCCGCAGCAGCGTTCTGTCACAACGACGCCCGCACGGTACCCGTACAACGCGTTCTGAGCTGCGGTCTGATCGTGCGCGCGACTTCGGCCCGCTGTTTATCATGGACACGCACAACCACGATTACTAGGATGAGATTCGAGGGCTCTTGCCCGGGCCCATGCGAATCCAGGGAGCGATTCCCGAGCATTGGCACTTTGGGGTTCTGCCGGTGTGCAGTCGTGGTGAGACATCCAGACGTGAGTTCCTCTGCCTGGTGGCGGCCGCCGCCGCGGGGACGGTTTCTCTCCGCGGCGCTGGCGGGCCATTGCCGCGAGTGGCTGGACGAGAGCCATTGACGGGGAACCCCTTTCGCACCGGCGAGATGGTGGGCCGCGTCACGGGTGGCAGCGCGGTCGTGAACCTGGTGTCCGCCGAGACCCCGTCCGCCCCGATTCTCACGCGCGTACGTTGGGCCGAGACTCCAGAAGCTGTGCCGAACTCACCGTGGGCATCCGACCCAGTCGTTGTCACCGAGCCCCTGGCGCGAGTTGAATTGCCGCTCAGCGAGTTGGCTCACAGCCGCGAGTATTTCTACCGCGTGGAGTACACAGCCGCACCGCGCTTGCGTACTTGGGATACGCTGCCGACGTTGGGCCGCTGTTGCACGCAACGGCCGCCGGGTGATACGTTTCGATTCTGCCTCATCGCGGACCCGCACTGGGGTGAAGAGTCGCGGATGCCAATGGACGGCCCGCGTTGGTGGGCGGCGACGCAATGCCTGGGTCAGATCCTGGGCGACGGGCCGTTTGACTTCTGCATCGATCTGGGCGACTCCGCCTACCCGGCCTCGTCCGAATCGGCCGGCCAGACGCTGGACCACTATCTCGTCTACCGCGACGTGATGGCGGACGTTACCCGGACCATGCCCGTCTATATGGTGCTCGGCAATCACGAGCAGGAGGCCGGCTTCTTCCAGTGCGGCGGCGGCGCGGGACCGCTGCGCAACAAGCTCGGACCGCACGACTATCACCAGTTGTGGGCCACGGCGGCACGTCTGAAGTGCATTCCCAACCCGCGCTGCGACACGTATCCGGAGGGCGGCGAAGGCGCCCCCGGCTACGATTCGATCCACGATTGGTGGGGCGACGATGGCCCCTGGAACAACGGCGCCCCCACGACCGACCTGCAAAACTTCTACGCCTGGAGCTGGGGCGACGCGCTGTTCGTCGTACTCGATCCGTTCCGCTACACGTTGCCGGGCTCGCTCTACTTCCCCAATCGGCTGGCACAGTGGTCGCTTGGCCCGACGCAGATGCAGTGGCTCGCCGACACGCTGGCCGCCTCCAGCGCGCGCTGGAAGTTTGTCCTTTGTCACCACCTGGTGGGCGGCGGGCCGATCAACATGCGCGGTTTCGAGGTGGAACAGGGCGGGGACGAGCGCGTCTATGGCCGTGGCAGCGCGATTGAAGCCGACCGCCCCGACACCGAACAGTTCCAGATTCATCAACTCATGCGGTCCTGCGGGGCCCAGTTCTTCGTGTATGGCCACGATCACGCCTTCTGCCACAGCATCAAGGATGGGATTCGCTACGTGGCCTGCGGCCGGCCGTCACACCTGAACCCCTGGTGGGTCAACTCGGGCATGCTGGCTTCCTACGGCAGCATCCTGAACGCCCAGCCCTCGGTGCCCTGGGTCAAGGCGCTGAACAACTCGCTGGGCTACACGCGTTTTACCATCTCGCCCGAGAGCGTCGTAATGGAATGGGTCCGCACCGGCTTTTCATTCGAGAACGACGTCTGCCCCCCCGCCACCGCACGGCGCGACTGGCTCGAGTGCTGGTCAGGCCGGCGTTACACCGTGCTCGACCCGACATCAGTGATCGTGACGCTTCCGCCGACCGACGTCGACGCCGTCCGCACCGTCGGAGCCGCCTGCATCCCTGGTTTCTTCGAACCCCCCGCCGGCGGCGACGTCTATGAGCAACCCGACCCCGTTCGCCCCGAGCAATACAGCACCAACCAGATTCCGATCGCCCCGTTCCCCGAAGCGGTCGCCGTCGTCGACACCGTGCCGGAAATCATCCGCGAGCACGCCTGGTCCGCCACCAAGCCGGACTTGCAGGCGCTGCCGAACTCGCGTGGCTAGACTGTTTTCAGTTTGTCTGTAGCGTCCGGGCCCCGCACCGGACGTTGACACCCACGGCCAATACGGGGCTCGGCTGCTACATTTGAAATACCAGAGTCGGATCCTGCGGCTGGGCCGGCGGCTGGACGCGTTGATCGCCGCGGACGTGGACGACGCCGACACCCGGCGGCTGCGCAAGCGTCTGCGTCGCACCGGCGATCATCTGTTCACCTTCCTGGACTACCCGCAGATCCCCTTCGAGGACAACTCCGCCGAGCGGCAGATCCGGCCCGCTGGACCGCTTCTGCACCGCGGTCTACCGTCAATGAGCGCAAACAACCCGTCAGGGGGGGCAACTGCACCAACTACGGCAGCCACCACACAACGTCAAACGTCATTTCATCGTCGACTGGTGGGCCTGGGTCTACGCCGTCGCCCGCGCCCAAACCAGTTGGATCCCAGCCAGGGAGCATCCTTGCGAGGTCTTTCGTGTTGGTATCGAACTGGGACAAAGCCAGTGAACTGCTGTCCTTGTCGCAGCCCGGGCATGCAAGAGCGATTGCCGACAAGGCTACGCCGAAAGTCGCAAACATGCGGACAGTCCGGCTGGAACTGGGGTGACGCATTGTTCGAGCCTCCTACTGAACACACACGTGAACGCGCTGTTCGACTGGTTAAGGGGCGCCTCATTCAACTGAGTACACCGCCGTCCGAGGTCCTGGCTACGCATTGGCCGGACACCCGCTGTGCCAGTCCAAGCCAGCCTATTATATCAGTCACCCAGAGGTCCCAAGCGACCGGAAAATCTACCCCATTTTCGCGAGAAATCGCCCGGTCGCGATCCTGCATCTGCTGTCTCATTGTAACATCAGTCCCTTCAGTGAGTTGCGCTCAGCCATCCTGCTTGGCCGAGCGCATCGGCTCCGGTGTGCCCACTCTGACTGGCAATTGAGCGCCGCTGTGGCGCGCAAAACCAGGAAAGACAAGGCGTTACCAACCAGGACCAACTACTCGGCCAGCGCCGAGCCCGGCGCCGACCGATCGTGGAACTCGCATTCCATCAATCGTGCGGCCCGCATAGTATGTAACCAGCCCAGTATTTAGAGTGTTGATATGCTGGGAGATTGCTGCGTGGGTACCCATCCGCAAGGTCCGGCCGGCCGTGACGCCGGCACCAGTCGCGTACGTCCTCCCACGTCGTCTCGCAACGAAGATGGCGTTTGGCCGCCTGAAGCGCCTCTGGGCAGGGCATGGTCTTCAGGTTGACATAGAAGCGATCCATCAGCATTGCGGCCGACAAGTCTTCGACTTTCCACATGGTCATAATCACCGCGCAAGCGCCGGCGTCAAAGAAGGCGTGCGGCAGGCCCAGGCAACCTTCGCTCTCCAGCTCGCGTCCCAGACCGGTATCGCAGGCACTGAGCACCACCAAGCGCGTGTTCAGGTGCAGCCCGAGAATCTCTCGAAACATCAGCCGACCGTCGTTGAAGCGCGGCTGAGCGAGGGATTGTGTAAGCCAACTAGGCTCGGCTGGCAGTGTTAACTCCAGGTAGCACCCGTCAGGGGATTCCGGGTGGGCCTCGCCGTGGACCGCGAAGTGAAGATAGTCATAGCTGCTGAGGGGCGTTACGTCACCTCGCGGAACGTCAAGCCGATACAGCCGCTCTTCGAACAGATATGGAGACTCATTTTCATGCCATGAGGCGAGTTCAAACGCGCCCAGGGCGCCTTCGCATCGAGCTTTCTCGTACTGGTCCGCGGCTCGTTCCAGTGCGACCATGGCATCCTGGTTGTCCTGGACGTCTCCCAGGAATAGGTGAATGTACGCCAGGAGCATCTGTTTCCGACACTGACCCTGTGCGTCCAACCCTTCCACAGCGTTCACTTCCTCGATCAACTTGCGCAGCTCCACGCGCCGCGCGCGTTTGGCTGCGTCATACGCGTCGGCTGCAACCACGCCAAGCTCGCACACGGCCCGTGTTCCTGGTTGCGGCGTGAGCTGTGCGGCCAGTCTGAGTTGCTGCGCTGCCTGTTCGTACTCGCCGTTGGCCACCAGTGCGGCGCCGTACAAGTACCGTGTCTGTGCGCACTGCTCTGGTGTGCGACCCTCCCGCGCCGCGGCGACGCGCTGGAAACACTCACAGGCCGCGCGCATCTTGCCAAGGCGTAGGTAGGCGCACCCTCGCTGCACCAAGAGATCTGCCGCTGTAGGCTGCTCCTTCGGCGATGCTCCCAATTCCCGCTCAAGCTCGTCCAGGACGGCCAGTGCTTTGGCGCCGTCCCCGAGCCAGTTGTACAACCGTGCGAGGTCGAGATAGAGGCGTACCCGCCACGGATAGCCCTCGGACAGACTAAATGCACCGTACAGGAATGCCTCGGCCGGGCCGTAATTGCGCTCAATCAGCATCCACAGCGATGCCAAGCGAAATGTCGCAGCCCACCACCCCGCAGTATCGGAATTGACGGGCATATTCTCGCGCAGAATCTCGAGCGACTCGCCGAGGTACCGCGTGAGCGCGGCCCGGTCATCATCCGAGAAGTTCTCGGCTGTAAGACGCATCCCGAGCAGCGCCAGGACGGCCGCGTTCCGGTATTCCACCTTCAGGGGATGCGCAAAGGGGAAGAGCTGGTCAAAAGCCCGCCAGGCCTGTTCGCACAGGCGCCGGCCGTCCTGGAATTCTCCCGCGCGGAACGCGATTCTGGCCTGAAAGTAGCAGCGGTAGCTCTCGACGAGCAGGTGATACTCCGGCGTGAACGTCTCCCGCAGCAAGGCACATATCGCGTTCACCTCTTCTGCGGCATCGTTGGGTTCCAGGGATCCTGTGGCTACGGCCAGGAGACGTGGCGTGGCGTTGAAGAGGTGATCGACACCGTGAGCGGCGAATGCGGCTCGTTGCTGAGGAGTCCAGGCTTGCTGGGCCTGGAGCATGTCTGCGTCGAGTTTGCCGTACCATCTTACCCAGTGGTTTTCGCCCAGGCTCTCGCACGCCCGTTCAGCTTGCGCGATCCCCTCCCGAGCTTTGCCAAGATGACCCGCGCACCACAGCTTCTCTGCGTGGTCGAGCAACTTGCACGCTTTTGCGACCGCTGTGCATTCACTGTCCGAGGGCCCGTGACCCCGTCGCACAAGCTCCGGGCTCCAGCGCGATCCGAGCGGCGTTGGCAGGTACGCCGGCTGCTGTGACTCAATGGTGGCGGGCGCAGTTGGCCGCTGAGCTGGTGCTTCAGAGTGTGGCGGAACGTCCTCCCGGCAACTCGCGCACAGGAAGACCAAGTAGCACCCGACGGCGGTCCCGGAGACGGCGCAGGTCATCCTGATGCACATGCGCAGCCCTTCTCGACATGAGACTCCTGCGCCTGATTACGCTAGCACCTGGGGTTGTCCCCGTCAACCCGGTGTGTTCTGCGTGGCTGGGCAAGCGCGGTGACACGACAAGCGACGGCTAGCTCACGTGTACAGGCAGCTACTCGGCCGGGACGGGCGTAACACGTGTGGTGCAATTGAAGCGAGATTCCAGCTGGCGCGCGAGCTGCTTCAGTGCTTGCGCAATCTCGCCGCGGTCCTCCGTTCGGGGAGCGACTCGCTCGGGTATGGACTGCAGAAGTTCTTCGGTCGAGGGTGAGGGACCGGGGGATGCAACTACCATGACGAAGAGCACCTTGGCTGCGCCGCCGGCGTCGGTTTGCCTCGACGCGCCATCGAATCGGAGATTATATGCCAGCTCGATTCGACGTACGAATTCCTGGCCAGCGTCATCGAGGGGGACGAGCCGTCCCTCGTGGCGGGCATCAAAAACGACCACCCGAATGTGGGCGGGGCTACTCAACTCCAGGCTGAGCAGCAGCTCCCCCGGCTGGTTGGACGGTGCGCGCACCCGCTCAGGCGTGATCACCATCCGCTCAATTGTCAGGGGTGGCCCCCATTGGGTTAAAAGAAAAGCGATCAGAGCCAGACAAGCGGCGGGGGCGAGAACCCACGGGGCCCACCGGAGTATCGCGGAGGTCTCGTGGACTTCGCGCCCAATATGGTTGCGCAAGCGCTCCCGAAGCTCCGCTGGAACCACCATCTGGAGCTCGGCGTCCGAAAGCCCATCGGCGTAGCGCTCTAGCAGACATTCCAGGTCGGCGTCATTCGTCTTGTTATGCTCAGCAGTCATCGAAATCCTCGATGCCGTGCTGCCCCAAGCACGTGCGCAGGCGCGCGAGCGCGTGTTTGTAATACGTGCTCGCAGTCCCCTTCCTGGTCTTTCTCCCCCAGAGGAACCCTGCTATTTCGGCGAACGACATGCCGAACAGCCACTTGCAGACCAAAACTGCGTGCCAGACCGGTTCCTCTCGTGCAAGACGCTCCAGGCAAACCCGGACCGCCTCCTTCTTCCTCGGATCCAGCCTCTCCTGCTGATTCAGTATCCCGTCATCATCTGTTGGCCCGATTCCAGAGGCAAGAGAGTCATCCGGCGACACCGAATGGCCTTCGCGGTCGATGAACTCCTGAGCTTGGGCGCGAGCAATGAGCTTGAGGAGATTCGTCAGCTTTCCCGGCGTATCGCCCCGGTATTTGGTTCGCTGCTTCCAGAGCTGACCCTCGGCCATGTTCGTCACGTCCTTTTCAACCGCTTCACTCGTGAGCAGTCCCAGCGCGCGATAACGTCTCGTGGCAGTCCAGACGATGGCCCGAAACCTGGGCTCAGCGATCTCGAAAAGGAACCGCGCACGCTGTTCGTCTCCCCTCAGCGCGCCTCTGGCCAGCTCTCTGAAGTCCTCCTCGGCGTCCATGTCCATCTGGTTACACGTATCCACCGTTAGCGCCAAGTTGCCGATCGCCTCTGGCCGCGCGACGTGTCGCGGCTCGCCACCGTCCCACCGGTTGCGCCGCGCGATGGTCAAGCATCATCGTACTGTGAACCGCAGAGCTTTGACAATCACCAAGCATGGACAGGTGCTCTGCGTGCCTCAGTAAACCTCCCGCAATGATGCTCCCCCCTTGGGTGGCAGAATGTGAAAAGAAGTCTGGCCACCGGGGAGGCTTGGGCTACTGAGTTTAGTGGAGCCGCGATGCTGGCTGAAATGAGGCCGATGTGCACACAGGTCCTGTCGGGCTAAACCCAGGTTCCAACTGGGTGCTGGCCCGCACAACGAGGCTTCCTCCTCCTGCTCCGCGGGCAAGCCGGATCGCCTGCGGAGCCGGCGGTGTCCGCCAGGACAGCGCGGGATACCCTGCGCTTGGAGACACGTGACGGAGAGTGGTCGCGGCGAGCGGGAGGACGCGAGTGCTGCGGCAACTTGTCTCTTGCGCTGCAAAACGGTTTTGCGGCGAGTAGAGGTCTTAGACAACAGAGGAGACACGACCATGTTTGGAAATCCCTTGACTTACCTGGTGCTTGTTTTATCGCCATCGGCGGCGACGTTCACCGCGCTCGATGCGCCACCGCTGGTCAGCCCGGCGCAGACCGGCGATTCCGGCTGTCTATCATTTGAACAGTCGGCAGTTGCCGATCCGTCTCGGGCTGTCGGCAAAGAGCTGGTCCAGGGGTGGATTGAAGGCACCGTATATGTTGACAGCGACCCGGTTTCCGTCCGCGGGAGTGTCGCGGTGCGCGGTGGCTTGATCGGCCCCAGCATTGGCTCGGGCATCGCGTTGGCGCAGCCCGAACCAGCGCGCAACGGCGGCGATCCGCAGCAGAGCCCCCCGGACGCCTGGCCTGTGTACGCCACCGTCTTCATTGTGCCGGACAGCTGGGTGGACGAGTGGGTCGTACTGAACGACGTCGGCGATTCAGCGGCGTTCGACGTCAGATTCGGCAACGGCAGCTACCTCCATTATGACATCGAGGTTGTCTGTGCCAATCCGCCGGTCTTTGGCATCACGTTGTCAGGAAAGTTGAAGAGTGACCGTCAGAACTCAGCGCTGCCGTGGCATAGAGGCTTGAACCTCGTGTGGCACGCCGACGGCACCATCACGGGCGACGGCTTCAGTGCCGGCCAGCTCTCCAGTGGTGAGACGTACCTCGTACCAGTGAGTATTGAAGGGTCTTACGTCTCTGCCCATCCCCGTGTCCCCGTCCCCGCGAAGGTATCCGGGAAGCTCACTATCACGCGCTATGATCACGAGACGGGGTACTGGGAAGGTTACGGCAGCCGGGAAGTCACATGTGGCCTGGACGCCGTCGACCCGATCGATAAGTAGTGCAGGTCGGGCAAGCCGATCCATCTGGTACCGGCAGGCTAGCGAACCGGCGTGGGGCGGCAATCAGAGATGTTGCTGCCATGAGGTGGCATCGAGGCGAGAGACCAAGAACACGCCTGAAACCCGCCCCACGCGGCTCGCTTGACCTCGATTCGAGCAGCACCAACTGCTTTCAGGAAAGACGAAGGCAAGTGTACGAGCCTCTTGCTACGGCCGACTTCAGGACGATGTTGGCCAGAAGCTCGACGACCCAGAGATGTAGACCAAGACCCATCTTCTGCAGTTCGTTTCTTGAAGTCTCGGTGCGACAGCCACTTATGGCGCGCGGGCGTTTCTGCTGCGCAGGTCGATCCCCTCCAAGAGCATCGCCACCTCGCTGGCCTTCAACTCGATGCTCGCCGTATCAGGCTTCGCCACCGGCATCCGGAACGTGCCCTGTTCGAGGCGCTTGTACCACAGCGCATAACCGTCGCGATCCCAGTAGAGCAACTTCAGCCGATCGCGGCGGCGACCCACAAACAAGAACAGATGCCCGGAGAGCGGGTCGTAACCCAGGCCCTCCCGCACCAGCACCGCCAGCGTATCAAACCCCTTGCGCATGTCCGTCGGCAACGTGCACAGGAAGACCCGCACCCGCAGCCCCTGGTCAAGCTCGCCCAGACTCGGCAGCCTCAACATGCCCGCTGCTCCGCTGCGACTGAACCGGTCGAATGCAGCGCTTCCAGCACCGCGGGCAACACTCGTTGATTCACCGGACCAATCAAGCGAACACGTCGCCCGTCGGTCAGAACAACCTCGATCTGCCAGCCGCCACGAGGCTGATCCCCGTCACTCGGATCTCCATCACGCGCCGGCTCCGCGCTCACGTGCACCGGCAGGAACGAGGCAACCGCTCTCCTCGCGTGATGCCGCGCCGCAGGCTTCCGCTCCGCATCCCGCCGAGCCAGTTCTCTGCGCCACCAGTAGAAGGCCGTCTCT
>JAHJAR010000151.1 GCA_018814045.1 Planctomycetota bacterium | reverse complement strand
GCGTCGGAGCGCGTCGCCGTGCTGCGCATAGCGAGTATATACGCGCGTGCGCGCTCCCGGCGCAAGGGCTAAATCGCAGAAAAATCAGAAAATCTTGCAGACGGGTGAAGTGTTACCAAGCGGCCTGTTTCACGGCGAATTCGGAATCTGGCTCGGAAATGCTGTTCGACGCACCCCAGGTGTGCTCGTCGTAGAGCACGGCGTTGCGCCAGCCCGCGTAGACTTGCTCCACCGGATAAGCGCGCGGATCGAGCATCGCCCACAGGGCCTGGGCCTGTACGAGTTGCTCGACCGCCCGGCGATTCAGCGCCGTGTCACCGGCTGTCGAGGCAGCACCGTCCTCCCAGTACGGCGTGAAGTCGCCGCGCACCACAGGCAGCCGCGCGCCGTAGCGCCGTTCAAACTCGGCGAAAAGCCCACTCGGCGTGCTGATGATCAGCCGCGGATAGGCATACTTCACGTTCCACTGCCTCACTACGTCGGACAGCTCTGCGTCGGGCGGGCCGTTGTCGGAGTAGAGATCGTGCCGCATCTGAAGCAGGTCGTACGGATAGCCCTGCTGCTCGAGCTCATCGAGGTTGGCCAGTAGGCGACTTTGCCACGGCCGTTGCAGCAGATCGCGGCCCAAGCCTCTTCGGAACCAGCCGTATCCGCCTGACATCCAGCAGAGTACCTTGTGCTGCCCGCTGGGCGATACCCAGTAAAACGGCCGATCATCCCATACGCGCGTCCAGCCGATACGATGGATTGGATTGGGCCCGAGCGACAGGTATCGAATGCCAGCCTGCGCCAGCACGGGCACCAGTCCCCACGTGTACCCGGGCACGTCGGTGATCATGGCCGAGTCGATCTTCACGCCGTATTCGCGGCGCAGGCGTAGCCCGTAATCAACCAGGGCAAACAGCTCTTCCTCCGAATACAGGCCGGTTAGGGCGTTGCCGTACAGCGCACAGAGTCCGATCCGCCCCGCTTTGACCTGCGCGATGAACGCGCGGCGCTTCTGCTCGTCAGCCTGGTTCAGGTAACTCTCCACCGCCCAGAGTTGCTCCGGCAGCCACTTGAACCGCGCTTCCGGCGGGTAGCTGTCGGTCTTGGCGATCAGCTCCTGCGCCTGGTCAATGAAGCCCATGTGCAGACGCTCGATTTCCTCCTGGTAATTCGTGTACCCGATGTCCACGTGCGTGAAGTGCAGCAGGTGGACGACCCACCGCCGCACTGGTCCGACCGTCGTCTCCGTCGTCGCGAGCGCCTTGCCCTGGTGCTTGAACGTGATCTGCAACGGCGTCGGTTTCTCCACCGCCGGCACGTAGATTTCGACGTCTTGCCGGCCTGGTTTCAGATCAACCGGCGCCATCCGCTGCCCGTTAGCTTCGCACTCGGCACGAATCGCCTCGCCGGCGCGTGCCACATCCAGCAGAACCACCCGGCGCAGCTCGCCGTCCTGTTCCACGAGACACGGCAGTGGATCGACCGATCGGACGAAACACGCGTCGTCCAGATCGCCCATTGTCGCCTCGCCGGGCCCATCGAAGCTGACGGCGTCGTACAGCAGCCAGCTTCCCGAGACCGTGCGCACGTCGAGCTGGTTGAGCCCCTCGTGTAGCAACTCCGCCGCGATCTCAACAACGATCTGTTGCGGGCGCCCCTGGTGGGGCTCTCCTTCGATCGACCGATCCGATCCGCCCGGCAAAGTCGGATACCGCCCGACGACATGTTCGTTACAGACGATTTCCAGCTCTGGCTGATCTTGAGCGCGTGTGTCCACCAGGTCTAACACCAGGCGATAGTTGCCAGCGCGCGCCGCATGGCCTAGACCGAACACGACCGTAAACGTGTGAGTGCAATTCCCTTGCCAGTAATCCCTCGGCCCCGGTTGTACGTAGGGCCAGTCTTCCGCGGGATTCGATGTGCCCACGACGTAAAACGCGTCGCGCGCGAACTCGCGAAAGCCGCCGGGCGCCAGCGCAAGCTCGCTTGTGTCACCGTCAACGTCGCCGATTTGCCACAGCGTTGCACGAAGAGCGCCTGGGCTGGAATCAGCACGCGCGCTCGGGGCAACAGCCGCCAAGAGCGAAACAGTGAGCGAGACCGCCGACATCCAACTCGTGCACACGTTGCTCTTCCTTCTCTGATCGGTTGGTCGCCGCGATTGTCCTCCCCGTTTGAGTGCAACAATCAACGTCGTGCCAACACGACGATTCTAGTCCGCGCCGGACCTGCCGGGCAGTCCGAGTCACGTCGGAATCCGACGGGCGAATGCACTCGGCCATCAGCGACGCAAACCGCCGGAGTACCTTCACCGCGTTCCCCCGCGCGGATCGGCTCAGCGATTCCGGCGCCTGCCGACGTGTTGCTTGGCATCGGTTCGGCTGGTCGAGCTCTCTCTGCTGCCAGATGGCGTACCCGCGCATCTGTCCGATAAACTGGCAAAGCAAAGAGGCTCCTCATCCAAAGCGTCGAGCCTCGATCATTTTTGATACGTCGGCCATTCCCGCTGCGGCAGCCCACCGCATCCTGCAAGTCGCATAACATACTACGAATACACATGTTACAGGCAGGAATGACGCTGGCGTTCAGCGCCCTCGACGTGACCAAAACGACCACCCAAAACAAAATATCGAGATATGAGGAATTCTCTTGCATCATAGGGCCTGCTCCTGCTAATATGCAGGCACGTGGTGTCTTGCCACGCGAGTTGTGTCGTCGCGGCACCATGTCGAGGAGAGAGTCAGGCTAAGTGGAGGAGACAGCAGACTATTCGGATGTTGCATCGCGAGGTGGCCCGACGAACGTACCTCCCGCTTCGATTCGCGGCAATCGTGGGAGAATGGGCCTATGTTCGACAGCCCACTTGAGACGTGTGGGCTACACGACAAGAGGAGGTTTAGGATGCGCAAGTTACTGGTAGTTGCCACCCTCTTGGTGGCGAGCGCGGCGTATGCCGACAACGTCTACGAGAACCCGATGGACGGTGGGGCTGGTGGCTGGGGTTGCCAAACGGCCATCGTGAGCGCGGAGGGCCGAATCTTCACGCGCGCGTACGACTTCAACCAAGATGCCGGCGGGTGGTGGTACGTCAACACCTACACCGGGGAAATCGACGTCAGTGCGGCCGTCGATTTTGAGGCCGACGTTCGCTGGCATCAGGCCGGATCCACCCCGTACGCGAATGCGTGGATCGCTGTCCGGCTCGGCTCACCCGGCTTTGGTGAGTACTTCCACGATCCGTTCTTCATCGTTGGCTCCGTACCGCCGGGCAGCGTCGGCGATGAATGGTACCGCATGAGCTTTCCTCTGAGCTTGGCGGTTGATGCGGGAATGGACCTGTCGCATTTTGACGGGTTTGAGTTCTACGCATCCTTCGATGATCCGGGCGGAGAGGGCCTGGACTGGGTGGACTTTGATAACGTGGCCTTTACGCCAGAGCCGACCTCGTTGTTGCTACTGGGCCTCGGTTGCGCCGTACTGGCGCGCCGTCGCTAGCCTCCGGAACAGGCTATCGATAGCCACCCTCCAACTGGGAAGACGCGGATTGGGTCCGTGCCTGCTGAGACAGTGGCACGGGCCCATTCGTGTTGCGCGTTGTAGTGAGGCAAGCGCCGCTTCGATGAGTTCTACGGCGCCCACCTGCCCACGCACGCCGAAGGCCGGGAGATCTTCGGCATTCACCTGCGGCTGCGCAAGCGCGAGCCGGAGCAGTTCGATCTGGACGCCCTGGCACGGAAGACCGAGGGCTACACCGGCGCCGACACCAAGGAGGCCGTGCAGCTTGGCCTGAAGCTGGCGTTCCACGCCGGCGCCGAACTCGCAAACGATCACCCGCTCGCCGCCATCCCCGAGATCCGGCCGCTGCCGAAGACCGCGACCCCGAATCGGTCACCGAAGCCACCAAGTGGCCCGACAGCCACACCAAGCCGGCGGGGAATGGGCACGCCCCCACGCAGCCGCTCAACGGCAACGCGCTCGAGCGACGCGTCACCATTTGATGCTCCAGACCTTGCATATCTGGTGTCGGAACGACCACGGTCTTAGCACGAAAGGAGCGCCCGGCCGGGGCAGTAGCTGCATGAGCCGGCCGGGCGCGGTCAGCATTCGTCTCCCGCGATAACTGCGGAAGAACCGGAATCCGGTTCGGACTCTCGTGACACGCTGCCAGCCACCGTGATGACCGGCATCCTGGTCAACGGCGGATCGCCGCAAGCGTCCCCGCCACAACACGAAACCCGTTGTTGTTGTTGCGGTTGTCGGGCGTGCTGTTGTTGCGATTGGCTGAGCGGCAGTTGTTCGGGTTGTTGTTCCAACTGCCGCCGCGCAGAACACGGCCATATCAACCGGACCCCGCGTGAACTTCAGCCGGCCCAGCAGGCGCCGGCTGAACCGTCCACTACTAGCATGGTGCGTGTCGGCCATGCAGCTCAACTCCTCTCTGCGTAATCTGCGCAATCTGCGGACCAACCTTCTTATCCACAGATTTCGCAGATTGCGCAGATGAAGAGAGCACGAATCGCTTGTACTGCAAAGATGCGGCGCCGAAATTAATCAGCAGCCCAACTTCGAGACCTGTGGCCTTCAGGTAGTTGATGACCTGGGCCTCGTGAGCGCCGGACAATTCGTTCACCGCCTTGAGTTCAACGATCACCGAATCGGAGCAGACGAAGTCGGCCCGGTAGTCGCAAGTCAGGCGTTGGCCCTTGTACAAAACGGGCAGTTGCACTTCCCGGCAATGTGTGATTCCCCGCGATTGAAACTCGATACCGAGTGCCTCTTGATACACTGCTTCCAGGAATCCGCTCCCCAGTTGTCGATGAACTCCCAGCGCGGCTCCGATGATTGCATACGTCCGCGGATCCTGCTTGTCACTCATACTGCCCTCTGCTCATCTGTGAAATCTGCGCAATCTGCGGATAGCTTGGCTCGATCTGTTGACCGAGCCCATAGCGGTGCGCGCGCGGGAACTTCGCCAGGCGCCCCAGAAACCACTTGAGCAGCTCGTACGTCCGATCGATGACTTGCAGTTCGTCGCGCGCCATTTTTCATTTTTCAAACGACCAGGGGCTTCGCCCCTGGACCCGAGGAACAAAGGGTAAAAGGTCAAAAGTGCAAAGCACTACGGAGTCCCCACCGCA
The DNA here is from genome assembly GCA_018814045.1 of Planctomycetota bacterium. GTDB lineage: Bacteria > Planctomycetota > Phycisphaerae > UBA1845 > Fen-1342 > JAHJAR01. Next base: position 16,196 of record JAHJAR010000151.1, on the reverse strand, counting down.
CACCGAAACCCGAGGCTGTAGCGGCCCCCCGGCGGGTTGTAGGAGCGAGTCGCCACGCGGCAGTAGGTCGCGTAGTTGTTCCAACTGCCGCCGCGCAGAACACGGTACGTGCCTGAACCGGGCCCTGTCGGGTTCGATCCTGGCGAGCCCGAATAGTACGAACTTGAGTACCAATCGTGGCACCACTCCCACACATTGCCGGCCATGTCGTACAAACCGTAGCCGTTCACGCCGTTCGCGGTCTGATAGCTGGTCGGCGAGCCGGGCCAGCCCCAATCCGCCTTGTACTGCAGCGCCCCCGTGAAGAAGCCCACCGGGCTGGTGTAGGGATAAGGCGAGACACCCCATAGCGGGTGATAGCCCCGCGTCGGACTCGTGTCGTACGAGTAGCTCGACGAGCTGTAGTAGTTACACCGGGCGTGCTGGATCGTGTCCTGGTCCGACCAGGGGAACCGGTGTCCGGGCGTGTTGCCCCGCGCCGCCTTCTCCCACTCCGCTTCCGTCGGCAGCCGGTAGCCGCTGCCGAAATTGCAGGTCCACGTGGACAGGTCGTAGCACAGCGGCTTGCCCTCCATCGCGCTGCGCCAATTGCAGTACGCCACGGAGCCGTACCAGCTCACGCGCACCATCGGGTGGTCTTCCTTGTCCGGCGTGACCGTGAAGGTGTTTCCATCCCAGACGATGCGGCTGTACGACGAACTGGCCGTGGTATCACAGTAACCGTAGGCCGTGCCGCCGTACTGGTAGACGACCCCGCTGCTGACGTGGATCAGCCCGCCTTGATCCCACGCCCAGTTCAGCGCATCCGCGTACTGCTGATTGGTGACCTCGTACGTGTCGATGTAGTACGCGTCCAAGTACACGTCGTGCACCGGTAGTTCGTCCGAGTAACCCTCACCAAAGCTGTCGCCCATCTCGAACTCACCGCCGGGGACAAAGACCATGCCGTCTGGTGCGGGGCACTCCTGGCAGCCGGCGTCCAGGCACTCGATGAACCAGTCGATGTCGAAGCCGTTGACGGCGCCATCGCAATTGCAGTCCAAGACCCACTCCCAGTCGCAGTCTGGATAGGCCGCCTGCCAGGCCGGCAGGTTGTCCAGGCCGAGAATGAAAGCGTCGATATCGAACCCGTTGACCAGCGTGTCGCAGTTGGCGTCGCCCCGCTGCTGAGCGTCGCCGTACGCGCCACAATTCACCCAGCCGCCCACCGCGGCCACAACAACCAATCCCACCATCATGTTGCGCATGAGCATTGTTGCTCCTCCTCCAAGAGACCTGTGTTGAACAACCCCAATACCACCAACATGTTATCATACCGCCCCCCCCTAATGCACAAGCATCTTTGGGAAGCGAGCATATCGCTCCGTTTCGTCATCCGACGCGGCCCCACTGTTTGTCCCTCTCGGGCAAGGGACGGTTTACCCGCGCGATTGCCTGCAAGAGTGTATGCTCCGTGCCGCCGGCGGGCGGCTCTTGACGCGACGAAGTTGTGTCAAGGGCTGCGACTAAAAGGTCCGTGGGCGATTTCCGGGGAAGGCTTGGCGGCGCGTCGTGCCATGGATGCGGGTGTCGGCCACCGTGGCTTCCCAGTACGCCAGATGCCGGGCCTTGAGCCCGTTGTTCTGGACGAACTTCACGCCCGCTTCGCACTTGCCTCTGTGTCTGGGCATACGCGGCCGCATGGGCAACAAGGTCGTGCCGTAATGCTGGCAGAACGCCTGGATCTTGGGGTTGAACTCCGGGTCGAACCAGTCGGCCTGGATGACGGCCGCCTTCAAGTTGTCGGGCACGAGGGTCCTGGGCACCCCACCAAAATGGTGGAAGGCATTTTCCAACGCCCGGATGAAGTCTTCCGTGCTCTGGCGTGCGACAACCTCGCTGTAGCCCTTGCGGGAATGGCTGAGGATCACCCGCAGCACGTGCAGCACGCGGCGCTTCCCAGCGGGACCGACTAGCGGCGCCCCGCGCCCAAAGTCGATCTGGGCCTCTTCTCCAGGCGCCCACTCCATCCGCCGAAACGGCAGCGGTGCGGCCTCCCCCAACCGGCGCACGAAACGCCGAACGCTGTGGTACTTGCCACTGAAGCCGTGCTCGGCGACCAGGTCCTGATGGTGGATCCGCTGGGCCGACAGGCCTTGGTCCAGCTTGGCCAGGATCACGGCGCGGAAGGGCTCGCATTGACTCTGACTGGTCGCCGGCGCCGCGTGGTCCGCCATGGCCGAGCCAGGAGGCGCCCCATTCGGCCCAGCAATCTCATAGACTGGTCGCCGCCTTGTTTCGCTCAGCATCGGACAGGAAGCGCTCGGTGTATTGCCGGTCGACGCGCTGACAGACTCTGGTCGTCAGCTCGACGATCTGCTGATACTCAGGGTCTTCGGTTCGGGCAAAGAACTCGCCGGAGAGAATGACCAGACGCAAGAGATGGCGCAGGATGATGCCGTCCTGCTTGAACAGACTGCGGGCGCGGGTGAATTTGAAGAACTCGCAATCGAACTCGAACGCGCCGCCGGCAATCCACTTGGGCTGGATGCGGACGGGCTCCGGCGACGCCAGCCGGGCCTCGAAGGCGATCTTGAGCATCTCGGGAAACGACGGCGGGCGTTCCTCCTCTTCATCCCACCATTCGTCCTCCTCGTGCTGCTGCTCCGCTTCGGCGTGCTCCGGCTGTGCCACGACGACGCCCATTTGCACCATCAACGGTACTATCACGTCCGTTTCGAGCGGTCCCGGCTCCAGCTCGGGAATTCGGACTTGTCGCAGGATCGACGGAGAGACATCGAGGACGCTTTCCAGCGCGAGCAGCTTTTCGTTCAGGCTGCCGCGGGCCAGTTCCGTTGCGAGGAATTCCCCGTAGAGCGGATCGATGCTGCGATAGCCCGAGAGCCGGTGAATGCTGTCGTCGAGCGCCACGCGGTTGTTGTCCTCGGCGCGCCGCAGGTAACCGAGTCCCTCGAGATTGCGCAGCATAAAGTCGAGCTGCTCGACGTACTTGCGGATGCGCTCGGCCGCGGTAAAGCGCTTCTCGAGCAGATGCCGAATCTGGTCGAGTGTCATCCCTTTCACCAGCAGGAAAACCAGAACGTTGTACGGAATCATCGCGCGGCTGGACAGCTTCGCGGGTTTGGCGTCGACGAGTTGTTTGAATTGCCCCTCCGACCAGTACTGTTCGGTCTTGCGGCGCGTCGGTTTCTTGCGTTCGAGGTCTTTCCGGGCGCGCATGATGCCCGGGTCCTTTGAGCGCGGGTCGATCTGCTCGTACTTCTTGCGCCATTTGTGGATCTTGACATCGTCCTCGTGCGCCACGGCGTAAACGTAGCCGCGCGTGTCGAACTGTGGGCGGCCGGCGCGCCCGAACATCTGCTGTGCCGATGCCGGGCGAATCAGCTCCTTCTCGCGGTGTTTGCCCTTGAGCAAAGTCCGCAGCACGACCGAGCGGGCCGGCATGTTGACGCCGGCGGCCAGGGTTTCGGTGCAGACGACGATGGGGACCAGTTTCTCGTTGAAGAGCCGCTCCACGATGGCCTTGTGCTTGGGAAGCACGCCGGCGTGATGGACCCCGACGCCGCGCAACAGCATGTGCCGCAGCTTCGGACCGATGCCTTCGCCAAGGTCCTCTTTGCGCTCGTTGAGAAAGCTCTCGATCTCCTTGCGGGCCTGCTGTGTGACCAGGGGGAGACCCTTGAGCCGCTCCGCCAGCTCCCAGCACTCGTCGCGGTTGAAGCAGAAGACCAGGGCCGGCGTTCGGTTTTCAGCGTCGTCGGTCGAGACCAGCGCCGGCAGCAGCTCGGTCAGCAACTTGTCGCCGATCCAGTTGTACTCCAGTGGAACGCGGCGCTCGTGAGATGTGACGACCGTCACGTGCCGGCCGTGCTTCTGCTTGAGCCAGTCCGCGAAATCGAACGGATTACCCACCGTCGCCGACAACAGCAGCACGCGCACGTGACGCGGCAGCAGTACGAGCGTCAGTTCCCAGACGACGCCACGCTCCCAATCGTTGAAGCTGTGAAACTCGTCCATGACCACGGCGTCGACATCTTCGAGGTTACCCAGCGTCGGGTCCTTGGTGAGCAGGTGATTCAGCAGGATTTCGGCGACGACGACTCGTACCAAGGCGTCCGGGTTCTCACGGCGGTTCCCGGTGATGAAACCCACGTCCTCACGCGAGAAACCCCATTTTTCAGCGAGGTCCTGCATCTCACGGTGCTTTTGCTCGGTCAATGCGATCAGCGGCGTCGTGTAATACAACCGCTTACGCGTGTGCAGCGCTTCGAAGACAGCCGCCTCGGCGATCAGCGTCTTGCCCATCCCGGTCGGAGCGCAGACCATCACGCTGGTCTCTTCCGCGAACCAAGCCAGCAGAGCCTCTTCCTGGACCTCGTACAGCTCGTAGGGCGTCGCTTCCAGGAACTTCGAGCAGATTTCGTCCCGTGTCATGTGGCACAGCATACTTGGCCCTGGCAAGTACGTCAGCTACGTCAGGCCGAGATGGAACTGGCCAAGGGATCCACGATCTCCACAGGCGTTGTCTCGGGCGGTGCGTTTGCCTCGTTGAACCGATCCCACTCCGCTTCCACCCGGTTCATCCGCTGCGTAATCGCGGGCGGCGTGCAGCCGAGGTGCTCGGCGGCTTCAGCTCGCTTGTGCCCTTCGGCCAGCAGGGCGATGCACTGGGCCGGACGCGAAGGTCGCGAACCTGAAGGACGGGACCAAGCATCTGGCGCACACGAACGAACACGCCGTGGACCCGGAGACGGGTGCGATCGTGGCGCTGGCGGTGCATCCGGCCGACGGGGGTGACACGACGACGATGTGGGGCACACTGGAGCAGGCGTGTAGCTCGTTGCAGGAAGTGCGGGAAGACGAGACGGTCGCCGAACGCCGGCGCGTCAACTGAATATCCGACAGCACAAGTCTACACGTCAAGGATGTGGTGACGGACAAGGGATGGGCCAGGACCGGGATGCCCTGCCAGCCTCGTCGCGCCCCTGCGGAAGGTCGCTACAGCCCGCGTCCCATGACGTCCAGCTCAACGGGTCTGGCAGTCGTCGGCGCCGACCACCCCGTCGCGCGAGAGGGGAGATTAGAACCTATCCCAGAACCGTCCAGAGGTGGGCAGCAGAACCGCGCCGCGCGCGTAAGCAAGCGGTTTTTCGGCAACCGCTCTTCTGACGGGCGCGGCTGCTCCGTAAATTCGGATTTTCATCCCCCGTGGGTGCGGCGCAAGCCCCATGAGAACTCGGGTCTGAATACGATGCCACAATTGTGAGCCACTACACTAGCGTCTTTGATGGCGGGCGCTGATGGCGTCGTCCGGGCGCTTGCGCGGAGGCAACGACATGGAAGTGCAGCAGTTTGACCGTCCCGCTGAGTTCACGGAAGCCGCCCGCCCCCTGCTGATGCAGGACGAGGCGGTGAACGGCCTCATGATCGGCATCGCTCAGGCGCTCTGCGCCGGAGAGCGTGTCGCCGCGCAGCCATTCCTGGCCATCGTCCGGGATGGCATGGCTGTGGTCGCCGCCGCCCTGATGACACCGCCGCGAAGTCTCATTCTGTCGCACGCCAGCGCTGACGCCAGCCGGCAGTTGGCCGTCCGCCTGGGCGGCAGCGCCTGGCGCGTTCCGGGCGTCGTGGCCCCGAATGAATCGATTGGAGCGTTCCTTGATGCGCGGCAGGACGTCACCGGCCAGATGGCGCGACCCAAATGGTCGATGCGCGTGCACCGGCTGGACGAGGTCATTCCACCATCCCCGGTTCGAGGAAGGTTGAAACGCGCGCGCGAAGCCGAGCGCGCGTTGGTGCTGCGTTGGGCCGCGTGTTTTGCCAAGGACCTCGACGAGCCAACGGAGTTCGCCGTACCGGCCGCCCAGCGGCATCTGGCAGCGGGCGACGTCTGGCTGTGGGAGGACGGCGCTCCGGTCTCGATGGCGGCCGTCGCCCGTCGGACGCCCCATGGAGCCGGGATCAGCCTGGTCTACACGCCACCGGAACTGCGTCGGCGGGGCTACGCTTCCGCCGTGATTGCGGGCCTCAGCCAACATGAGCTCGAGGCGGGCAACGAGTTCTGCTTTCTCTACACGGACCTGGCCAATCCAACCTCGAATCACATCTACCGTGAAGTCGGCTACCACCCGGCCTGCGACGTCCGGGAGTACGTGTTTGCCGCGCGCGACGATAGCAGCGGCTGAATTCCAGGCGAAAACCGGGCGTTACACTTGAGTTGGGAAAGGCGTAGAATCCTCAGCGTGTTAAGAGCCGAGTCTATCCAGAAGAGCTTCCCCACGCGCGGCGGCGAACTGGTGGTGCTGCGCGAGGTCTCGCTGACGCTCGAACCTGGCACAACCAGCGTCATCATGGGACCGTCGGGCTCCGGCAAAAGCACGCTGCTAAACGTGCTGGGAACCCTCGAGCCACCCACGGCCGGTCGTGTCCTGCTGGACGAGTCCGACCTGTTCACATTGTCAGAGCGCGAGCTGGCACTGTTCAGGAATCGCCGCATTGGCTTCGTCTTCCAGGATCACCACCTTTTGCCACAGTGCTCTGTGCTGGAAAACGTCATGATACCAACGTTGGCCGATCGGGCGAACACCAACGCCGCGCCGCGTGCCCGCCACTTGCTCGAACGCGTCGGCCTCGCCGACCGGGCCGACCATCGTCCGGCAGAACTCTCGGGCGGTGAGCGGCAACGGGTAGCCCTGGCCCGCGCCCTGATAAACCGCCCCGCGCTCGTGCTGGCCGATGAACCCACCGGCAACCTGGACCGTCGCACTGCCGAGCGCGTCGCAGATTTGCTGGTCGAGCTGCACCACGAGCAACAGCCCATACTGATCGTGGTCACGCACAGCGAGCGACTGGCCGGACGTTTCGACCAGCAGTTCACGCTAGTCGACGGCACGCTCGCCCCGCGCTGAGGAAAAACGCGTGGACCTGCCGACGCTGCTTCGCCGAAACCTTCACTTCCACTGGCGGACGAACCTCACCGTCGTCTTGGGAGTAATCGCTGGTACGGCGGCGCTAACCGGCGCGCTGCTGGTCGGCGATTCCATGCGGGGCAGCTTGCGCGCAGCAGCCGTCGGCCGGCTTGGCCGCGTGGAATGTGCGCTGGCGTCCCAGCGCTTTTTCCGCACCGCGCTGGCCAACGAGGTTCCCGCTCCCGGCGTAGACGTTCATCCGGCGATTCTGCTACGTGGCGGCGCAGCGCACGCCGACTCCCGCGCCCGAGTGAACCGCATCAACCTCCTGGGCATCGACCAGCGCTTCTGGCAACTCAGCCACACCGCCATAAGCTCACCGCCGGCCACTTCGCGCCCAGACACCGTGCTGCTCAACCAGCACCTGGCCGACGAACTAGGCGCGCAGCCCGGCGACGACGTGCTCCTGAGTGTAGGCAAACCCAGGGTAATCCCCACGGAAACGCTGCTCGGTCGGCGGGATGAGATGACGACGATGCTGCGCCTCACCGTGGCCGGCGTCATCCCGGCCGAGGGTTTGGGCGCTTTCAGCCTCACTCCCCAGCAAGCCGTGCCAGCCAACGCCTACGTGCCGCTGCCAGTCCTCCAGCGCGCCCTGCGTCAGACCGAGCGCGTAAATGCCCTACTGTTCGCAGCGCGGGGCACCGCCGACGACGAGTCGAGCGCGCTGGACGCGCCCACCCTGCAAACCGCCGTGCAGCAGACGGTCCGGCTCGCTGATCTGAGCCTGCGTGTGCGGGTTGATCATGCGCACGGATACCTAGCGCTCGAGAGCGAGGCGTTCCTGCTCGAACCAGCATTCGAGGCCGCCGCTCGCAGCGCAGCCGACGCCCTCGGCCTACCCGCCGCCGGCGTCCTGACTTATCTGGCCAATACCATCGCCACGGCGGCTGCGGATGAACCCGAGCGCACGATTCCGTATTCCACAGTCGCCGCACTCGGGCCCGCGTTCGGCAGGGTCTCGCGGCTACCGCTCCTGGACGGAGCCGCTGCACCCGAGTTGTCCGACGATGAGATCCTCCTCAACGAGTGGGCGGCCAACGATCTGAATGCGCGGCCGGGCGACCGCGTTCGCCTGAGCTATTTCATCACAGCCCCCTTCGGCCAACTCGAAACACGGGAGAGCTCCTTCGTGCTGCGCGGTGTGGTGCGGCTGGACGCTGCCGCCGCTGATCCCGGGTTCACGCCCGACTACCCCGGCCTTACCGACACCGGCAGCCTCGCCGATTGGGACCCGCCCTTCCCAGTCGATCTGGGGCGCGTGCGTGACCGCGACGAGACCTACTGGGACCAGTACCGCGCCACACCGAAGGCCTTCATCGCGCTGTCACGCGGACAGGACCTCTGGACTGCCAGCGCCAGCCGCTTTGGCCGCATTACGTCGCTACGTCTGCACCCGGCGCAGTCTGACGGCCTGGCCCCGACGGCCGAGTCCTTCGGCCGGGAGTTCCTGCGGCAACTGGATGTGCAGCGCGCCGGCCTGAAAGTGGACCCGGTCCGCCAGCGCCTCACCGAAGCTAGTCGCGGCACTACCGATTTCGCGGGCATGTTCATCGGCTTCAGCTTCTTTCTGATTGTCTCGGCGGGGCTGCTCGTGGCGCTGCTTTTTCGTCTGGCGGTAGAGCGGCGGGCACACGAGCTGGGCTTGTTGCTCGCCACCGGCTGCCAGCCTACACACGTGACGCGCTTGCTGTTGCTGGAAGGCCTCGTGCTGGCCAACCTGGGCGCGCTACTGGGCCTGCTGTTCGCCGTCGGCTATGCCTGGTTGATGCTCGCCGGCCTGCGCACCTGGTGGGCGGGTGCCGTGAACGCCCCCTTCCTGCGCGTGCATGTCTCGTGTTCGAGCTTTGTCGTCGGGTATTTCGTCAGTCTGGCCGTCGCTATGCTCTCGTTGAGGTGGGGAATCCGCGGATTGGCTCGGCGTTCACCCCGGGCTCTGCTGGCGGGGGTCACGCCAGTCGATCCGGCGCCGGTCGGCATACGTCGCCAGCGCCGTGCCCTGGCCGTCGCTGCTCTCGCCCTAATAGCCGGCCTGCTGCTTGCAGGCGTGGCTGCGGGTTCCGATGCCCTCTCGGCCACAGTCGCCTTCTTCGGCAGTGGCGCCGCGCTGCTCATCGCCTGCCTGGCGTTGCTGGTGAGTTGGCTGCGGAGCCGGCCGGGCAGTCTGATCCAGCGACCGGGCCTGTGGGCACTGTTGCGGCTGGGCGTGCGCAACGCTCCTCGACATCCCGGTCGCAGTTTCTCCACAGCCGCCCTGATCGCCTCGGCCACATTCGTGATCGCCGCCCTGCAGGCCATGCGGCTCGACGTCGCTACGGCGCCCGACTCGCGCAGTTCCGGAACGGGCGGCTTCGCTTTGCTGGCCGAGTCCACCACGCCGTTGCCCTACGACCTCAATACGCCGGCCGGCCGCGCGGCGCTCGACCTCCCGGATACAACGCTTGAGCTGCTCGACGATGTCACCGTACACGCCCTGCGGCTGCAACCCGGTGATGAGACGAGTTGCCTGATGCTCTACCAACCCACGAAGCCGCGTATCGTGGGCGCTGGCAACGCCCTGGTCCAACGCGGGGGCTTCGCATTCTCCGCCACGCTCGCCGCCACCGAACAGGAACGTGACAACCCCTGGACGCTGCTCAGCCGAGAGACAACCGACGGCACGATCCCCGCCATCGCCGACGAAGCTGCCGTGCGCTGGCAGTTGCACCTCGGCCTCGGGCAGGATCTGGTAGTCACCGATGAAGAGGGGCGTCCGGCCCGCTTGCACTTCGTCGGGCTGCTGAAAGGCAGCGTCCTGCAAGGCGAGGTGATCATCTCTGAGGAGCACTTCGCGCGGCTGTTCCCATCCGCCGGCGGCCACGCCTACTTCCTCCTCGACGTATCGCCGAAAAAGGCCGCCGCCGTCGCCCGTGCCCTCGAACGCGACTTGTCCGACTACGGTTTCGATGTCACGGACACATCCACGCGGCTGACCCGACTCTTCGCGGTTCAGAACACCTACCTGTCCACCTTCCAGGCCCTGGGCGGACTCGGACTGCTGCTGGGCACGCTGGGTCTGGCCGCCGTGCTGCTGCGTAACGTGTGGGAGCGGCGCGGGGAGTTGGCGCTGTTGCGCGCACTGGGTTTTTCTCGTGTGGCCCTGGGCGTGATCGTGCTGGTGGAAAACGCGGTCCTGGTCAGCGTCGGCCTCGGGACCGGCCTGCTATCCGCCTTGCTGGCGATCGCCCCGCATTTGACCGCTCGGCCCGGCTCTCTGCCGTGGGGCTCGCTGGGACTGATACTGGCGGCAGTCTTTATGGTCGGGATGACGTCCGGAGTGGTAGCGCTGGTCCCCGCGTTGCGGGCCCGCCTGCTCCCGGCGTTGCAGCGGGAATAGCGGACGCATGAGCCGAACACGCGCGACGGTCGCCAGCCAGCAGGGATCCACTGGCCAGCGGCGGACCCATTGCTTACACTCAGCAGCCTCAGAGAAGGAGGACACCGATGCGCACGAGGACACAACTACCTCTGCTGAGCATGATGGTCGCTGCGTTGCCTCTGGCAGCGAATGCCCACAGCGCGGACTGGCCCAACTGGCGCGGGCCGAACCACGACGGCATCAGTAGTGAAACGGGCCTGAGAGTGGATTGGGAGAAAGCTCCCAACCAGCTCTGGGAACGAAACGTAGGCGATGCCTTCAGTTCCTTCGCGTGCGTGGACGGAAGGCTGTACACCTGCGGCACCAGGGGCGGCAAGCAGGTGCTGTATTGCCTCGCGGCTGACACTGGCCAGGTTCTCTGGGAGCGCCCCTTTGAAAAGGAATACCGCGATCGGCAAGGCGGTGACGGGACACGCGGCACGCCGACCGTCGCCGGTGGACACGTTTATGTCCTGGGCGGCCACGGGCGTCTGATCTGCTGCAACATCGCCAATGGCGACGTCGTCTGGGGAAAAACCCTCAAGAACCCCCCGCGCTGGGGCTACAGCGGCTCGGTGCTGATCGAGGGCAACCTCGCGATCGTGTCCGCCGGGAAAGACGACGGGGCCCTGGTGGCCTTCGACAAGAAGACCGGCGCGCAGGTCTGGAAGTGCGGGGATGATCTTGCCGGCTACGCCACGCCCTACCCTTTCACGCTCGACGAGCAGCGCTTCATCGTCGGCTTCCTGGGCAAGGTCGCACTGATCGCCGAGGCGGACACCGGGCGCGAGGTCTGGCGCATGCCCTGGGTCACCGACTGGGACGTCAACGCTTCGTCGCCGATCTTCCACGACGGGCATCTGTTCATCAGTTCGGGCTATGGGCACGGCTGCATCCTGCTCAAGCTGGCCCGCCAGGGCGATAAGCTGACCGCCACGACCGTCTGGGAAAGCACCGTCCTGCGCAACAAGTTCCAGTCATGCGTACTGCACGAGGGGCACCTGTACGCCGCCGATGAAAAAGAACTCAAGTGCGTGGAGTTCCTGAGCGGAACGGAGAGATGGAAACAGCCGCGGACGCCGCACGCCACCGTTCTCCTGGCAGACGGCCATCTGTACGTGCTGACCGAAAAGGGCACCCTGCTCACCGCGGCCGCCGTGCCAGGTGGGTTTGAGCCGGTTGCCAAGGCCAAGGTCCTCGACGGGCGCTGCTGGACCGTTCCGGTGCTATGCAACGGCCGGCTCTACGTGCGCAACCTCGAACGCGTCGTCTGCCTGGATATGACGGAATAACCGGTGGCTGCACGGGCTAGTGTTCTGTCACAGGTGAATCGCTGGGCAATCCGAGCCGCGCCCGTCAGGAAGCGGTTGGCTGCGGTGTCAGGGGAATTCGTGTATCCACTCCCTGACGGTCGCGGCTCGGTTCAGGTTACACCATCAGACGAGGTGTGGCAGAGCACTAGAACCTATCCCAGGACTGTCCAGAGGCAAGCCGCAGAACCGAGCCGCGCGCGTAAGCAAGCGGTTTTTCGGCAACCGCTCCTTTACGGTCGCGGCTGCTCCGTAGATTCAGGTTTTCATCACCCGTGGGTGCGGCGCAAGCCCCATGAGAACTCGGAAGTAGTCTTAGGATAGGTTCTAGAGTTTCATCACACCTCAATCTGCGGGTAGCGCCGGCCCCCGCGTTGCAGCGGCGGACACGGTACAATGACGTGTGCCGCCAGAAGGAGTTGACCAACTGTGATTGCCGAGAGAACCGAAACATGCCTGCGCCGCTTGCTCATCTTGGCGTGCTGTGTGACCGCTGCGCTAATGCCGGCGGCCGAGGCCGACGACTGGCCCCAGTTCCGCGGCCCGCAGCGCGACAACACGTCCCGGGAAACCGGGCTGCTCCGCGCCTGGCCCGAGGGCGGCCCTCCGGTTCTCTGGTCGGTCGAAGTGTGCGAGGGCTACGCTGCCGCCGCCATCCACAACGGCCGCGCGTACTTCAACGACTACGACCGCGAAGCCTCCCGCTGGCACGTGCGCTGTCTGGCGCTCAAGGATGGCCGCGAGCTGTGGCGCTACGCCGAGGACAAGCGCATCCGTCCCAATCATGGCATCACGCGCACGGTACCCGCCGTCGACGAGCAATACGTGTTTTCGCTCGACCCCAAGTGCGTCCTGCACTGCCTCGACGCGGCCACGGGAAAAGAGCTGTGGCGCAAGGACCTGGTCAAGGAATACCATTCGCGCATCCCCCCCTGGTACAACGGCCAGTGCCCGCTGATTGAACCCGACCGCATCATTATCGCCCCCGGCGGCGATGCGCTCGTCGCAGCCCTCCAGAAAACGACCGGCGCGGAAATCTGGCGTACGCCCAACCCTGAGAAGTGGCCGATGTCGCACGTCTCCCTCATGCCGGCGAAGCTGGGCGACGTGCAACAGTATCTCTATTGCACGCTCAACGGACCGCTCGGCAGCGCGGCCGATGATGGGCGGTTGCTTTGGCACTTTCCCTGGAAGTTCAACGTTGCGGTCGCCCCGTCGCCGATCGCGGTGGACGACGAACGCGTCTTCATGACCTCGGGCTACGACGCCGGAAGTCTCATGGTCCAGGTACGCCGCGCTCCAGGCCGGTTCGACGTTAAGCGCCTCTTCGATCTGCCCTCGTCGGTGTGGAATTCCGAAGTCCACACGCCGGTTTTGTATGAAGGCCACTTGTTCGCCGTCGGCAAGAAACGCCGCGGTCTGTTCACGTGCCTCAGCCTAGACGGCGAAATGGTGTGGACCAGCCAGGACAAGGCGTCTTTCGGGCTGGGCAGCTTTCTCCTCGCCGACGGGATGTTCTTCATCCTGGAAGGCGATACGGGCATGTTGCGGCTGCTCGAAGCCAACACGACCGAATACCGCGAGCTCGCCGCCGCGCAGATTCTGAGCGGCCACGACGTGTGGGGACCGATGGCACTATCGGATGGAAAGCTCGTGCTGCGGGATATGACGAAGATGGTCTGCCTCGAGGTCGGAAAGGCCAAGGCCGATAAATCACCAGGGTAACGGTACGCGGCACGGGCCTGAGCGGCGCCGGCTCGGCGCGCACCAGGCAGCGAGAGAGCGCCATGGACTACCTCCACGTACAGGTCATCGCCGGCAAGGGGAACAACCCACGCCAGTTCACGACCACGCTGCTCGGCATCGCGCTCGATCGCCAGGATTGCCTCCACGCCGTCGGCGACTCCGAGGTGAAGCTGTTCAATGCCGACGGCACGCTCCGGCAGCGGTTCTCCACCAGTCAGCCCGGCCATTGCCTCACCATAGACGACGATGGCACCATCTATGTCGGTGAGACAGGACAGATCGAGCTTTTCGATGCCGCGGGGCACCGCCTCAATAACTGGCGTACCCCGGACCGTCTGGGCCGGGTGACCGCGCTCGGGCTGACCAAGGGGCACCTGTTCGCCGCCGACGTCGACGCCCGCTGCCTGCGGCGCTTCGACCGCGATGGCAAGCACCTCGGCGACATCGGCAACGACAATCGGATGAAGGGCTTCCTGGTGCCCAACGGCGTGCTGGACTTTGCCATCGACGCGCGCGGTGTCATCCACGCCGCCAACCCGGGCAAGCATCGTGTCGAACGATACACCGCCTCCGGCGAACTGCTGGGCCATTTTGGCCGCTTCGACGGGCGCGACCCGGCCGGTTTCCGCGGGTGCTGTAATCCGACCAACGTGGCCCTGACGGGCGACGGCCGCGTGATCGTCAGCGAGAAGGCCACGCCGCGTGTCAAGGCTTACGATGCCCAGGGCAAACTGCTGACAATCATCGCCAGCGACGTGTTCGACCCGAATTGTAAGAACATGGATATCGCCGTGGACACGCGGGGCCGAATCTACATCATTGACACTATGCGGCTGCAAATCCACGTGTTTGCCGCCGACCAGGGCGAGGCAACGACGCGGCCGTCGTCCCCGGCCGCCCCGGGAGTTGGGCAACCATGAGTGAACCGGTGACGCGACGCGAGATGCTGGGCCACGCCGCCCGCGGGGCCGCACTGCTGGGACTAGGCGGGACGGCGACCTACCTGATCGTCAAGGCCGACCGGAAGGGCGTCTGGTACCTCGACATCAACCGCTGCATCAACAGCCGACTCGGGGCCACCGGAGTCCCCGTGTGCGAAAAGTGCGCCACCGAGTGCGTGCTCAGCCTCTCCGCCATCCGCGCCGTCAACGACCACGCCAAGTGTGGCCGCTGCTACATTTGTCCGGGGTACTTCAATGTCACCAGCGCCGTGGACGAAGACGGGCTCCCCAGCGAGAAGCTCTGCCCGCGTGACGCCATCAGCCGCACACCGATCGGCGAGGTCGACCCCAACGATCCGGCCAACAACTACTACGAATACACCATCGACGAACAGCGCTGCAACGGCTGTGGCAAGTGCGTCATGGGCTGCAAGGAACCCGCCGGCCTCAGTTCGATCCGGCTGGAAGTACGCCACGATCTGTGCCTGGCCTGCAACCGCTGCACGATTGCCAGCGCTTGTCCCGAAGATGCCTACGAGCATCGTCCGCCGGGCGTGACAACTGCGAAAAACGAGCAAACCTGATTGGCTTTTTCCAACAGCACAATGTGCGAACAGGCCCGCGGCAAGACGACCGGCAGCGCCGGGATACGCAAGATAGGAGACAGAATCCCGCGGTGATTCGTCCGCGCACACAACTCGGACTGCTCTCCCTGGTCGCACTGGCACTGCTCGCCGCGCCCGCGCTCGCCCAGTATGAGCGGCCGGTCGAGGCAGCACCGACCGAAGAGGACATCGGCGGCGGCTACGTGACACCCAGCGTCCAGCACGCGCTGCCACGGGCGTACTGGCTCGTGCTGTTGGATGCCGGGCTGCTGGCCGCGGCACTGGCGGTGTCATGCTGGCTTGTGCTCGCCCGGCGTAGCCGCACCGGACTGCTCGCGCTGGCAATCGTCTGCCTGGCGTACTTCGGCTTCTATCGTGAGGGTTGCATCTGCCCTATCGGCGCGATCCAGAACGTCGCGGCAGCGCTCACCGACCCGGACTACGCCATCTCTCACGCTACCCTGCTGGTTTTCTTTCTGCCGCTGCTGTTGGCCGTTCCATTCGGACGGGTGTTTTGCGGCGGAGTGTGCCCGCTGGGAGCGATTCAGGAACTCGTGCTGCTCAAGCCCCTGCGAGTGCCACGCCGGCTCGATCGGCTGCTCGGGCTGCTGAAGTACGCCTACCTGCTGCTGGCCCTGTGGTATGCGGTTCGACCGGCCGTGGAGCGTGATTTTATCATCTGTCGCTTCGACCCGTTCGTGGGGCTGTTCCGTATGACCGGACCCGGATACATGCTGATGATCGGCGGTGCATTCCTGCTGCTTGGCGTCTTCGTCGGGCGCCCCTACTGCCGCTATCTATGCCCCTACGGCGCCTTGCTGGCGCTGCTATCACGCTTCTCCCGTTGGGGTGTGACCATCACGCCGGACCAGGAATTGGACTGCGGTCTGTGCACAGACGCCTGCCCGTACGGCGCGATCGAGCAGATGCGCGCCGTTCGTTCGTCGTGCCTGTTCTGCGCGCGGTGCTACCAGACCTGCCCGCGCGAGAGGGCGCGCGTTCGGCTAACAACCCCAGTTTCCGCCGAACCGAAGCCCACCGAGTTGCGCTGATGAAGAAGCACGTCCAAAAGGTGATTTCGCTGAGCGTCGGCATCCTCGCCGGCGTGGTTGTGCTGGTGAGCACGGCGCTTCTGATCGGCGACTACGTCGATGCGCGCCAGCGCGCCCCGCTCGATGAGCAGCGTGTGCTCGCGTTGCAGGAAGAGGTGCAGATCGACGCCGGCGTGG
>JAHJAR010000150.1 GCA_018814045.1 Planctomycetota bacterium | reverse complement strand
GAGCGCCCGCCGAAGACGTATGGAACGTAAAGCAGGTCCAGCGCCGCTTGCACGCGGGCAGCGGCCTGCTCGGCAGTATGCCCGGCCGGGGCGACTTTTGCGGCGGGAACGGTCAGCGCCGCGCCGTCCGGGAGCTGTACCACACAATCCTGGTCCGCCGCGCTCTTGATGCGCACCTTGGCGCCGCGGGGAATCGTCACCGGACCGGCGACGACGTCGCGGCGCACGACGGCGGGCGCGAGGCACATATATGCCTGGAATTGCTCCGCGGTCAGCGGCGCGACCACGTCGGTGTGCACCCACCCCCAATAGCCGTCGCCGGCGTGAAGCAAGTAATGGTCGTCCATCCGATCCAGCAGGAACAGCGGTTCGCCGAACAATAGCTGCGTCTGCACACCACCGGCGCTGCCCGGCCGCGTATGCGTCAGTGCCATCGGTGCGCGGCAGACGCCGAACAGGTGCTGGCCCAGGTGCTCCGTGTCTGGCAGCGTCCTTACCGCGCTGCGCACACGCTCGACGCCGACGCCCGCGAGTGCCTTCAGCAACCCGTCGACGACCATAGGGGCGTTCGTGCGGCCTTCCAGGATGACCTCGTCCGGATCACGGCGTGTCGATACGTGGAAGTACACGAGACTGAGGTTTGTGATGGAAACGCGTGCAAATACCCGACAGAACCAGTCGAGTTGTGCCTCGGGCAACGAGCCTTCCGGCCAGATCGAGCGGCCCAGCCGCTGCCACTTGTCCTCGAGGTCCGTGAACGGGTCCTCGTCAACGGCCGAGGCCGTCGAGTTCGCCCGCCGCTCCGCCGACTTGCAGAAGCGGCTGAGGCCGGCGTAGAGCTGCCGCGCGTTGTCCAGGCATGCTCGGCGCGCGGCGAGTTCGCTGTCGGGCGACTGAGATGCGAGACAGAAGTCAACCACACACACGGCCATATCGCCCAAGCCGTCCTGAGCGCGCACCGCCTCGACGAAGTCCGGGCTCTCCCCGTTGCGCGTCCCGGACGCCACTGCTCCGGCGCCGATTTCCTCCGACAGCGCCGCGGCTAGTCGGACGTCATCGGCCGCCGCCGCTGTTGCCACGCTGACAGTTGGTTTCTCGCCCTCCGCGGCGTAGCGAATCGACACGCACAGATCGCAGTTCGCGGCACTGACGGCCTGCACTGGCCGGCTCCAATCCGGGTGCTCCTGGCCCGCGGCTTGCGTGTCTTCTTTCCGTGTAAGCACGGGCACGCCGCCGGCACGGCGTACAAAATGGCACAGGTCGCCCGCCGTGATCAGGCTGAGGTCGTTCTCGCGGCGGTCTTGCGGCGTCGTGCTGGAACCGCTGCCGGGCTGAATCCCGATGACCCAACCGCGCAGCTCCCCGGCGGGCGGCGACCAAAGGCTCTTGAATTCCTCGATGGCAGTTTTCACGGCAGTCTCATCTGTAGGTGCCGCCGCGGCCGCGAGGGCCACGACCGGCACGAATGCAATCCATCGGACTTTCACGCGGGGCATTGCCTGCTCGCTCCTGTGTGCGAAAGAGAACACAGAGTTTGAGTCTAGCTGCCCGTGGAAGGCGTGCCAACCCTCGTACGGCGCCGGGATTATGCTACGATCCCGGCCAGTGGACACAACCACGGATGATTGGGCAGGATGATGAGAACGACGTGGGACCGAGTCGCTGTAACAGTATTAACGGCCACCTGGCTGCTGGGCGGGTGCCGGGGGCCGGGACGGGCCCGGCAGGAGAGTCAGATGGCGAAGGAGCTCGAGACCGGCTTTGTGGCCAAGGTCGTTCATTTCAACGGCGTGCCGTATCGCTACGCCGTCTGGGTGCCGCCCGAATACGACGAGAACCAGTGCTGGCCGGTCGTGCTGTTTCTGCACGGGAAGGGGGAATGCGGCGACGACGGCGTGTTTCACACGACGGTCGGCCTCGGAAAGGCGATTCGCAAGAACCCGGAGCGTTTCCCTGCGCTGGTGGTCATGCCGCAGATGCCGGTGGACCACCGCTGGGAGGGGCCGATGCTGGACCTGGCGCTGGCGACGCTGACAGAGACGATGCACGAGTACAACGGAGACCCTGAGCGCGTCGTGCTCACCGGGCTCTCGCTCGGGGGCTACGGCACGTGGGCGCTGGGAGCGCTGGCGCCGAAGCAGTTCTGTGCCCTGGTGCCGATCTGTGGCGGCGGGCAGCCCGCCGACGCGGAACGCTTGGCCCGTGTGCCCATCTGGTGTTTGCACGGCGACGCCGACCCGGTGGTACCCGTGGAGCGCTCACGTGAGATGGTCGCCGCGGTACAGCGCGCCGGCGGACAGATTCGCTACTCAGAGTTGCCGGGCGTGACACATAACTCGTGGGACCCGGCGTACAGCGATCAGGAGGTCATCGCCTGGATGCTGAGCCAGCGGCGTTGATCCAACTAACCGGCGCACGTGCCACTGCAGCGTCCGGGCTCCGTCCCGGACGCACGAATATGGTCCGTTGATGGGCGTGCTCCATGTGACTGGCTGGTATGGCGTGCCCGGAGCGGAGAGAATACCCCTGATTGTCGCGATCCTGTTGCGTGAACCCCTGAGCACTGTGCAGTGACGGCGGGGTGGAAGGAGACGGATGATGCGCAGTCTTGTCGCGGTTTCGGCGTGCGTTGTCATGCTGCTGGCGACCGAACGGGGCACCGCTCAACTGGCGCCGCAGATCGTCAACACGACGGACAAGTACCTGGTCTGGGGCGACTACAAGATCGAGATCAACCAGTACGGCGGTCTCGGACGGAACTGGCCGACGCCGAACCTCGTTTGGGAGCAATACGAGTTACTCCGGCGTAAGGCCGAGGCGAATCCCGGACCACCCAACACGCTGCGGACAGTCTTGCTCGTGTTACCCGTGACCGAAGCGACGGCGCTCGAGCGCGAGGGCGATCGAGAAGTAGTCGTGGGCACGAAACGCACGTCGATGACCTCGGCCGAGGTGAAATGGGCGCTCGCTCAGTGGCGGCAATTCGAGGAGATGGTCTTCGTGTACTCGGGTGGGAATGCCTGGCTGCGCACCGACGTCAAGGTGATCGACGACCCGTTGCTGGTGCAGACGGACAGAAACTGGGAATTCTGGGCCGGGCAACAGCGGGAGCTGCTCGACAAGTACATCCCATTCGAGCGCGGCGATTACCAAAGCTACAACTCGATCTACTGCTCAAAGGACCTGGGGGCTAACCCGCACGGCGGAACGATCGGCGCGGTGGGTGGCATCAAGGGCTGCGGCACGTCCGACACCGCCTACTACGGCGAGGATCGATATGGACACCGCACCGGCTATGTCGCCCTGCACGAGTGGCTCAATCAGCAGTGCTCCGCCACCAGCAACGTGATGCCGTACCCGGACGGCGAAACGCTTTGGAACAACTACGTCCTGGAGAAGGTCGGCTACCGCGAGGACGTCGAGCAGGATGACTGGCCGTGGCTCTCAATGCGACGGGACACGATGATGCATATCATCCGCCCCGGCATGTGGCGGCGCTGGACGGCCATCGATCCATACAACTGCCCCGCGATCGGCCGCTGGCTCGTGTTCGCGGCGCAACCACCCGGACAAGCGCGCATTCTCACCGCTGCGCCGGCGAGCGACGGCCGGCTGGCCGAGATGCCTATGGACAAGTACACGCACTTTGACCTGCTGGCCCTGCCTGGACAGGATGAGCAAGAGTCCGGTGCCGGGACGTACTATTTTCGCACGTACGTCGAATCGGACCGGGAGCGGGAAGTGCGTCTGTGGGCGGCGGCCGATGAGCGCTTCCGACTGTGGCTCAACGGCGTGATGATCCGCGATGGCTGGGGCTGGAATTATTCGGAGGACGACGGCAAGCTGTTCGAGAAGGTGACGCATGTCACATTGAAGGAGGGAATCAGCACGCTCGTGCTTGAATTGCCGAACGACAACGACAAAGTCGAATTCCGCGTGCGTTTCTGCGGAACGGATGGCTCTGGCAAAGCTGTCGCCGGCCTCGCGACGTTTCCGACGCTCGCGTCAGGACAGACACCACTGCCGCTCGATGAGCCGATCGCGCATGACTTCACGAATCCCCGCTTGTACAAATGGGTGGACATCAACGATAGCCCGTGGCACGAGATGCCGCGGCTGGACGAGACGGCCCTGCGCGCGCTGACCGGAGTCGGCGCGCTGACGATCAAGACCAACGGGACGCCGTGGACGGATCAAGACGGTACACAATACAGCCCGCAGCAGCATCTGTTCTTTGACGTACCGGCAGCCGCGGTGACCTCACCCCGCATCGCGGAGCCGGCCGAGAACAACGCCCGGCTGAACAACGACTTCGACTACAACTGGAAGTCGCTGGCGTGGCTACGCGTGCCAAGCCGCGCCGGGCCGGAGAAAGACGTGCTCTTTCTGCGGTTCGACGTGGCTGAACCGCTGATGCACCTGCTCAAGACCAGGGGGCGTCCCGCGCACGAGAGCATCGTCGGCTGGCTGCTCGTGGACCACAAGCTCGCCTACGTCGTGCTCGTCAATCTCGACATCGATGAGCCGCCGCAGACGCCTGTTGGCCTGCTGGCCAGGCAACCGGAATAGGGCATCAAGGCCGCTAGCACTGACCGTGCCATGGAGTAGGTGCTGTCGAGCATGACCGGGCGGATGGTTGGGGCTGTGGTCCGCGGACGGTCGACTGACGGCCCCGGAACCCGTACGCTCAGATCAGTCGTGTCCCCCCCCTTCGCGCCAGGCGCGAGGAAGCGACCATGAGACAGCCATTGGGCAGACGTTGCCGAGGAACCGCGCGGAACGCAGCCCGCAGCGCGCCCGCCAGAACGACAGACCATTCGCGGCGCCGGTGGCCCTGCCGAGCGGCGTTGTGCGCGGTCGTCGCGGCGGTGCTGACAACGGCGGCGAGGGGCCAGACGCGGCCCAGTACCCAACCCACCGACGCGCTCGATCACCTGCTTCAACCCATTAGAGACCGCCACACGCTGCCAGCCCTGGCGGCGGTGGTCGTGCGCGGCGACGCGGTTGTTGCCAGCGGCGCGGTGGGGGTTCGCAAGTGGGGCGACGCCACGCCGGTTACACCGAATGACCGCTTCCATCTCGGCTCGTGCACAAAGGCGATGACCGCGACGATGATTGGCACGCTGGTCGAGCAAGGGCGGCTGCGGTGGGAGACGACCGTCACCGACGTGTTTCCCGAGTTGCGGGACAAGATTCAACCGGCGTACCGGACGGTGACGCTGGCGCAGCTTCTGACGCATCGCAGCGGGTTGCCGGAGGATCGCCGGCCGGGGCCCGTGCTGTTCAAGCTCCGCACGCTGCAAGGCCCCCTGCTGGCGCAGCGTGCCAAGCTGGTTGAGCTGGCTCTCGACCAGGAACCGGCCGCCGAGGCCGGAACGAAGATGATCTACTCCAATCTGGGCTACGCCGTCGCGGGTGCGATGGCCGAGCGCGTGACGGGGCAGACGTGGGAGGACCTGATGCAGGCGCGGCTGTTCATGCCCCTCGGGATGACAACGGCGGGTTTTGGGCCGCCGGGAAAACCAGATGCGGTTGACCAGCCGTTTGGCCACCGCCGCGTTGGTGAGCGGGTCATGCCGATCGCCCCTGGTCCGCTGGCAGATAACCCAGCCAGTATCGGCCCGGCGGGGACGGTGCACGCCGGGCTCGGTGACTGGGCACGTTTCGCAGCGTTGCACTTGCGCGGGGCGCGGGGCGCGGCGAAGCTGCTCGAGCCGGCGACGTTCGCCCGGCTGCACGCGCCGCCGGCCGGCTCAGACTACGCCATGGGATGGGCGGTGGTGGAGCGTGACTGGGCGGGTGGTCGGGCGCTGACGCATGGGGGCAGCAACGGTCTCTGGTACGCCGTCATCTGGCTGGCGCCACAGAAAGAGCTGGCGCTGCTCATCGCGACGAACAGCGGCGACAGCCGGGCTGCGCTGGCCTGTGATGAGACGGCCCAAGCGTTGTTGCAGTACGTGAGCGAGGCGGACTGAAGCGAGGCGTGTACAGGAAGATGGCCGGAATCGGCGTCGTGTGGTAGCCTGGGCGCGCTGTCCGGGTAAGACCCGGCCAGGCCATGGGAGGTCCGCAGCTCGCCCGGGAGTATAAAGCTGTCGTTTAGAGAGAGGTCAACGATGGCATTCTTCGAATGGGAAGATCGTTTTCGGGTTGGGGTCGATGAGATCGATCGGCAGCACCAGCGCTTGATCGGCCTGATCAACGAACTGCACGCGGCGATTACGCGCAGTGACGAATTGGCAACGATGGCAGCGGTGCTGGCCGAGATGGACGCAATCACGTCAGCGTTGGCCGAGTTGATTCGTTACACCGAGTACCATTTCTCGACGGAAGAAGGACTCATGGTCGAATGCGCCTACCCGGAGTGCGACGATCACCGGCATGCGCACCAACAGTTTATCGAGAAAGTCCAAGGCTATCAGCAGCAATTCGAGAAGAAGAAGACGCGCCTATCCGTCGATCTCATCGACTTCCTCGTGCAATGGTGGCGCGCCCACATCCAGGACTCAGACAAACGCTGCGGGGCGTACGTCATCTCAAGGCGGTCGCGCTGACTGTGGAGTGTGCTGATCGAAGGAAAGGCCGGCGAGGCGTGGTGGTTCTGAAGAGAGCGACAGAGGCACGAAGTCACGGAGCGACGACACCTCGAAGGAAAAAACGCAGCGGCCGGGCTCTGTCGCAGCCGCATCAGGAAGACGCTGCGTCAAGATGCTCCCTCCGAACTACCATCCGTACAGTAGTCCGGTGCTCTGGTTCAACTCCAGACGGAGCCCGTTTCACGGCCACCTGGCACCGGCGGGAAGACAGAAACGCCCGCTCCCGGAGGAAACGGGCGTTCTCTAGTTGTTCTGCGCCACGCGCGACCGTCAGGCGGCTCGTCGCCGACATCCGACCACTGTGGCAAGCCCAAGCATCAGTGGCAGGAGTGCTCCGGGCTCCGGAACCTGGAGGTTGTCGATGCGGAACGAGAGGAACGCCGCATCGATCGTGCCTTCGATCGCGTCGAACGTAATGTTCTCAAACACCGAGTAGCAGATGTTTGCATCGTCATAGTCCGTGGCGAGCGCGGCCTGCTCCACGACACTGCCGCCGAGATATGCCGTGAACGTCGTAGTTCCGGGGTTGGTGATCCAAGCCATGGCAAAGGCCGTCATCGGCTCATCGAAGTCGATGCGGAGCTTCGGATCGGCGTAAGCAAGCAGATTCGGCCCATCGATGCCCGGATAGCCATCGTTGCCGTCCGTCTTCATATCAAAGGCGGAGAACGTGACGCCCCAGGCCTGCCACTCGGTACCATTTTTGGGACCAAGCCCGAACTCGTCAAACGTGACATACGGAGCGACGCCGAAGCCGTCGGCGTTCGTGTAGATGTCTGCGGAAACCGGCGCAGCCACCCACACTAGGAACACCCCTAGCGCGCATACCACTCTGTTCGTGCTCATACGCTTCCTTTCCTTGATGCGAGAACAACGCCGACGTGCACTGCTGACTCGCCAGCCGTCGCTTCTCTCACTCCACACTACCCATCCCGCTCCCCAACATTTCAAAAGCGGGATTCCGATTTGGACCCAACCTGCCTGTTGGACTCTAGGTAGCGCAAATCCGGAAAGTCAAACGGGAAGTTCCGCGCTATGCTCGGCGTGGACGAGGACTGGCCGGGCCTGGGCCTCTCGGACGAGAGCGCGAAGCTCATGTGGAGAGCGCCTTGGCGCCAGAGCGGGCGAATGTGACAAGGAGGCTGCACGCATGGCAACGGAGGCCAAGCTCGCCGCGAAGCACCGAGACGCCCTCAAGAGTGCCGGGGCGCCGGCGCCGGCCGAACGTCACGCGTCGTCTGGTCTCACGCTGTGCGTGACGCCAGGCCACCCAAGCGTAATCCTCTGCGCCCTTGGCGTTCTTAGCGGCTCGGCGGTCTGCGAATTGCTATGTCGGCCGCGGGGGGATCGACGCTACGTTGCCTCGCTTGCGCTCGGGGCTCGGATTGGGGGCGTTTCCTCATGGTCGCGGTTTGGACCGGCCGGCGACACGCCGGCCGCTACGGCCCCGTGTACTCCCGTTGGAAGTTGGCGAAGTCGGCCAGGTCGATGTCCTGGTCGGTGTCAGCGTCGCCGTTCAGGCAGAAATGCCCGCCGGTGTAGAAGGAGTCTGGACCCTGCGTGCAGAACATAAGCAGGTTCAGATCGTAGTAGTCGATATCGCCATCTTCGTCCATGTCGCCGGGGCCGCCCCAAAGTGGGCATAATTCGAAGTCTCGCCAGACGACGTTGCCGGGCATGATCGTCACGTGCGAGGTGGTGACCGGCGCGCACTCCAGACTGTCCGCCGTGACGTTGTACTGGCTGCCGCCAGTGGAAGCCGGGATCAAAGTGACAACGTAGTAGCCGTTGCCGTCGGTCTCGACGGCGTCCAAGGCGCCCACGGTCACGGTGGCCCCGTCGATCGGCTCGCCGGTGGTGCCGTTCATGATGCGGCCCCAGAGGGTGCCCTCGTCCGCGAGAGCCGGGTCGCGCCAGGGCATCGCGGGCGTCGCGACGGCCGTCGTGAAGAGGTTGGTCGCGACGTAGCCGAACCACGACGTGTCGTGCTCGGAGTTGCCGTTCATATTCTCGTCGGCCGTCTCGTAGTAGGAGTAATTGGACGTGCCGTCGGCGCCGGCGGTGACGCTGTACTGCAACTGCGTAACACTATCGGCCTTGGGATTCAGGTAGTTGCCCTGCCCACAGATCATCTGCCGGTCATAACGCCAGCCCAGGGCGGCGTCGACCCAGTTGCGATACCACTGGTCCTGCGGCGG
>JAHJAR010000360.1 GCA_018814045.1 Planctomycetota bacterium | reverse complement strand
CAGATCATCGATAATGCGAGCCGCCCGCTGATAACCGATGCCCAACTTCCGTTGTAAAAGAGAAACGGAAGCCTGTCCCTGCTGGATCACCGTTTCGATGGCTTCCAAAAGCACGGGATCGTTATATTGTCTTAATTGAGCCTTTTCTTCGGCCTCCACCTTGGCCTCTTCTTCCCGGGCTTTGCTGTAAGTCTGGCTCTTTATAAAGGACACCAGCTTTTCCGTGTCTTCGGACGAAATAAAAGCCCCATGCAGCCGCACCGGCGCGGGTGACCCCGATTCCAGATACAGCATATCGCCGTTACCCAGAAGCCGTTCCGCGCCATTACCATCGAGAATAGTCCGAGAATCGGTCTTGGTGGCCACCTGAAATGCAATACGCGACGGGAAATTGGCCTTGATCAGCCCGGTGATAACATCGACCGATGGTCTCTGGGTGGCCAGAATCAGGTGTATTCCGACCGCCCGAGCCATCTGAGCCAGACGGGTGATCAATAGTTCCACCCGGCTGGATTGAGTCGACATCATCAGATCGGCCAATTCATCGACAACGACGACAATATAGGGGAGCACGGAATCTTCCGTTTTTTGCTTGGTGTTGTAATCGTTGATACTGCGCACCGAGGCCGCAGCCAGCAGGCGATAGCGCTTTTCCATCTCCGTGACGGCATCGGTCAAGACCCGTTCGGCTTGCTTGGGATTGGTTACTACGTTTTCGCCCAGAAAGGGTATGCCCTTGTAGACCGTCAGTTCCAGCATCTTCGGATCGATAAATATAAAGCGCAGTCGATGGGGATGAAGCGAAAACAGCAGCGAGGTGATGATAACGTTTATGCAGACGGATTTACCCGATCCGGTCGTGCCGGCTATTAGCAGGTGGGGCATAGTAGCCAGGTCGGCCATATACGGTTTGCCGGAGATATCCTTGCCCAGAATCAGGGGCAGGTGAAGTCTGTTGTTACGGAATTCATCGGAGGCTATGACATCCCGCAAATAAACAGTCTGCGGATTACGGTTCGGTATCTCGATCCCCACCGCCGCCTTGCCCGGAATGGGGGCTACGATGCGGATACTTTTGGCCCGCAGATTGAGCGCCAGGTCCTCCGACAAATTGGCGATTTGATTAACCTTGATGCCAGCCGCCGGTCTTATTTCAAAACGGGTGATGACCGGACCCGGAAACATTTCGATGTTGCCGCTGAGTTTTACGCCGAAGGTTTCCAACGTTTCGCGCAGTGAACGGGCGGTATCGGCCAATTCTCGCTCATCATAAGCCGAATTCACCCGGTCGCCCTCGGACAACAGGTCCGCCGTTGGTCGAACATACTCGGTCGGCGTCTCGCTGTCTTGGCCATCAGCGCTGTCACCGGCATGTGTTTCAGCGCCACGGGGCATCACGACTTTTCGTTTACTCTCGACCGTACCTGAGGCAGAGGTTATTATTTTATCCTTTATCTCAGTTCCCGCTTCTTCCCCGGCGGAGTCCGCCGACATTTCGTCGTTTTTGCGGCCGCCGCGCATGGCGCGTTTCAGTTCTTTCCTGAATTCGGGTCTTCTTATCACAGCCCGGTTTTTGAGAATGAGTTGATCCACGGCTTTTTTCATTTGAGGCAACAGGCGATTATAGGCATCCCTGAGCATGAGCAGTAATATATTGCCGGCAGCCGAAGCCGCATGCCGAAAGCGGTGCGAGATCGAGGTATATAAAAACAAGGTACTGGCTATAGTGGCCAGAAAAAGTATATAGGCGCCCGGCAAACCAATCAACTTGATGGATAACTCTATGATCGTATGCCCGAGGGCCCCGACCCCATCGGGCACATTAACGATTTCCAACCGGGTGGTCGCGGTTTTGGAAACATCGGAAACCAGCAGAATTTGAAAAGCCAGGCCCCAAGCCATGGCCGCATGCTTGAACAGACGCCGGGCGATATCAAGCCCGGTGATTTTAAGCGCCAGAACGGCCAGAAAAGGAGCCATGAAAAAGGCCGACCAGCCCAGAAAGAACAGGGTCACGAAACTGAGATAGGCTCCCATCATACCGCCCGGATTCACATAGCCCAGAGTGAAGGGATTGCCGTACACCGCCTCATCGGATGTAATCCGCAAATCATCGCTGACCGAATGCCCGACCAGACTGATGAAATACATCAGGGCGAAGGCAAAAAGCAGGATGCCCAGGATTTGTATTTTTCGTTTCT
>JAHJAR010000149.1 GCA_018814045.1 Planctomycetota bacterium | reverse complement strand
CGTAGCGGCCGGGCTCCGTCTCGGCCGTGGGAAACAAGTTGGTCTCCTACGTTCGGGACAGAGCCCGAACGCTACATCAAGATGGAAAGCGCTCCGGTGCTCAGTCGTTACTCAGACGCTGGTCGGGTGGCCAGCGGCTTCTCGGCGTACGGTGGCGTGTAGCGGTCACCACGGATGACACGATGACGGACAACGATCCCACCCGGGAGTTGAGAGAGCTCCAGCCGCAGCACGACTTCTTTGTCGCCATCGACTCCGACGCCGGCGAAACACTGACCCGGTATGATCCGGCAATGCTACGGGACGGCTGGAGCGAAGTGAACGGCGAGCGTGTGTTCTACGTGTCCAATCCCGGGCTGGGCCCGTGGGCACTTCGCGAGCGGTTTGGCTCGTTGGACGACGACATGACCAGGGAGGGTGCCGATGCCGGGTAATGTGCTGATTGCCCAGTCGGGCGGCCCATCTGCGGTGATCAACAACACGCTGCGTGGGATGATCGAAGGCTGCCAGGCCTATCCGAGCACGTTCGGTCGGCTGTATGCGGGCTGGCACGGAATCAAAGGGGTGCTCAAGGAGGAGCTGTTGGACCTCTCAGCTCAGGACGAGCGCGAGGTCGCCCTGCTGCGCACCACACCGGCCGCCGGGGCGATCGGGACCTGTCGCTACAAGCTTCGCCCAGAGCAGCAAGATGATTTTGAGCGTGTCGTCGAAGTGCTGCGCGCTCATGATATTCACTACTTCTTTTACATCGGCGGCAACGACTCGATGGACACCGCTGCCAAGATCAGCCGTCTGGCGCGGGAGCGCTGCCTGGACCTGGTGGTCGTCGGCGGGCCAAAGACCATCGACAACGACGTCGGCGACGCCGAGTTCCGGCTCGTGGACCACACGCCCGGGTATGGGAGTGCGGCCCGCTACCTTGCGCAGACGATTCTCAACGCCAATGAAGAGAACGCCGGCTCCTGCCCAGCCGATCCGGTACTCGTCATCCAAGCCATGGGGCGGCGGATCGGTTTCATCGCGGCCGCGGCGCGGCTCGCCGACCCGCAGCGCGAGATGCCCTTGCAGATCTACCTGGCCGAATCGGGCATGTCGCTTGCGGAGATCGGCGAAAACGTGGGCGCCTGCCTCGCCAAGTCCGGGCGGTGCATTGTCGTAGTCAGCGAGGGCCTGGATGTCGGCGACCTGGGTGAGGTACGGGACCCGTTCGGCCACACATCTTTCGGCTCATCACAGCGCAGTGTCGCGCAGATCGTCGCCAATCACATCAACTCACTCCGGCTGCCGGTCCGCGGGAACGCGCGTTATCAGATCCCCGGTACCGACCAGCGCAGCGCGGCCATCTACGCTTCGACGGTGGACATGGACGAAGCGTGCGAGGTTGGCAGGAAGTGTGTTCTGATCGCTAAGGACGAGGGGGACGGGTGGATGGGCACGATTCTCAGAAAGCCCGGCGACGCGTATACCGCCGTTTATGACAAGGTCCCGCTCATGCAGGTGGCCCGCTCAGAACGGACTTTTCCGCGAGCGTGGATCAGCGAAAGCCGCAGCGACGTGACGGACGACTTTGTGCGTTACGCCCGGCCGCTGATTGGTCAGGAGTGGCCGGAGGTGCCGCTGGTTGGCGGCCTACAGCGGTTTGCGAAGTTCGCGCCCGTTTTTGCAGTGAAGAAGTGCAAGGAATACGTACCGCAAGCATTTTGAGCTGCCGGCTCGGAGCTGATCGTCAGGAAGTGTGATTATGCCCCAGGTAGACAGCGCTGTCGTCGACCTCGCCGCGATGGGCGAGAATCCGGCGCTGAACATGGAAAGCCGCGGCTTTGTGGTGGCGGTCTTCAATCGCACGGTCGCGAAGGTCGCCCAGTTTGTCGCCGGCCGTGCGGCTGGCAAGAGAATCGTCGGCACGCATTCGGTCAAGGAGCTGTGTGCCAGCCTCAAGCCGCCGCTCGGACACCCTGCTGCGACTGGGTAACGGAGAAGGCCGGCTCCTCAAATACACGTTCATCATTCAGCTCGCGACGCAGATTGCCGGTCCGTACTTCACACCGTACATGCTTCGCAAAGCGGAGTTTTCGTACGCCGCGTATGTCTCATTGCTTGCGACGGCTTTCGCCGCCAAGATACTGGTGATGCCGGCATTCGGACGCCTCGCCCAGCGCTTCGGTCCGCGGTATCTACTCTGGATCGGGGGCGTAGGTATTGTGCCCTTGGCCGCGCTGTGGTTGATATCCACGTCGCTTCACTTCCTGCTCGTCATACAGGTCGCTGCCGGAGTCGCCTGGGGAGCGTACGGATTGGGCACCTTCCTGTTGCTGTTCGATACGGTTCGCGGCGAGGAACGAACGAGCGTCCTCACCACTTTCAACCTCCTAAACGCGCTGGCCATCCTTGGAGGTTCGCTGTTTGGCGGCCTGCTGTTGAAGCTGCTGGCCGAGCAGCAGGCGGCGTACACGCTGATCTTTGCTCTATCGTCACTCGGCAGGGCGGCGACCATTCCGCTGCTATTCAGAATCGTTGGCATCCAGCGACAAACGGTCGCGCTCGGAATCCGAACGCTATCCGTCCGGCCTTCGGCTGGTTCATTCGAGACTCCCATCGTGACCAGCGCATCTTCGGAGACGCGCGGCTTGGCACGGGGTCGGGCTGCCCGACACGACCGGCTTGATGAGTGAACTCCGCGCTGCCCAAGTTGCGCGCAGCGGGTGCCCAACTCACGCCGGCACGCGCAGGGAAACTGCGCCGGCTGACACTTCGGCAGCGGCGTTTCGTCGGTCTCAGCGCGGGGCGATTCGAGCGGTATGGGGCGGCGGAGGCGACCCCTCAGCGCGGGGTGAAGGGGCCGACGGCTGGACCGGATGCCGCTGCCTAACCCGTGTCCAACTGGGGAGGCGTACGCAAAGCTGTGACGCTATTCGCCCGCCGAACCGCCAGCAGAGTCTGCGGCCCTCACGGCACCTCGCTCCTGTTCCCCCCCCGTCTACGGCTTTGGCACGGGCCGCGACGCCGTCTGCTCCACGACGCCGGTCAGCCATTCGAGCGGCCGCGCTTCGGCAACATGCGTGACATTCTTGGCCCGTGCGATCGTCATGAAGCGCTCATAAACGGCGCGGATGTCGTCTTCCACCGGCCACGGCAGCGCCTCGGCGTCGGCTTTCTTGTGCAGCGCCTCCCAGCGGATCAGCAGCGTGTACAACAGCGGCAGCCTGGCCACCTGAACGCGCTGGCGCAGAACAGCGTCGTCGCCGACCGCCGCCTCGGCCTGCTCGAGCAGCTTCAGCCCCGCGCTGAGCGTCTTCAACGACAGGAACTTGGCATCCGCCCGCGAGAAGCAGCCGAGCCAATCGTCGCTGGCCTCGACCGCATCGTGCGTGAGCTTCAGGTAGGCGCGAATCGGTCCCGCAGCCGAGCCGTAGTAGCCGTCGAGAAACTCGTCGATCAGTTCCTGCCCGTCGCGCGTCGGATCCCACAGCAGCTTGGCCAGCACCCACGCGCGCAGCTCCGCCATCTCCGAGCCATGCGACTGATAGGCCCCCTGCTCGAACACGCCGCGCACGCCGTGCTCCGCGAAGAACCGCATGTTCGGCCCCAGCACGCGCAGGTTGGGATGCGGCATGATGTAGTGCACGAAATTGGTCGTGTAGTCCCAGACGTACAGCCGGTCGCAGATCTTGGACCAGCCCACGATGTCGTCGCGAAAGGCGTGGTTACGCTCGTCCGCCAGCGGCTGGCTGAACGAGCACTCGATGCTGCATAGCCGCACGATCACGTTTGGGCGCGGCTTGACGTGCGCCGGCGGCTTACGCGTGTACTGGTACGCCAGCGTGTCGATCGCGACGTTCGGAAACTCGTCCTCAATCTCGGCGGCCACGGCGTTGACAAACCGCAGCAGCGACCCCGCCGGGCTGCCCTCTTCCTGGTCCACCGCGGCACAGCGGCTGCACTGGCAGTTGCCGATACAGTCGTTCTGCGAGACCGACGCGATCGTGGCGGCGGGGTCGGCCCGTAGCCGCTCCTTGAGGTTCTTCACCAGCTCGGCCCGCATCGCTTCGTTCGTCAGGCAAAGCTGGGCGTTCTGCGCCGTCCGCTGCCCGTTGATCTCGCTGAACCACTCGGGATGGTCCTTGAAGTACTTGCTAGGCGGGATCAGCGGGTAAAACGTGTGCACGAAGCCCTCATACGTGTGCTTGCCGCCGCGCGCCGCATCAAGCCGCTCCGAATGACCGTTGCACTTGTTGCGCACCGCCCAGTCGCCATCGAACGCGTCGAACCAGAACGACTCGCGGTACTCCAGTCGCGGCACAAAGCGCACGTCCAGCGGCCCCACTTTGAGCGTCGGTCGCCGCGGAACCGTACTCACCTTCGACGTCCACCAACGGCAGCCGACCTCCTCCTCCAGAAACGAATACACGGCGTAAAGCGTCCCCCGCGGCCGCCCGCCGGCGAGAATGAGATCGTTGCCGACCGTACGGATCACGAGCCCTTCCGCGCCTAGCGTGTCAGTTGAGAACTCCCGGGCCGCCAGCCGCGCCGCACCCGGCCCAACGAGTAGCCGACTTCGGCCCGCCTCCGCCTGCTCACCGACCGCAAACTCGCCGCCGGTGACCTGCTTCAAAAACCCGGCCAACTCGTCCGCCGCATGTCTCTCAGCTTCCGTAGCATCCGCCACCACCACAACCGCCGCCTGCCCGACGCCACCGTCCGCAATCGTAATCTCCTGCGCGAAACCCGCTGCCCCAAACCCCGCCACCACCACGCCCATCAAGAACACGCGCCCGTTCATCAGCACACCTCCACCGCCGTCATTGGCCGCACACGCCAACCACGCGCCATATTCCCGCCGGACGGCATAGACTCCACCTCACACGGTCGAGACGATACCACGCACCGCGACCAATGGCTACGACGCAGCGAGCGTGTATGGTGCAATTCGCCGAACCGGGAGCAATCCCAGAACGCATTCCGAGCCGCGACCGTGAGGGAGCGGTTGCGTAGAACAGCTTGGATACGCGTACAACGCAACTGAATAACGCGCTTCCGACAGGTTCTGGGATAGGTTTTTGTATCAACTTCCACGTTCCGCTACTCTCTCACCATCCGAGCGCCACGAAGCTGGATTGCGAACCTATCCGAAGCGCCTCTATTCCTCCAACGAGGGGGCGATGCCGCGCTCGGATATCCTCAGCGCGCTATTCATGCGCACATTTGGAACACACTGTGCCGTCTCGTCGACCGTGGAATGGCGATCTGTCCGTTCAGCTATCCAGTCTTCAACGAGACAATGAGGCAGGGAGACGCAAAGCGCCGAAAGGACACGGCGCGGATCATCGACTTCCTAAGTCAGGGAATCGCCAGGTGCCACTGTTCGCGCTGCCGGCGGTTCCTTGTGTACCCCCCACGTCGAGGGCTGCCTGCTGGCCGCTCGCCGGTAAGATTCTGCAAACTGGGATCAGGCATATCACGCCCCAAGCAAAGCAAACGCGACAATACCACGACAATTCCCGCCACCCGGCAACAACAGGGCCGCTTCCGGCCTCCCGGGCGGAGGCCGCCGCCCACGATCTCTAGGCCATGCTCCGGAGACCCCGCATGAACGCAGCCACCTGCGACCCCTCTGTCGCGCTCATCTGGTCCCCTGGACATCTCAGTATCTCGCGCCATGGCTCTCCACGGGTCGTCCAGCGAAGGTGCGCGACTAAGGGTGCGCGCAAACGCGTTGCTTGCGCACCTTCCCCTCACGCGACTCAATCAGCGATGTTATCAGGACAACACCATCGCACGGCAGGTGGTACTCACGGTGTGCCACTGTTCTTGAGCAGTGCGACCTTGAAGGTCTCCGACGAGCACTGCTTGAAAGCAGTGGCATACACAGAGTAAGGCCGGCGGCGGTCGGTGCTACTGCCCTTGCGTATCGGAGTCGGTCTTCGCAGTGCCCTGATTCGCGTCATGAGGCGCATCTTTCGACGCGTCCTCTGCCGCCTTCTCCGGCGCAGGCTTGGCCGGTGCAGTTTGCGGCGTCTTCTTCGGCAGGTCGCGGGCCAATTCGAGCGTCTTCAGATAGTCCACCCGGCCGTAGGCGGTCAGGTCGTCGTGTCCCGGCTCGCCGAGGTCTACAGCACCCTGCTGGACGACCTGCACCACCTCCGCCGCCGAAAGGTCCGGCCGCAACGAGCGGACCAGCGCAACGAGTGAGGTCACGATCGGCGTCGCGAGCGACGTGGCGCCCGTGGGACTGGTCTCGTAACGGCCGCCAAACTCCGCCTCGCTCTTGCCGGCGGGTGTATCAGCGATCTTGTAGTACGCTTCTTCGTGCGGCCGCGCCGTACGAATGTTCTCCATGGGCGCCATCACGCTCAGCCGCGGTCCGTAGCACGAGCCCTGCTTGATCGAAAGCCCGCGATGCTCAACCGTCGTCTCCCAGCGTTCATCAGCCAGTGTTGTGGCACCTACCACGAGCACCGTCTCCGCCGTCCCGGGATATTCCGGCACCTCCGTAGCTTGGTTGCCCGCCCCGATCACCATAATCACGTCCTTCTGCGCTGCGTAAGCAAAGGCGTTGTCGAGGCGCTTGGCAAACTCAGGGTACCTCATCATAAGATCGCGCGAGAGGTAGGCGCTGATGTTGATGACGCGCACGCCGTGATCGACGAGGTAGCGGATACCCTCGTCAGTAGTGCGCGTGATGTAGTCCAGCCAGTCGCGGCCGAACGATTGCAGCAAATCGGCGTGCTTGATCATCTCGGCCTGGAACTCGGTCATCGAGGCGTCCGGGTGTTTCTCATAGAATTCGCGCTGCAAGCGCAGCAGCGCGTGTTCCGGCATGCCGATCGATGCGGTCAGGACCCGGCAGTCGGGCGCGAAGCCCACCATCCCGTCCTGTTCCGTGTGACGGGCAACGATGATGGCGACGACCGCCGTTCCATGTGCGATCATATCCACGGAGTTGACGTGATAGACACCCGACGCGAAATACCCCGGCACGAGATAGTCGTGCAGCGCGGGGTGAAAGAAGTCGAACCCGGTGTCTATCACGCCGACCAGACACGCCGGGTCACCACGAGTGATCTGCCAGGCGGCTTCGATGTTCAGCAAGTCGAAATAGGGCTGTTGATCCGGTCCCGGTGCGTACGGTGTCTGCTCTTCGGTTTGGGCACGCGCGGGTTTGCCGGCCGTAATGAACGCGAGCGTCAGGACCAGCAGTGGCATTGGAATGCGTCGAATCGGTGTCATGGGTGGCCTCCGGTGAGCTTCGACTGCCGTTCGGTGTCGACATCGGTCGGGCCGACGTCGGCAGCCGGTGGTTCTATGTACTGAAACACATCCTCGATGCCCACGCCGAACGCCAGCGCGATCCTGAACGCCAGCGTCAGCGACGGGGCATACTTACCGGCTTCGATGGCGTTAATCGTCTGCCGCGTGACGCCGGTCCGCCGCGCTAGCTCCTGCTGCGTCATCTCGTCGTGGTCGAAGCGCAGCCGGCGGATGCCGTTTGACAGTTCATTCGCCGGCATCGTCAGCCTCCCGGCCATACAGCAACAGGATGGCGACGGCTCGGCCAACCATCGCGACGATGAATGCGATCCAAACGGGTACGGTGAGCAGGTGGACGCTGACCGTCTCGTTGTCCTTGTACAGAGACAGGTAAAACCACGGGATCAGGCACGCCACGACAAACGCGAGGTACGACGCGGCAAAGCCGATATGCGTGCCACGCTCCACGATGCGGTGGTCGCGCTCGTCAACCGTAACATCGCCGGGACGCACCTTCTTGCGAAACAGCCACGGCTGAATCCCCCACAATCCAAGCACACCAGCACCGCCCAGCGCGGCGTGGAAACTGGTGACCGGCGTCAGTATTGCGATCAGCACGCAGGCTGCTGCAAAGACGCCAAGAGTGAACCACGCGTGTTTCTTATGCGGCTGCAAGGTCATACTCCTCCACAACAGGCAAAGTCGTACATGTCGCAAGTTCATTGCATAGTGTAAAGCATAGATGGCGCCAAGTCAAGAAAGGTTTACAATTTGTCTTATATTCGCGCGTTGATGAACATCCGATAATGGCAATCCCGGTAGATGGTCGGGCTTGCGGTGGGCTGTACCAACTCGGTGGGGGGCCTTCGTGCCCGCCTGCGCTACTGCTCTTCCGGTCTGACGAGCGGCGGCGGCATCGCTTGCAACGTCACCGGGCCGGGTAGAATCCGCTCCGCGGACCGTTCTGGGCCGGCACGATGAACGGGTCGGTTTGCACAGCGGACCCTACGAGCTACGAGCCTACCGGTAGCTGTCACGGATAGCCCGGAACATCGCGAGGATGTTGTCGGGGGGAGTGTTTGCCTGGATGTTGTGGATCGAGTTGAACACGTAGCCGCCGCCGGCGCCGAATACGTCGATGCGCTGCCGGACTTCGCGGTACACGTCGTTGGCCGAGCCGAAAGCGATGGTGTGTTGGGTATTGACGCCGCCGCCCCAAAAGACGAGCTCGGCGCCGAACTCCTGCTTGAGGCGCCGCGGGTCCATGTCGGTGGCGGAGCATTGCACGGGATTTAGAATGTCGAAGCCGGCTTCGATGAACTCGGGGATTAGTCGGTAAACCGATCCGCAGGAGTGAATAAACGTCTTCCAACTCGACTTCTCGTGGATGAGCCGGTTCAGCCGGGTGTGGAGAGGCTTGAACAGCCGGCGGTACATCTGGTTAGACAAGAGTGGGCCGGTTTGCATGCCGAAGTCGGTTCCGGTCAGCAGCGCCACCTGCACCCGCTCGCCGAAGATCTCGATGAGCGTCGCGATGTTCTTCTCGGCGTATTCACACTGCCGCTCGAAGACGGCTGTGATGTAGTCCGGCCGCTTGGCCAGCGAGATGTACCACTCCTTGATGTCGCGGATGCCTTTCGGGTGCTTGAGAAAGGTGGCCGGTACGAGGGCGATGTCGCCAAAGGCCGCCCCGGGGATCGCCAGGACCACGCCGCAATCGGCATGGGCGTCCAGCCACTCGGCCGCGTGCAGGTAGTAGGCGCGGTCCGCGTTACTCAGCAGGCCGAACTCCTCCATGTTGTCGGACGGATCAAGGCGGGCTTCTTCGATCGGTTCCTGGCGAATGATGGCGTCGAAGAAGTAGCCCTCCTTGGTCATGCGTCCGCTGGCGGTGACGCTCGTGTCGCCCGCTGGATAGGCCAGCCAGTCGCCCGTTTCAGGATCCACGGTGATTTGAAGACCGCCGGGAATCAGGACCTTGGTCCCGTCGAAAAGCGTAAGCGGCTTCCAGTCTTTCTGCTCGGTGGCGAACATGCTCAAACGCGGAGCAACGCCGATCACGTCGATGCCCAGCGCGCGGCGCAGGTCGTCGTCCACCTCACCCAGCATCTGGTAGGGCTCGATCACTTTGACTCGCTGGTCCGGGTCGTCGAGCACGGCGCGGCGTAGTCGCGTCACCGCCGACACGTGTATCCCGGTCACGGGCGTGGCGCCGAAGTCAACGCACACGCGGTCGGGTGTCCGGTGGCTCAGCGTCGTCGCCAGTCGTTGTCTGCCGTTCATGACGGGTGTACTTCCCTGTTCTGCATGCTGAAGCTGGGACGGCTGTTTGGGCTACCAAAACACGATGAAGAACGCAACCACCGCAACGATCACGATTCCTCCCAGGATCAACGCGAGCGAGGAGGACGTGGCATCGAAATCCGCTCGCACGGGAATCCGGCGCGGCTGCGACAGTGGCGCGCTCAGCGTCATCGCGAGCATGATCAGTGCCACCGTTACGAATGTCAGCAGCATGCGGATCAGAAAGTGGATCTCATACGCGCTGTACGCGCCGCCGCCGAGGAACAGGTGCAGCCCGCCATAGACCGGGGCGCTGGTCAGCAGGGCCACAGCGCCGGCCCAGCGTGGAGCGCGCGGCAGGGCAAAGCCCACGACGAAGGCCGCCACGATGCCCGGCGAGATGTAGCCCTGGAATTCCTGGATGAAGTTGAAAACGCCTTTGTAGTGTGGGTCGGCCAGCGCCGGCGCCAGCAGGCAGCCGATGATGACGAAAAGCAGCGTCAGCGCGCGGCCGATCAGTACGAGCCCGCGTTGCGAGGCCTGCGGCCGCAGATGTCGGCGGTACAAGTCCATCGTGCAGATCGTCGAGGCCGAGTTGAGCATCGACGCCAACGAGCTGATCACTGCGCCGGAAATGGCGGCGAACATGAAACCGCGCACGCCGGCCGGGATCAGGCTGCGGATCAGCGTCGGGTACGCTTCGTCCGTCCGGGTCAGCGTTTCACCGTAAAGCTGCTGTGCCATGATCCCCGGCAACACGATCGCGAACGGGACCAGCAGCCACAGGGCGGCGGCGAAGATGATGCCGAGCTGCCCCTGCCGCAGGTTCCGAGCCGCGAGCGTACGCTGCACGATGAACTGATTCAGTCCACAGTAGTAGACGATCGGAATCCACATCCCGGCCAACACGCCCGTCCACGGTAGCGTGGCGTGCTTGGCCGGCAGGATCATGTGCAGGCGGTCGGCATTGTCTTCGAAGAAAGTGAATACCCCGCCGCAGGCCCGAAAACCGACGTACATCGTGGCCAGACCGCCGATCATCAAGCCGGCACCCTGGAACAGATCGGCCCAGGCAACAGCCTTGAGCCCGCCCCAGGTGGTGTAGATCGCCGCGATGGCGCCGACGATCCAAATGGCGGTCCGCAGATCGAGTCCGAAGATCGTCGAGAGCGTCAGTCCGCCGGAGTAGAGCACGGCCGTGATGGTGACCGTGACGTAGATGATCGTGGTGAACAGGGCCATGATGCCGCGGGCGGCGGCGTTGTAGCGATATTCGAGGTACTCGGGCATCGTGTAGATGCCCGCTTTCAGGAAACGCGGCAGGAACGTGAAGGCGATGATGACGATGCCGACCGCGCCGGTGAGTTGCCAGGCGCTGACGGCCAGGCCCACATCGCCGGCGGACTGACCGGCCATGCCGACGAACTGCTCGGTCGAGAGGTTGGCGGCGACGATTGAGAAGCCGATCAGCGGCCAGGTCAGCCCGCGGCCGGCCAGGAAGTAGTCCTCGCTGCTCTTTTCGCAGCGGCTCTTGAAAAGGCTGACGCCCACCACGAGTGTGAAGAAGGCCGCGAAGATTGCGATGTCGAGCCACTCTAACGCCACGTCAAACGCATCTCCGGTCTATTCGCTCCGGCATCGACGTCATCCCGCGCTGACCCGGGATGGTAGACGTATCACGCACATCTTACCGTACGCTGGTATTGCCTCAACGTTTCCTCTGGTCTACGCTCGGAGCCTGCGCCGCTTGCAACGTCACCGGGCCGAGCAGGCCGGACTCCAGTAGGGGGGTGTCCGAGGCAAACGGGTTCCAGGTCGTCCATGTGACGCGCTCGTTCTCCGGTAGGGCGGCGTCGGCGATGAGGCGGTTGGGCCAGAGGTTGGCGACGCGGATTTCGAGCTGGTTCGTGCCGCTGCGCAGCGCGTCGGTCGCGTCGACGTGCAGCGGGGGGGTCCAGGCGACGCCGAGGTCCTGGTCGTTGAGGATCACGCGCGCCATCACGGCCACGCGGCCGAGGTCGAGGTAGATGCGGGCGCCGCGGTCGCGTTGGGTGAACCATGAATCTGCGGCGTCGAACGCGCAGTGGTAGGTTGCCACGCCGGAGAAGTGACGTACGCCGGGGTCGGGGTGCTTTGACCAGTCGAGCAGCTTGTTGAATTCCAGTTCGGCCGGTGCGCCGCCTTTGGTCTGGAACCGTACGTGCCACGGGCCGGTGACTTCCGCCAGCGTGGTCAGTTCGTGGAAGTTGCGGCCGGTCGCCGTCGCCGCGCCGGCGGGCTGGCGGAACACGATGAAGAACGACCCGTGCGGATCGAACCGCAGGGGCACCGTGGTGCGTCCCGCCTGCGTGGTGAACTCCGGCAGTTCGCGACACTCACCAGTGAGCGGGTCCCAT
The DNA here is from genome assembly GCA_018814045.1 of Planctomycetota bacterium. Taxonomy (GTDB): domain Bacteria; phylum Planctomycetota; class Phycisphaerae; order UBA1845; family Fen-1342; genus JAHJAR01. The sequence continues at coordinate 2,960 of JAHJAR010000149.1, read as the reverse complement.
AGCTCGGGCAGCTTGCCGCTGACGCGGAACAGCGCGTTAGTGGTGACGACGCGGTCTTCCGGGTTGCCGACATAGTAGAAATCCGTGTCGCCGTCCCGCCGATGCGTGTAGCGCAACGGTGGGTCGGACTCGAAGTCCGGCGGCACGGCCATGTCAGCCAGCACGGTGGCCACGAACTCGTAGCTGGTGTAGATGTCCGGGAACCGGGCCGGTCTGTTGGTGGGGCTCCAGGGCGGCATGCCGAACGAGCCGAGATCGAGCGCGTCGGTCCAGCCCGCGTCCGCCGCATCCCGCGTTCGCCAATCACCCGCCGGACTCGCGGCACTTTGCCACCGGCTATCCGTCGTTAGTACCAGTGGATCGCCCGCGCGAAACTGCACCTTGAGCGTGCCGATCAGACCGGCCGGGTTGGGCGTTTCGCCGCCGTTCTCAGCCATCACCGCCAGGACGTTCGTGCCGGGCTTTAGAAGCCGTGTTATGTCGAAGATGTAGGTCCGCGTGTGGTCGTCGCCCGAGCCGGCCGGTTGTCCATTCAGCCAGGCTTCGAAGCGGTTGTCCGCGGTAAGGGCAAGCTGCGCCGATTTGGCGAAGCGGCCGGGCTCGAGCGTGAAACCGCGGCGGAAGTAACGCGGCCCGACCGGTGCGCCTTGCCTCGGTTTGCCCGCGGCGTGCCAGATCCAGCGCGCCATGGTGATCGGGTAGTGGTCGGCAAACGCCGCGCCGGGCTCGATGAGCAAGCCCTTGCCTACACGGTGCTGGCCGGTGGCCATCTCCGCCGCAGGCGGTCTCCATAGTTCCTCGGCAAGCTGCCGCACTTCGACGTCGCATTGCGGATAGTCGCTCAAGCTGGGCGATTTGCGCGGCGGCGTACCGATTACCGTCGCGCCGGTATTCACAAGCTGGCTGACCTTGCGCAGCAAACCCGGCGTCATCGTGTCGAAGTCGGGCAACACCAGCACGCGATAGCTCATGCCGTCGGGCAAAACCAGTTTTCCATCGCTCACCGAAACGCGGTCGCGCAGCGTTTCCGGCGCGCAACCGTCGAAGTTGAAACCGCGCCGGTCGGCCGGCCCACCGCGCATTGCGGACGTCGGCGGCCGGAAGACGTGCGGCGCGCCCTCACCGGCGAGATAGAGAATGTCCGCCACGGGCAACCCGCGCTGCAGCATGAACTGGCAGCGCGCCACGAACTCGTGGTACGCCGGCACCATCTCCCACCACGTCTGCGTGTGCTCCCAATGCATGCCCCAGGGGCCCATCGTCATGCCGGGGACGCCGCGGTCAGGCCAGGGCTGGTGCTGGTAGCGGTGAAAGACGAAGCGGTTCACGCCATTGCAAAACGCCCAGTCGCTTTGGGCCTTCATGCGTCCAGGGTGTTGCTGCCAGCGTTCGGTATTTAGTGCAGTGAACGCCTCCGCCGCGACCACGGGCCGGCCGTTGACATGAGCGATGGACGCCGCCTCGAACACGGTGTAGTCCGTGTCGAAATCGAATCCCCACGACCAGAACTCGCACATCGGCACGTCCGCGGGGGCGGCGAGTGTCAGGTCTCCCGTTGGGTTCTGGTCGTACGGTTCGAATGAAAACAGCAGACCGTGACGAGCCGCCAGTGTCTTCAGATGCTCGGAGTGATTCTCCACGATCAACTCCTGGACCGTCTGGCGCAGGTCCCAGAGAAAACGCTCCGAGCTTTCCCGGCTGTCCACGACGATGCCGGCCAAGACCGGAATATGAGGCAGCAGGTCATAGCTGCGGCGCTGGTGAAACTCCTCGCGAAACTTCTCGGTCCAGTTTTGCGGGCCGATTTCCCAACTGTCCATGTGGATCGACACCAGCGATTGCCCGACGTACGGGGCCACGTCTTTCAGCAGCGTGCCGATGTAGCCCTGGAAATGTGCGTCGAGCGCGGCCTTGTCCAGCTTGTCGCATTCGAGGCCGAGGCCGGGCAGTGGCGCCGGCCGCGTGGTCTGGCCGGTGCTCACGCGGGCGTAACGCAGGATGGTCCAGTCTCCGGCCGGCACCTCCCACGTCAATCGTCCGTCGGCCGACATGTGCTCGGTGAGGTCAATGACGTGGCCGTGATCCACGCACTGCTCCAGAGGTACGGTCGGGTAATCCGCTGGTGCGGGCAGGAAAGGTATCGCCCCCGTTTGCGAGGAATAGTAGTCCCGCTGGTAAAGCGCTTTCTCGTCGAGGCCGGGGATGCCCGGCCGGCCCGCGCGCGTCGGCAGCGCCAGCACGAACACGTCGCGGAAGAACTTGCAGCGTGCTTTCTCCAGTTCCTCGGGCAACCGCCCTTCGAGTGGGAACGGCCGCCGCGGCTGTGGCCGGGGCAGGATCTCATTGAACTGTGTTGGGCCGCGGACGGTGGTTTCGCTGGCCACCAGGTACTGCATGGACTGTTCCGGCTTCACCCATGGGCCGCCGCTGCCGGTCCAGCCGGGGCCGGTGATGATGTCGAACTTCAGGCCGAGGCGGGCCGCTTCGGCGACGGCGTGCTTGAAATGGGCGCGCCACTCGTCGCTCATGAAGCGCACCGGTCCGCGCGGGATGCCCACGTCAACCTCCATGATAATGGCGCCGCCGATCCCGGCGCGCTGCATGGCTTCGAGGTCGGCGGTGATTCCTTCGCGGGTCATATTCCCGTCCATGAACACCCAGTAGACCCATGGCCGGGCTTCCGGTGGAGGCGTGCGGAAGCCGGTTTCCAACTCGTCTGCGACTAAGCCGGCGACAGCTATGCAGGCAAACACACATCCGAGAACAGAGGCGATCCGGTTCCTCACAGACATGCGATTGAACATGGCCGCTCCAATCTCAGGTCAGGCAGCGTTGACTGAGCACTCCCTGACGCGGTCAGCGTTCGTAGATCGCCAGCCGTGCGGCTGGCGGGGCGAAGGGTTCGATCAGGATCGTGTTGCGGCCGGGTTTGAGATGCGGCGTGACGGCAAGGCGCAGCG
>JAHJAR010000148.1 GCA_018814045.1 Planctomycetota bacterium | reverse complement strand
CGCTTCGGGCCGCGGATCGAGCACGTATTGGTCCGTCGTCGGCGACGGCGGACTGGTGTCCTCTTCCACAGCAGCCGGTTCGCGCTGCCCCTTGATAATCCAAAGCCCCACGCCGATGATCACCAGCACCAGCAGGACAAACGTCGTCTTGAAATTCATCCGCGATTACCTCCGACGCAGCAACCAGACACCCGCGCCCACCAGCAACGCCACGCCCGGCCAGATCCCCACCAGGAACACGCGCGTAAACGTCAGCGTCGAACCCTCCTCCAGCTTGTCGAGGCGCGGGACATCGCCGCGCTGCGGGCCCACCGCGATGCGGTCCGCGTTTCCGGTGAGCCAGTGCAGTGCGTTGACGAACAGGTCGGTGTTCCCGGGATACAGCTTGGCCAGACGCAGCGCTCCGCCGACCATCACCATCTGGGCCATGTTGACGACCGAATCCGAGACGAAGCCGTCGCTGGCGAAGACGACGAGTTTGCGCCCCTCGGAATCGGTGGCGGCTACGCTGAGCGGGAAGGGAGCGGGGATATCGTCGTCGTATCGCCGGGTCCCCTGGTCCTTCTGCAAATCCTCGTTGATTCGGGCGAGATTGCCGATCGCCCAGACGTCTTCGGTGTCGTTGACTTCCACGACCGGCTCTGGCGTCACGCCTTCGGGAGCCTCATCGCCGGTGACAATCCGCAATGGGGCCAGGGCCTGGAACGCGGCCGGCAATCCGCGCAAGGGTGTTCCGATCGGGTGGTCGGTGTAGTGGAACACCTGTGATTCGATCAGCAGGTTGCGGGTGGCAGGGAACATCAGCCCGTCGCGCTGCGGGTTGACCATGAATTGCAACGCCAGGTGCGTGTCATCCACCGCCACGCCCCAAGTTGATTTCAGGTACTCGTTGAACTCGTACTTCTCCGGCGTCGGCATGAACTGCGAGCTGGGCGGCATCCACGACGTCAGAAACACCGCCATCCCCGCTTCCTTCACCGCGTCGTAGATGCGCTGCTTCTGTTCCGCGTTGATCCGCGGCGTGGGCGCGGGACGCATCGGGTCCTGCTGCGGCGGTGGCTCGGGCGGGAAGACCACGTAGATCAGCCGCGAGGCCTCCTCGACCTTCGGGGGGTCGGGCTGCGCCTGCACGTCCCACTCCTGCGTGATGAAGTTCTCCTTCTGCAAGAGGTCGTTCAAGATTCCGTACGGCGCCTGCGGCATTCGCATCATCATCTGGTTGGTGGGCGGTGGGGCGGTCAGCAATGCCTCCCCCCCGAAGCGCGTGAAGATGAGGGCGGTCTTCGTCTTCTGCGTGAGCTTGAGGATCGCCGACGAGACCGCTTGCTCGCCGGTGAAGTCGCGCATGTCGCCGTCCGGCGGGGGCGGGGCGTTGCGATCGGTGCGCCACGGCCAGACGTCATCCTGCGAGAGCACCGTGGCCTCCTGCTCGGTCTCGACCAGGATGGTCTGCCCGCGCTTCAGCGTCTCGTAAACGTCCTCCAGCTCGACCGGCGCGAGGTCCTCGGTCTTCTTGAGCAGTGCCTGCAATTCGCCCAGCGCGGTCGCGTAGCGATTCGGCGCGTCCGCGAAGAAGCTCTTGGCGTCCGCCGCGAGTTCCGGTGTGCCGGCGCCGCTGGTCTTCATCCAGTCCATGGCATCTTGGAGTACGGCCTTGACCTGCTCGAGGTAATCCTTGACGGCGTCAACCGCTTGTCCATAGCGCGGGATCTCGTCCTGTTCGAGCGCCTGCACGTCGGCTTCGGTGTTCTGGGCCCCGCGCGCCATCAACTGCAGATTGCGCTCGATGATGCTCAGGGCCCGAACGTCGGCCAGTGCCGGGTCGGTGCTCCGCAGGCCGTTGATCTCGTTCAGCTCCCCCTGTATCAACTCGGCCAGCCGGGCGCTCAGCGCCGGAAACGCTTCCAAGGCCTCGGCATGCGGTTTGGCTTCGTCCAGGTAGGCCGACTTCTTTTTCAGCCGGGCAAGCAAAGTCGTAACCTGGTTGGGACTGTCGCTGGCATCGATCATGTTGGTGGTGACCGTCCCGCGGCCGGCCGTCTCATACAGATCGAGCAGATCGCTGACGCGGTTCTTGTGCTTCTCCGCGTGAGGACGAACCTCCTTAAGCGCGGTGCTGTACAGCCCGGTGATCGTGACGTCCTGGTCGAGCCCACGGAGCAGTTGCACCGTGCGGGGGCTCAGGCTGTTCACGCCCGAGCGCGTGAGGTCTGCTCGTCCGCCGTACGCTCCGGCGGCCCAGACCAGGACCCCGACCAGGACGATCGCGAGCACGATCGTGACCGCGACGTTCAGTCCGTAAACCAGACGTCGCCGACTTGCAGTCATCGCTTTGTCTACCGCCATCGTCGCGACTCCACTACCTTGACGGTCAAGAACACGAACAACGCCGCGGTCGCCAGGAAGAAGGCCACGCTCTCCGTGGTCACCAGCCCGCGGTTGAACTGATCCAGATGCCGCAGAATGTTGACCTGCTGAAACGCCTGCCGCAGTGGGCCCTCGATCGACCCTACGATGTAGGCGGCGAACCAGACGAAGAGCATCAGCGGCACCATCCCCAGCATCCACGCCACGATCTGGTTGTGCGTCAGGCTGCTGGTGAACACGCCGAACGCCGTGAACGAGACACCCAGCAGCAGCAATCCCAGATACGCCGCCAGCGAGGCGCCGACATCCGGGTTTCCAAAGATCATCATCAGCACCAGGTAGACCAGCGTGCCGGCGAGCATGATCGCGTAGAAGATCAACGCCGCCAGGTACTTGCCGATCACGAACTGCATGTCGGAGACCGGGGCGGTGGTCAGCGTCTCGATCGTCCCGGTGCGGTACTCTTCGGCGATGGTTCGCATGCTGATCGCCGGAATG
>JAHJAR010000147.1 GCA_018814045.1 Planctomycetota bacterium | reverse complement strand
GTGCTTGATCATTTTGTCCGTCAGCAGCTTCGCGTAGTGGAAGGGGTGGTGCACCATGAACGGGGCCCCAAAGCAGGCGCTGAACGTAATCTCCGGCTCGATGCCCAGCCCGATCTCCGTGCCGGCGATCTTCGCCGTGTAGCCGCTGATAAAGTGGTAGATCGCCTGGTGCATATCCAGCCGGGCGATAGGTGGCATGACCCCCTGCGCGTCGCAGGTCAGGAAGATGACGTTCTGCGGGTGGCTGTTGACGTAGCCCTCTTCGACCAGGTTGGGGATCATGCCGACCGGGTACGAGGCCCGCGTGTTCTCGGTGAAGCGATCGTCGTCCAGGTCGATCTTGCGCGACGGGTTATCCCAAACGACGTTCTCCAGAATCGTGCCGAAGCTGTGCGTGGCCTTGTAGATCTGCGGCTCGTGCTCGGCCGAAAGGCGAATTACTTTGGCGTAGCAGCCGCCTTCGAAGTTGAAGACGCCCTCGTCGCTCCAACCGTGCTCGTCGTCGCCGATCAGCCGCCGCTTCGGGTCGGCCGAGAGCGTGGTCTTGCCCGTGCCGGACAGGCCGAAGAACAAGCCCACGTCGCCCTGGTGGCCAACGTTGGCCGAGCAGTGCATGGCCATCACGCCCTGTAGCGGCAGCAGGTAGTTCATGACGGTGAAGATGCTCTTCTTGATCTCGCCGCCGTAGCTGGAGTTGCACACCAGGCCCAGGCGCTCGGCGAAGTTGAGCACGACGGCGGTATCGGTGCGGGTGCCGTCGATGCGCGGGTCGACCTTGAACTTCGGGGCACAGATCAGCGTGAACTCGGGCACGTGCCGGCGATATTCGTCGATGCTGCGCGGGCAGATAAACATGTTGCGGGCGAAGTGGCTGTGCCAGGCGCGTGTCGTGATGATGCGGATCGGCATGCGGTACTCGGGCATGGCCCCGACGTAGCAATCCTGCACGAACAGCTCTTCGTCCATCAGAAAAGCCTGCAAGCGCGTGAGAATGCTCGCAAACTGCCCCTCGCTGACGGGCCGGTTGTACTCGCCCCACCAGATCTTGCCCTCGTTGTCCGCTTCGCGGACGATGTACTTGTCCTGGGCTGCCCGGGCGCTCCACTTCCCGGTGTTGGTGATGAACGGTCCGCCCGCGACCAGGTGCCCTTCGTTGCGGAATATCGCCTCCTCGACCAGCGCGGCTACGGGCAGGTTCCAGAACACACGCTCGAGCTCCTTGAGCCCGTGGTGCTCAAGCCCAAAATCGCTTCTCAGGCTGGCGGCCTGCTTGGTCCCCGGGGTATCGAATTCCAGGTATTTCATGCGTCTGCTCCGTAGCAAGTTGCTGGTTGTCGGTTGCCGTATTCCGCCACCCACTCACCGGCTGCAACCGGCCCGCGTCAAGATCCCGTCTCCCCGCGCACAACAGCCAACAACTCGATCACATCCAATCCCTCACCAGCTTGCGCTCGCCGATGTACAGCTCGTTCGGCGCGTTCGGGTCCAGCGCCCACTTCATGCGCTCGATGCCCGAGGTGATGTCCTTGATCGTACCGCAGAAACTGATCCGCAAGTAACCTTCCAGGCCGAACTCCACGCCCGGCACGGTCACAACCCAGACCTTGTCGAGCAGGAACTTGCTCAGGGCGGTCGAGTCCTTGTTGTAGTTCCGGAAGTCGGCGAAGCAGTAGAAGGTGCCGTCCGGCTTGGTCACGTGCACGCCGTCGAACGACTTGAGGCGCGCAATCAGCACGTTGCGGTTGTTCTCGAGCGTCGTCCGCAGGCTTTCCACCCCCGACTGCAAGCCGTTCAGCGCGGCGACCGCGGCCCGCTGCAACACCGCCGACGGGCCCGAGGTCTGGTGCCCCTGAATGTTGGTCATGACCTCGATCAGCTTCTTGTTGCCCACCGCCCAGCCGATGCGGAAGCCCGTCATCGCGTACTGCTTCGAGACGCCATTGATGATGACCAGCTTGCTGGTTTCCGTCTTGTTCTTGGCATAATCCCAGCAGTTGATCGGCTTGCGGCCGTCGAAGATCAACCGGTGATAAATGTCGTCCATGATCAGGTACAGATCGCGACGCTCGCAGAACTCGACGATGTCGGCGATGAACTGCTCCGAGTACATCGCGCCCGTGTGATTATTGGGGCTGTTGATGATGACGGCCTTGGTGTACGAACCCACGCGCTGCTCGATGTCCTGGATCCGCGGATAGAACGTCCCGTCTTCCGCGTGCACGGCCACACCCTTGGCCCCGCAGATCTTGGCCATCTCGGGGTAGCTGACCCAGTACGGCGCCGGGTAGATCAGCTCCTCCTGGGGGTTCAGGATCGCCTGCAAGGCAACCATGATCGATTGCTTCGCGCCGCCCGAGGCGATGACGTTCTCCGGCGCCACCACGCGATCGTAATACTCCTCGGTGTAGCGGATGATCGCCTGCTTGAGGGCCGGAATCCCGTCGGCGGGCGTGTAGCGGATCTCCCCGGAGTTCAACAACCCCGCCGCCGCCACGAGGGCGTCGATGGGCGCTCTGCTTTTGGGCTCGCCGCCCCCCAGATGGATGACCGGGTCGCCCTTCTCCCTGAGTATGGCCGCCGTCTCATTCAGCTTGAGGGTGACCGACTCACCGATAGATCGACCAATCAGACTGATACCCATCGCGCTTCCCTTGACTTTGGGCGCGACTGCTACACCTGCAGTGCGCCGCGAGGTAGAAACCATAGACGTTACAGTCCCCGGCCGCGGGCTGTCAACCGGCCCCGAACGCGCGCCCGGGCGGCCCAAATCGCCGCTTCAGCGGCCAACTCATCTGAACGCCGGCCACCGCCTAGCCGATGTTCATCGATAGCCGCCCGGTGCCGCGGACACCTGCGGCGTTGCGCCTGACGGCAGGGTTTCACGCATGGTTGTCGACATCCACGGACACGTGAGCACTCACCCACCGGACGAGGCTTCGCCAGCCGCCCTGCAAGCCTATGCCGGAGCCGCCCGGCTCGAGCACCTGCTGCTCTCGAACCGCGACGCGGCCCGGAGCGGCTCGGGCTATGATCACCACGAAACGGACGCCAACGTGGCGTGCCTGAACGTCTGCTCCGATAACCCGCGGTTGGTCCCGCTCTACTGGGCACGCCCGGGCCAGATCGACAGTAACATCCACGCCTTCGCCGGAGCCCTGGCCAGCGAGCCGTTTGCCGGCGTGACCTTCTCGCCCGCTGCGAACTGTTACGCCGCGGACTCACCGTTGCTCGACCCCTATCTGGCAGTGATGGACCGGCTGGGCCTGCCCGGCGTGTTCCACACCGCCCCCACGCCCGCCGCCGAGCCGCTCGCGGTGTATCACTTGGCAAAGCGGCATCGGCAGGTCGCGTTGGTACTCTGCGACGCGCTCACCGGCCCCAACCGTAGCGAAGCTCTCGACCTGGTCCGCTGGGCCCGCGAGCGCAGCGACGCGCAGCTCTATCTGGACACGGCTCACGCCAGCGTGGACGAAATCGTCACGGCGGTCGAAGCCGTCGGCGCCGCACGAATCCTGTTCGGAACCGACGCCCCTTGCCACGGTCCCACGCACGCCCGCCGTTGCCTGAAACTCCTGGACGAGCTGCGCGCCGCGCTCGAGCCCGGCGACTTCGCACGCCTTACCAGCGCCAATGCCCGTCGCTTGTTCCGTATCGAGCGCGGCGTACAGCGGGCACAGGCTCCCGTCCCAGTGCACGTGTGAGCGCCGGCCAGGCCACTAGAACCTATCCCAGAACCATCCGAAGGTGGGCAGCAGAACCGAGCCGCGCGCGTAAGCAAGCGGTTTTTCGGCAACCGCGCCCCTGCGGTCGCGGCTAGGAAGAAGTTTTGGGATAGGTTCTAACCTCATCGGGCTCACCCCCGAGCTACGGCAGTCGCCGAGTCGTTGCCGCTGAACCATGCCCCACGTACCATTGTCGCGCCCGGGCGCGGCGGCGCAACAGCCCGGCGCAATGCCAGGCTGTTGTCGAGGTCTCCGGAACATGCCGCGACGCCTTCACAGTACCAGCAACCGCAACCCGACAGCCCGCGCGGCTTCCCCGGCAAGCACCTCGACGCAGAAGTGGCTCACACGTGTGGCGCCCGCCGCCGTGCTAACCCTCGCCGCCGGCATTCTGCTCTGGCAGGCCCGTGACTATGGCCTGCTGGGCTGGGACAGCTACCCGATCATCATCACCAGTCGCGTGCAGTCCCTCGGAGACTTCGCCGGCAACTTCACCGAGAAGCTCATGGACGGCCGCTACTCGAGCGACTTCTACCGTCCGCTGCTCAATCTCTCCTTCGCCGGCGACTACGCCCTGTGGCAGCTCGAGCCCTTCGGTTATCAGTTGACTAATGTGCTCCTGTTCGCCGCCTGTGCGGCAGCGCTGTACACCCTCGCGCGGCGACTGGCCGGCCCCCGGGCGTACGTCGCACCGTGGGTGACGATGCTCTTCTTCCTGCTGCACTCGACCAACCACGAGATCGTCCCCGTCCCACCGCGCCGCCCCGAGATCCTCTGCGGCCTGTTCATGGCCCTCTCGCTCTGGGCGCAGAGCTCGCCACGGGCCCTGGCGCTGCGGCGTCCGCCGATACTGCCCGCCATTTTCGGCCTGCTCGCGATTGCCTCGAAGGAAACCGGCCTCGTGCTGCCCGCCCTGAGCTTCGCGGCGGTTCTGCTCTACTCGCCGAGAACAGGCCTGCCACAGCGCTTCCGCCACGCATTCATCGCTCTGGTCCCGCACGTAGTGGCGGTGGCCGTGATGATCGCGGCCCGCGTGGCGGTGATCGGCGGCCTGGGGGGGCATGGAAACGCCTCCGTCGTGCGGGCCTTTGCCGACTACCCGAACGCGTCGGTCGCATTACTGCGCTGGCTGATCTTCCCCCAAACAACCATGCTCGAAACGCGCGCCGGCCTCGGCCTGCTGATCGGCGTGGGAGCCACGTTGGCACTGGTCGCACTATGCCGACTGATCTGGCGTCAACGCGTGGCGGCCACAGCCGCGCAGCGCACCGTGTTGCGGGCCGGCCTGCTGGGCGCCTGGTGGCTCGCGATCATAATGCTCCTGTACTCGGCCACCGGACTCATCCACCAATGGTACCTGCTGCTACCCACGGCTGGTCTGGCGATATTCGTCGGCGCCGTGGCTGACGGCCTGGTCGCGGGGCTGCGCATCAAGGCGGCTCCACTCCGCACCGCCTCCGCCCTGGCACTACTGCTGCTGACCGCGCTCCTCGGCTGGCAAGCGCGCTATTCTCCGTACGTCCAGCGCTACGACGAATGGCAGCGTGCCAGCGACGCCGGCCGCGAGTTCCTGACCGAGCTGCGTGCCCAACTGGAGCATGCTCCTGCTGGCAGCGTTGTCCAGGCTCCCCCGTTGCCACTTCAGGTTCCGCCGCGCACAGGAAGTGCGACTGTATACGGCACATCCATCGTTCGAGATTACTCTGTCCAGGCCTGGGCCGAACTGGTTTTCCCCCACCGGCGCATCCGCGTCATCCACCCTTCCTTGGACACCGACAATACCGCCGCCCCCGACGAGACGCTTGTCCTGCTGACGCGCATTCGGAAGCGTTATTGAACCTGTGCGGCCGCGCGGCTCTGCCGCCAACCCGCCGCCAGTGTAGAACCTATCCCAAAACCCTTTCCGAGCCGCGACCGTCAGGGAGCGGTTGCGAAGAAACCGCTGGCCTACGCGCGCGGATCGGTGCTGCTGCCGAGTTCTGGTCAGTTTTGGGATAGCTTCCGGTGACTCGCAGTACTCCCACGTGGGTGGCACGGGCGTCTCGCCCGTTGCAGCGACAGGCGCGACGCCTGTCCCACCCTGTATATGGTCAGCTCTCAACGAGTCACCACGCTATGGCAGAAAACGCGCGCCGTGGTAAAACTGCTGCCAGGCCGTCGCCGGATCGACACCGACATCGATGCGCCGGAAGTAGATAATGTAAAAGGCCTGCCCGTCGTCCTGCGGATCAGAGATGGGGATGACGTCGGGAACATACGCGCGGCCCCATTCGCTCTTCTGCCATGATTGCGCATGGCTCAGCACGGCAGCGCGCGGGAGCGGCTTCAGAACGTGGCACAACAATGTCGGATGGTACTTCAGGAAGTAGTTGAACGGCACGTGCTTGTCATGGCCCGGGGAACGCTCGGCGGCCGAACTCTCGACCAGGATCACCTCGGCCGTAACCAGGCCGTTCGTGTCGTACACATACAGATCGGAGTAGTAGCCGACGGCGCCGATGGCGCCCAGCACGCACGTCTCACCGGGCCGGGTCCGCGTCTTCAGCCCCTGCCCCGCGCGCGTCCAACCCACCGGCGCATCGCGCATATAGACCCACTGCTCGAACTCGCTGCGGTAGTCCGGCTTGTTGTAGCGGAAGTGAAGCCGGGCGCGCACCGACTCCGGCACCAGGTGGATGTCCCAGCCCGGCAGCAGGCCCAGCGCAATCACGCTCGCACCCAGCCCGAAGGTGAACGCTCTTCTTCCGACAGAACGCCCCCAGCACGCGTGCAAGAGCCAGCCCAATAGAAGCGCCCCACCCACCACGAGCCCGTGAATGAGGATGCGCCCCATCGTCATCCAGTCCCCACCCACCGCCACCGCATAACCCAGGTTCGCCAGCACAAACCCCAGCACCGGCACGGCCACGCTCTTCTCGACCTTGCGCAGCGCCACCAACGCCGCCGGCGCGACCAGCGCCGGCGTGATGAACGTCAGCACAAACTCGCCCACATACTTCAAGCCCCGCAGCATTCCCGCGACACTCATCCCCGCCTTGGCGTAGGCCGTGTTCGCCAACGGGCGCTCGTAATAGGCGTAACGACACCCGAAATAGACCCCGAACCCCACCCCGAGGATGCCGCAGAAGATGAGCATCGCCCGCCGACACTTCTGCCGCGCCAGGTAGCGCCCGAGCAGCGCCAGCACGCCGATCAGAACAGCCCAGGCCAGCCCTTCAATGCGGATCAGGGCCGTTGCCAGCCCGGCCAGCCCGCCCGCCACGGGCGCCATCCGCTCCCGCCGCAATGCCAGCCGCTCGAATGTGACGAACGTCAGCAGCGCAAACGCCATCGTCTCCAGCCCGCTGCTCGACCAGACCGCAAAGGGCGGGAACCAGCCGAGCGCAGCGGCGGCCAACGCCGCTACCGGCAGGCTCGTTCCGAAGCGGACACGCAGCACTCGAAAGACCAGGTAGAGCAGCACCGAGCCACAGGCGCCCGACACCAACGGCACCCACAGCGTCGGGTCCGCTCTAAAGAACTCGACCACGGCGCAGGCGACCACCCACAGGAAGTTGCTATAACCCTCGACGGGCAGCTCGTTGCCCAGGTTATAGCGCAACCCGTGCCCCGCCACCCAATTCCGGGCATAGCGAAACGAGATAAACGCGTCATCACAGACGAACCAGAAGTGCCACGTCAGTAGCGCGTACGGCACCCACACGCCCGTAAACACCAGCAGATCCCGCCAGCGCGTTGATCGTATCAAACCAAGCTCCGATGTCCGCCGCGACCGCCAGGGAGCGATGGCCGGCGGCGCCGACCGGTTCTCGACACAACCGCCCCCTCACGGTCGCGGCTGCTCCGTAAATTCTGATTTTCATCCCCCGAGGGTGCGGCGCAAGCCCCATGAGAACTCGGAAGGACGTCGTGATTATGAGACACTACACTAGTCCTGAGTCCGAACTTCGGTACAAGAGTCTCGCTCACTGAAAGAGCCGCAGGCTTCAGCCTGCGCGGCGCCGCGCGGGCTGCAGCCCGCGGCTCTTCGATCCACGTTGTTAAACGAACTTCGGATTCGGAACACTACGGTCGCGAAGTCGTCGCCGGTCTCGTCGTGGGCGCCGGTGGCGGCGTGGAACTGCTGTCACCGCCCAGGTAGCCGAGCGAGCGCAGGCGAGCCTGCACATCCGGGTCGACCGCCGCGCCAAACGGCTTGTTGACGAACCCGTTGCACTTGGCCAATTCCACCTTCAGCCGATCGGCGTGTCCGCTCTCCTGCGCGTAGAGGTTCTTCGTCTCACGCGGATCGTCCTTGATATTGTAGAGTTCGCTCTGGTCTTCCAGCCGCGGGCGCAGAATCAGCTTCCAGGTCCCATCCGTAGCACAATGCAACATCTCGTCCAGCGGCCGCTGTTCGGCCAGCTTGGAGTTCAGGTCGAACGCATTAATCGCATCCGCGTAGGCAATGCGTACCGTATCGGCCTGCCCCTCCACCAGCGGCCGCACGCTGCGCCCCGCCACCCCCGCCGGCGGCGCCGCACCGAGCGCTTCCAGGATCGTCGGCACGATGTCAACCGTTCGCACCAAGTCGGACACCACCTTTCCCGATGGCCAGCCCGGCACACGCATTATCAGCGGTACGTGGATTTGCTCCTGGTAGAGGATACGATGGAACCACCAGTCGTGATCCCCCAGCCCCTCGCCATGATCCGCCACAACTACGATGATCGTCTTCTCGTACTCGCCGGCCTCCTTGAGATACTGAATCAGCCGGCCAAACTGCGAGTCCATGTAGAAGACCTCGGCGGCGTAGATCGCCCGCCGCCGCGTGGGCATGTCCATCCCATCAGACACGAAACGTGCCATGACGTCGTCCGGCGGCAGCACCTGCGGGTCGTGCGGATCCCAGTAGTGCACCCACGCGCAGAATGGCCCCTGGGCCTGCTTCAGCCCCGCAATGGCCTGGTCAGTGGTGGCATCTGACCGCCGCTGATTTTCCTTGACTGGCCACAGCCAGACCCCGTCGCCCTTCTGGAACGACTCGTGCGCGGGGACCTTCAGACCGCTGTCGAATGTATCGAACCCGCGGTCGAATCCGTAGAACTCCGAGACCGTGAAGGAGCTGAGATAGGCGGCCGTTTGCCAACCGTGCCCCTTCAGCAGCGTCGCCAACGTGGGCACGTTGTCGGGCAGCCGGTAGCCTTCCTCCGCGTAAATGACCCGTACGCCATGCTGATACGGATTCAGCCCCGTGAGAATCGACGCATGCGACACGGGCGTCGCCGCCGACTGGGAGATCGCCTTCGCAAACCTGATCCCCTCGCGCGCCAGCGCGTCGAGATTCGGACTGGTTTCCGGCGTGTGGCCATAGCAACTGAGGTAGTCCGCGCGCGTCGTATCGAGCGTCACCAGCAGCACGTTGTAGTCCGCTTTGGGACGCTCGCCGGGCGTCTTCGAGCAGCCTGCGGTCACGAGTCCGGCTAGTACGGAGACGGCCACCGTGGCGCTACGCCAAATTCTCCTGTGCCTCACTGCTTTTCTCCTTCTGCGCCCGGTACGTTCCACGTCCCGCCGGGCGTCGTCGCGCTCAGCGCCCATCAGCCCGGGATGTGCTCGCGGGAGCGGACGTTGGCTCATAGTCCGCACCATCGTCCGGCCCCCCGCCAAGGTATCCCAGCGCCTCGAGGCGCTTCCGCTGCTCCTCAGACATCCCGGTCAACGGCGTGGTCAACGTCGGCGCGGGATTGAGCCCGGCCAGGTACGACCGCAGCCCAACCTCCAGCCGCTGTGCCACCGCGACCTCCCTGCCAAGCAGATTCTCCCGCTCGCCCGGATCACGCTCCAACTGATAGAGCTCGCGGCGTCCACCGGCCCCGGCAATGAGTTTGTACGGCCCATCGAAGTACGCCTGCAAACCCTGGAGCCAGGGCTGCGGATTCCAATCCGGATGGGCGGCCTGCACGCTGCGGATCGCGCGCGGCAGGTACGAGGGACAGGCCGCGAAACGCGGCCGCGCCGTCTGCGGTGCCAGCAGGCTGCGCGCCTGTGTCCGTAAGTCCGGCGGCGGGGCCACGCCGGTCAACTCCAGCAACGTCGGAAACAGGTCCGAGTTCAGCACCGGCCGAGCGTCGCGCCCTGCGGCCAGTCGCGGCGGGTAGTGCACGACCAGTGGGATGTTCAAGAGCGCCTGGTACACCGAGAACTGGTGATCCAGCATGTGCTGCTCACCGAGGTGCTCCCCGTGGTCCGACGTCACGATCACCACCGTGTTCTTCAGGTGTCCGCCCGCCTCGAGCGCCTTGAGCAAGCGGTCCGTCATATCGTCCAGTTCAGCGACGGCCGCGTCATACGTCCCGGCGATCACCGCCAGTTCCTCGTCCGTATAATCACGCAACCCGAACGTATACTCCCACGACGGCAACCAGGAGCGGTCAACTTCGTACGAACGCCTGACCTGCTCAGGCGTCATCACCCGCCGGCGATGCTCTTCCGGCGGAATCAGCGGCCGGTGCGCTTCCATGTAGTTGATGAACGCGAAGAAGGGCGGCCGCGGGTCACGCTGCTGCAACCAGCTCGCGACGCCCGTCTGCGCCAGCTCGCCACACGCCTTGATGTTCCACGGCCCCAGGCGGCCCGAGCGCAGGGCGTCCGCCAACTCCGTGCTGCGGTCGTGCGGCGCAATCTTGCTGGTCACAATCTGCAAAGCCCGATCGCGATACCGCAACCCCCAGGGATGTTCCACAACGTCGAAGCCCTGCGTGAGATTGCGCTCCGCCGTGACATTCGGGTTGGCCGAGAACATGTACGTCTCGTAGCCCGCCGCGCCCAGTAACTCCGCCAGCGTCACGAACCGCGCATCAAGGTGCATGTACGCGTTATTCGCCCCATGCTCCGGCGGCAGCAGCCCGGTGAACATCGAGGCGTGCGCCGGCACGGTGTAGCTGGCGGCCGAGATGCAGTTCTCATATACCCGCGCAGCCGCGGCCCACTGCGCGAGCTTCGGCGTCGTGGGCTTCTCGTAGCCATAGAGGCTGAGGTGATCGGCCCGCACGGTGTCCCACACGATCCACAGCACGTTGGGACGCTCGGCGGGCGGAGCGGGCTTATCACACTCCGCGCAGCCACCCAGTGGCAGCAGCACAAGCACAACCAGACCCACCAGGCCAGATGCCACCGACCAGACCCTGCACCGGAGTTGAGACAGCAACCGAATCTGCATCATTACTCACTACGATCGACCGGAAGCCACGTGCCCCCCAACACACTTCCTATAACTGGCGGACAAGCCCGGCTCCGGGCCGATATGCCACTTGGTGCCACTGCTTTGCCGCGCGCTTGATGCTATCCCCCCCACCCAGGAGCGTCAACGAATCCTGCTGGCACACAGCAAGGCGCCGAGACCTGGCGCGCACACAACCCCCGCAACGACCGCAGCGCCGCAACTGCCCTCGTCGCGCACTATTCGCCGTCCGGTCGTCTGATCTGGTATTTGCGCAGTCGGTAGCGGAGGTTGTCGCGGCTGATGCCCAGGGCGCGCGCGGCCTGCGACTGGTTCCAACCGTTTTCCTGAAGCGCCTTCAGAATCATCGCCTTCTCATAGCCCACGAGCGAGGACTCACCCTCTGCCGGCCGGACCGGCTCGTGCTCGCCGGCAATCTCGCGCGGCATGTGCTGCGGCGTGATCTTCCCACTGTCGCACAGCAGTACGGCCCGCTCGATCACGTTGCGCATCTCGCGAATGTTGCCGGGCCAATGATAGGTACACAGCACCGCGAGCGTATCGGCCGCCACTTCCGGCCGCGTCCGTCCCAGTTCGGTCGATGTCAACGACACGAAATGCTCAACCAGTAGTGGGATATCCTCCCGCCGTTCGCGTAGCGGCGGCAAGTGGATCGGAAAGACGTTCAGCCGGTAGTACAGATCCTCGCGGAACTCCGCCTGCTCCATCGCCCGCGTGAGGTCACGATTTGTCGCCGCGATGATCCGCACGTCGCAGGCGATCGTCTTGATACCACCCACGCGCACGAATTCGCGCTCCTGAAGCACCCGCAAGAGCTTGATCTGCGTGGAGGGGCTGATGTCGCCGATCTCGTCGAGAAAGAGCGTCCCGCCGTCGGCCAATTCGAAGCGCCCGAGCTTCTGCTTGACCGCCCCCGTAAACGCGCCCGCCTCGTGTCCGAAGAGTTCGCTCTCCAGGAGTGTTTCGGGCAACGCGGCGCAGTTGATCGCGATAAACGCCCGGCCGGCCCGCAGGCTGCGGGTGTGAATCGCCCGCGCGCTGAGCTCCTTCCCGGTTCCGGTCTCGCCCAGCAGCAGAACGGTTGCGTTTGTCTGGGCCACGCGTTCGCAAAGCTCGGTCGCTTCGCGCAGCGCCATGCTGCTGCCGATAATCGGCTCGTCCCGCTGGGTCACCACGCGCAGGCCGCGGTTCTCACGCTTGAGGGCCTCGAGCATCTGCGCATTCGAGGTGCTGATCGCAGCCAGGTTGGCGAAGACCTGCAAGATCTCGAGGTCACGTTCGGTGAAGGCCCCCGGCCCCTTGTGGTTGAGCACCTCGACCACGCCGATGATCTCTTCCCGGTAACGAAGCGGTGCCGCCAGCATTTCGCGCGTGGTGAAGCTCGACATGTCATCGATACCGCGGAAAAAGTCCGGATGCGCGCGGACATCGGGCACCAACATGGGCTCCCCGCTGGTCGCCACGCGGCCGGCAATGCTCAGATCGACGTTGAACTCCTCACCAACCAGAATACCCCCGGCCTCCCCCACCGCGGCCTTGAAAACCAGCTTCTGGCGCGGCTTGTCGAGCAGAATGACCGAGCTGGCCTCCGCGTCGAGCACCTCGGCGGCCGAACGAGCGATGGCATGGAGCGTTACCGGCAGGTCGAGCGTGGCGTTGATGGCGGCAGACGCTTCGAGCAGAGACGCCAGAGTCTCCTCGCTGATCGCGCCCCTGGACAATGATACCGCTTTTTCGGGCATGGCCGCTGTCCTCGCAATCGGTCTTCACGGCAAACGGGCACCACGCCCGAGGCGATTCACGTCCCACAGCATCGCCGTTTCGCGACGGGCGGCTAACCGCTGCTGCGGCTATACTTATAGCGTACCTGACCGGCCCTGTGGCCCGCTACGTTCAAAACCAGCCTGATCCGATAATCATGATGCTGGCAAATAACCTGACCAGTTTGCGAATCTCCGGAATACGACCCGAACCTTTACTCCCCCGCGAGCGTATCAAACCGTGAATGCCGTGGAGCAGAGAAGCGACGAAGAGCTGTTGGCCGATCACATCGCCGAAAAGCCCGGCGTCTTCGAGCAGCTTGCCGCCCGCTATGCAAACGAGTTGTTCGGTTTTCTGCTCCGTTTCGTTGGCAATGGAACCGTCGCCGAGGACTTAGTCCAGGAGACTTTCTTGCAGGTTCATCTGGCGGCCAGCTCCTTCGACCCAGCGCGATCGTTCAAACCCTGGTTGTACACGATCGCCGCCAACAAAGCCCGCGATTTCCTGCGGGCACGCGGTCGACGCCAGGAGCTCTCGCTCGACAACAGCGGACCGAACGATGAAGGACCGACACCGGGACACATGCTCGAAGCCGCTGGTGTCGCGGCCGCCGAGCAGTTCGATAACACCGAACGGGCGGCAACCGTACGCAGCCTGATCGCTGAGATGCCCGAGAACCTGCGGCTGATCCTGATGCTAGGCTATTACCAGCGTCTGCCCTACGCGGAGATTTCCGAGATCCTCGACATACCGGTAGGGACGGTAAAGTCCAGGCTCCACTCGGCGGTAACACATTTTGCCAAGCTGTGGCAGAGCCGGACACGGTCTTCTCCAACGGCCGAGCGCTGACCCGCAGGTAGGAAGCCAAAACTATGTCGTCTGACTACGAATTCGACCCCACGATCCTCGACCTGCATCTGGGCCGCCTGTCAGAAACGGAACAGGCCGCATTGCGGCAGCGTATAAACGACGACCCAACCCTGGCCTCCCAGAACGAAGCCCTGGACGAGGTCTTCCGCGCCTTGCACGCCCTGGAAGCCCCCCGGGCCCCGGAAGACCTGCTCGCGAAGATCACCGCCCGCGTGGCCCAGGGGGCCCGGCCCCCCAAAGTGCTACACCCGCCGACCAGCTCGACGGAGCCCAGGGAGGAGTCGCTGGGCTGGATCCTGCGGGTCCGCAACGTGCGCGACATTGTCGCCGTCGCCGCCATGATCGTCCTGGCGGTCGGCCTGGGAGTACCGAGCCTGCTGCATGTCCGCGAGCGGAATCAGCGCATGGGCTGTTCGTGGAATCTGGCCCAACTCGGCCGCGGCATGCAGGCCTACGCGGGCGCCTTCAGCGACAGTCTCCCGTTCGCCGGCTGGGACCAGCGTAGCTCGTGGAAACCGACGGGCAGCCCGGGCGTGGAGACGATGCCCAATCGCCGCCACGTCTACCCCCTGCTGTTGGCCGGGAACGTACAGCCAGCGTGGTTCGTCTGTCCCTCACGGCGAGACATCCCGATGGCCGCCGAACAGGTCAAGCACTCCAACGACTTCACCGAATCACGCAACGTGAGCTACGCCTATCAGAACATGGCCGGTGTGCGCGCGACGCTGGCCGACGGCCCGGATCTCGTCGTCCTCGCCGACGATAACCCACTATTTGACAATGGTTTACCTCTCTTCGACCTCCCCCGCCGCCTCGGCCTGACCGACCCAACTATGGCCAACTCGGAGGCCCACCGCGGCAAGGGCCAGAACATCCTCACCATCGGCGGCCACGTCAAGTGGACCACCCGGCCAGACTGCGGAGTCGCTGGCGACAACATCTGGATGCTCAGCAATGTCACCGAATACACCGGCCGCGAAGGCCCGGAAACGGCGACCGACTCGCATCTGCTGAAATAGCACCGCAGCCGTCCCGCGCTGGCTCAAGCAACCGCCACACGCCGTGCCGGCGACAAAAAACCGCACATTCCCGTAAGTCACCCGCCCCCAGTGCGTCTAATCTTCCCGCTATGGCGGACGACCTTCCGACAACCATGGCCACGGCGGCTCGGCCGGGCCGCCCGTGCATCGCCCCGGGCCGTGCTGCATCACCACCGCACACGCGGCCAGGGCTGCAGGAACTCGTCCGACAGTACCAGGACCGCGTGGCGCGCGTGTGCTACCGGTTGCTGGGTTGGCGGCAGGACATTGAAGACGTGGTGCAAGACGTGTTTCTGGTGGCGCTCCGAGGACTGCCCGACTTTCGCGGCGACAGCCGGATCGAGACCTGGCTGACCCGCGTGGCCGTCAACACCTGCCGCAGCCATCTTCGCCGGCGAGCGCTCTGGCTGCGCGTCAGGGCGGTCTTGCGCTGCGAACGTCAGGAGTCGGCTGCCAGCCCCGCTGAGCACGATCTGGCTCGCCATGAACGTGTGGGCCAGGTGCAGCGGGCGCTGCGCCGGCTGCCGGCGCGAGACCGCGAAGTGCTGGTGCTGCGCTACCTGGAAGGACTGCCGGTGGCGGAGCTGGCGGCGGTGCTGGAGGTGTCGC
Organism: Planctomycetota bacterium; assembly: GCA_018814045.1. Lineage (GTDB taxonomy): Bacteria > Planctomycetota > Phycisphaerae > UBA1845 > Fen-1342 > JAHJAR01. The sequence goes on along the minus strand of JAHJAR010000147.1, from coordinate 20,272 downwards.
ACAACGCCGTCGAGGTACGGCTGAGCAGGGCGCGCAAACGACTCAAGAGTGAATTGCTGGGAGCGTTGGACCGGTGAAAAGATGACCAAGGAAGAACTACAGCAGCTTCTGCGCGAGGCCGACCACGCTTCCGGCCCCCCACCGCTGTTGCCGGAGAACCTGGCGCAGCGCGTCCGGGCCCGCGCCGCACGCCGGCAGCCGCTCAACGCCGTCGGTGCCGCGGCGGTGGCAGCGGCCATCCTCTTGGCGCTCGGACTGCCGTTGCTGCAACGACAAGCAACAACACCGCCTTCAGCGGGCACCCCTCCCGCAGTCGCCACGCACGAGCTGTCCCCGACTGAAGTTGCTCGGATCCGAGAAGAAATCAGCGAACTCCGGCGGGAAGCCGATCTGCGCCTCGCGGTTCTGCGCCGGACACAGGAATCGGAGGCGCAGTTCCGGCGCGCGCGCGAGATGCGGCAACGCCCCATGCCACCGGACGCGGTGGCTCTGGCTCGAAAGGAGATCGCCCGAGCGGCGTTTGTCATCGTGCAACAGGCCGACCGTATGCAACGCACACCGAACCAGCGCGAGCCGGCGATCGCCAAGTATCGCCAGGTCGCCGAACTGTTCCCGCAAACCGCGTGGGCAGCGGTGGCGCGACAGCGGTTGGAGAGAATCAACGCCAACGAAGGAGAAGTATGATGAAGACTACAAGAGCACCGCACGGCTGGATCACGCTGGTGATCATCCTCCTTACCACCGGCGGCGCATTCGCTCAGGAAACACCCCCGCCCGAGCCCGCTTACAGTGAAGCCAGTTGCCTCGTCCGGATTACCTCGAACCTAGCTCTGCTCCCGCTGAACGAGGACACGGTGCACGGACTACTGTCGAGCACGGCCATACTGGCCGAACCGGTGCGTGAGCTGCTCGGGCCCGAGGTTCAGCCGGACAAAGTGGGCGTCACATTCACGCTCGTGGAACAACAGGTGTTCCCGACCCAGAGCCTCTCGGGCCGCGCCGGACCTGACCGACGCGTGGTGTTGGTCGGGCGCATCCGCCTGCGCCTCGCCGAGGAACTCGGCCAACCCGCCGCGTCGCGTCTGCTCACGACGCTCTGCGACCGGCTCCAGGCAGCCCTGCTCGCCGTGAGCAGCGCCGACGAGAATCGACTGAAGGCTCAGTTGGCCGCCGCTGAAGAAGAACTCCAGCACGTCGAACATGATCTGGGCGCGCTCCGCGAGCTGCGACAGGAATTGTGCAAGCGCGCCGGACGCTCCGATCTGTCGCGCACCAGTGTTGAGAGCACACTGCTGAACCTCGAGCAGACCCGCGCGGACGCGCAGCTTCAGTTGGAAGCCCTCTCCGCCCGTGAGCAGGCCCTCGCGCGACAAATCTCCGAAATCGGCAAGCGCGTCGACGAGACCATGGCCTCAAGCGAGGTGCTCAAGGAACTCCAACGCGTGGTCGAATTGCGCGAGCTAGCCTTCCAGCGTGTCAAGAAACTGGACGAGGGCGGACGGGTCTCGGCCGCCGAGGCCGAGCAAGCCGAACGTGAACTGGTTGTCGCACGCGCCCAGGTCGCGCAGTACCGCGAAACAGCCACCCACGAAGTCGGGGGCGGGCTGTTGGCCGATCTCAACCGCCAGCTCATTCAGCTCAGCATCGACTCCGCCGAGGCTCGGGCCCGGCTCCAGTTCGTCGACACCCAGCTCGACGACCTGCGCAAGCGTGACGTGTTGGCGCTCGCCGATGAATGCGACGGCCGCGTGCGCTTGCGCATGCACCTGCTCGAAGATGCCGTCGAGCAAATGGCCAAGTCGCAGTTCGAACTCAAGCTGCAACTGCGCAACCTGTGTCCGCCCGAGGTGGTCGTCATCGGACAAGGTTGATGGCCAAGACACGGCCGAATGGGCCACATCAAAGGGGACTTTGGCAGAGCACATAACAACGGCGGCGGGCTACTACCCGCCGCCGTGACTATTCCTCAGAATTCGCCGCCGCTCGGCTGCGTCTAACCGCCGCCGATCAGCAGGTCGATGAACGGGTCGATGTCAAACCCGTTCACGCTCCCGTCCTGGTTGATGTCGGCCAGGTTGATGTCGCAGTCCGGGTAGACCGGATCGTAGAAGTCGGGCCCTTGCAGCGCCAACACGAAGGCGTCGATGTCGAAACCGTTGACCGCACCGTCGCAGTTCAAATCACCCAGCTCGTACTCGCTGCACTCGGCGAGGAACTCAAGCGCCTGGATCTCCGTTTCGTGCGCCATATCGACGATGATCGTGATCGGCGGCTCGGCGCCTGGCACACCATCCACGACGTGCTGGAAAGTACAGCCGCCGCGGGCCGGGGTGACGTCGTAGGTGCCGTAGGGGACCGCGTCGATCTGCCACTGCCCCTGCATGTTGGTCTGGGCTTCGAACAGGCCACCCGTGCCGTCGACTGCCACCGTCACACCCAGGAGGCCGCTGCCGGGCGGATCGCCCAGGTCGGTGTAGATGACGCCGGCCACGATGTAAGTGTTGCAAGCCGCCAGGAACTGGAGGTCCAGGTTCTCAGCCTCGTTCGTGTAATCGACCGTGATCGTGATCGGCGGAGCACTACCGGGCACGCCATCGACGACCTGCTGGAAAGTGCACTCGTCGTGGGCCAGCGTCACGTCGTAGGTCCCGAGCGGGACATTGTCGACCTGCCAGGCCCCATTTGCGCCGCTGGTTTGGGTGATGAAGGTCCCGTTGTCGCCCTCAACCGTGACGGTGACATTGGTCAGCCCGCTGTTGGCGGGGTCATCGAGATTGCCGTAGGCGCTGCCGCCGACGCTGTACTCGCAAGTTGCGAGGAACTCGATGTCCTGGATTTCGAGTTCGTGTGTCAGATCGGCAGCGATGGTGATCGGGGCCGGATCGCCGGGCACGCCGTCCACAACTTGCACGAAAGCACAGCCAGAGACCGAAGGCGTGAGTGTATAGCTGCCACACGGTACGCCGTCGAGAATCCACACTCCCCCGGTCAGGGTCTGTGTCACAAACGTGCCGGGAGTTCCATCCAGTGTGACCGTCACGCCGGCCAGCCCACTGCCGGTTGGATCGCCGAGATCACTGTAGACCTGCCCAGCCACGAGGTATTCACAGTCTGCGACGATTTGGATGTTCTTGTTGGCCGTTTCGTTCGCCGCGCTGACCTGGATATCCACTGTCTCCGGGGCGAAGACACAGCAATCGCCCATCGTCGGCGTGACCGTGTAGGTTCCGTAGGGTACGTCGTTGATAGTCCAGGCGCCCTGGCTGCCACTTGTGATTGCGTTGAACGTGCCCTGGTCGCCATCGACGGTGATCGTCACTCCGGTGACGCCGCTGCCACCGGCATCTTTCACCTTTCCGCCGATGTTGTATTCGCAGTCACCGAGAAACTCGAGGTTGAGGTTCTCGTCCAGGTGGTCGATATCGACTTCGAGCGTGATCGGAGGCGCACTGCCCGGGACGCCATCGACCACCTGCTGGAACGCGCAGCCCGTCAGCCCGGTGGTCAGCGTGTAGGTGCCGCCATTCACGCCATCCACTAACCAAGTGCCATCCGCCTCCGACGGCGCCGAGGCATACGTTCCGCAGTAGCCGTCCACCGATACGATGACGCCTTCGAGACCCGAGTTGAGCGGGTCGCTCAAATCGGCATAGACCCGTCCACCAATCGTGAACCCTGGCTCCCCGACAACGTGGGTGATGTGAACAGTATCGATGCCGACGGCGTCGGCACCCTCGTCGATCAGTCCGTCCTTGAAGTAGACAAACTCGATCTTGTTCGCGCCCTCGTCAAGCTCGATGAGGGCCTGGCCACCTTGGTCACCGGTTCCGACCAGTTCCGGACCGCCGTTGAGGTAGACGACGAAGAAGTCAAAGCCCCATTCGGATTCGACGGCCCACTGGAACTCGATGATGCCGCCGCCCGGCTCTATGTTCACATCGAGCGTGAAGACCGACTCTTCGTTGGGGCCGATCTGGGCGGATTCCCAGTATTTGTTATTCCCGGTCCCGAAGATCAGGCCTGAGGTGCCAACACTCCAGGGATGGTCCGGGTCATCCGTCCAGATCACATTCTCGCCATCGTTCGAGCAAATCCTTCCGCCGACGAAAGTCTCGTATACGTCGCGCGCGCTCACAACAGGCACGAGCAGCGCGAGCATGATTACTCCGATCAGAGCGCGGGTGAGTGTACGCTCAGCCATGCAACTTCCCTCCTAACGGTGTCGTAAGTGAAGCATCTGGCCTCGCAATCGCACCACTCCTCCGTTCCGTGGTGAGACCGGGCGCAGTAGAACCTTGGTCAGCGCGCGGGGCGCACAGCCTGACTAATCCATGATACGAGGACGTCGAAGTAGAGTCAACTCCGCGTCCGCTGCACATGCCGCACGTGGGGTTACGCCGCGCACGGATGTTCTCGGAACCGCTTGCGGCCGCGCTACGCGCGCCGTGATCCAGCAGGGATCGAAGCCTGAATATCGGCCCTGCCAGGCACGCCCACTCCCGCGCTCGTGCGCGGCGCAGCGTAGCGTCTGGACATCACACGATTCCCGTGGCGCCCCGACGCTACGCTTGGCCGCAGCCCGAGCGTCGCTTCGCTACTGAGCCGCTCTACAGCAGTTCGACGAACGGCTCAATGTCGAAGCCGTCCACGCGGCCATCCTGGTTCAGGTCACCCAACCACGGATCGCACGGCGGAAAAGGATCGCCGTCGTGATCAGCGATGTATGCGTCCCAGTCCGCCAGGACCTGGACAAAGTGGTCGATGTCGAAGCCGTCGATCAACCCGTCGCAGTTCAGGTCGCCCAACTCGTAGCTCTGCATGGCGGCCACGACCGCCTCATACGCATCGACCCGCCCCATACCCCACTCGTTATCAAACCCTGGGACGCCGTAGTCGACGGCCGTATCCATCAGGATCTGCTTGACGCCGAAATGATCGAGATTCGGATCGGCTTCGAGTATCAACGCAATCGCGCCGGCCACGTGGGGCGTGGCCATCGACGTACCGCTCTTGGTGCCGTAACCCGAGCCGTCGTTCGACGTCGAAAGCGTATCCACACCAGGCGCGGTGACACTGGGCTTGACCTTGCCGGGAGGGTAGGGCCAGTCGTAGTACGGCGGGACATCCTGCCAGGTCGATGGTCCGCGGCTGCTGAAGTCGGCCAAGTCGTCGCTGCAATTGCAGGCACCGATCGTGATGACGTCGGGGACGTCGCCGGGAGTCCGGACGTTGTCGTACGGCGGGTAGCTGCTGCCCTCGTTGCCGGCGGCATAGACCACGACGACACCCATGGCGATAGTGTTTTCACAGATACCGCGCCAAACCGGCCGATCGGGGCTGAACATGTGCGGCCAGCCGAGACTGGCGGTCAGAACGTCCGCGCCGTTGTCGGCCCCATACTGCATGGCGTTCCAGACGGTCGACTCGCCCGAGAAGCTGTTCCAGAACTTCAGGATCATGAAGGCGCAATCGGGTGCCATGCCAGTCGTCTGGCCGTTGGTACCGTCGCCGGCCACCGTACCAGTGACGTGAGTGCCGTGGCTGTTGAAGTCGGTCAGGTCGTTGTTATCACCCTCGAAATTCCAGCCGTGGACATCATCGACGAAGCCGTTGTAGTCGTCATCGATGCCATTGCCGGGCGTCTCGCCGGGGTTGGTCCAGACTTGGTTGATCAGATCGGGGTGCGTGTAGGTGCAACCGGTATCGATCACGCCCACCACGACGCCGTTGCCGGTAATGCCCAGCTCGCTCCAGACGCGGGGCGCGTTCATCAAGTCCACGCCACACTCGATGGCGCGTCCGGACGCGGTGCGTCCGCTGCTCGGCTCGACGGGAAACACGTCGCTGACCGGCTTGTCGTAGTTCAGGTAAGCCACATCTGCCCGGGCGGCGAGAGTCTTGGCCGTTTCCGGCGTAACACTGGCCGCCACCAGATTGTGAATCCAGAGTGGGCGCAGTTTGCGCCCCACGGTGCCGCTGGCCTGCCCGGCCCGTAGCACTCCCAGCACTTCGTGTTGTGACCGCTCGGCGACGCTCTTCAGAATCTGCCCGACCGCCTCGCGCCGCGCCGCGCGCGTGGCGAGCCGACTGGCCTGTTGGATCGCAGCGGGCGCCGCTTGCTCGCACATGACGATCGAAACAGGTATTAGCTGGTCTGGCCGCGCCTTGGCCACGACCTCGGCCAATTCACCCCGCAGTTTGTTGGAATCAGCCATCTGTGGACTGTCGGCCAGCGCCGCCAGCGGCACCGACAACAGCATCAGGCTGGCCAGGACGCCGGCAACCAAGTATTTGCCACTACCCATCTCAGCAACCTCCTGTTGGAAAAACAGCGAATTTCCCGCGTGCGGACACTTCGTTCTAGCATACGTCCCCGCCCCGGTGAAACCAACCCTGATTTGCGACGCCGCCGGAGATTTCAACGCCGCTGCGAACCACGTGCGGCCGTGTTATCGCCAACATTATCGACCCGACGGGGCCCTGATGCGTGTTCGCGATATGCTCATGGGAGGAAGCCAACGCCGGCGCGCGGTCCGGCCGCGGCAACCAGGTTGCGGATCACTCCGCGTCGGCCCATTTCCAGTCGAGGACCTTGAGCTCCACGCTCCGCCGACCGTTCCACTCGTTGATGATCGGTTCGAAAGCCAGACGCAGGCGCCGATGGTCCGCGAGCTCCACCGCGTCTTCGCCGCGGCCGAACGCGATGGCCTTGCGATGGTCGCGCCCCTGGCGCACGGTGAATTGCAGGTGGTTACCGTCGCGCCCCACCACGCGCGGGGCATCCACGAGTTCGACCGGGGTGGTCGCCAGCCGCGGCCGCGGGTTGCCCGGCCCGAACGGTGCCATACGTTCGAGCAGATCGACCACCGCGGTAGTCAGTGCGGCCAGCGTGACTTCATCGTCGAGTTCCAACCGCGGACGCAGGTCGCGCGGCGTCAGACGGCGCCCGGCCTCGGCCACAAAAGCATCGGTAAAGCCGGCGACCTGGTCGGCGCGGATTCTGAGTCCGACCGCCATGGCGTGGCCCCCGAAGCTGACCAGATGCCGTTCGCAAGCCTGAAGCACTTCGTGCAAGGGAAAATGCCGCACACTGCGGCCCGACCCCTGCCCCTCCCCCTCCTTGAGGGCGATCAATACCGTCGGGCGGCCAAAACGCTCGACGAGGCGCGCGGCGACAATGCCGATCACACCGGCATGCCAGTCCGGGCTGGCGAGCACGATCCCATGGCAATTGTCGCGATCGAAGCCGCCTTCCACGACGAGCTCCTCGGCTTGTTTGAGTATCGCCCGCTCCACACTCTGGCGCTGCCGGTTTTGGCTATCGAGCATGCTGGCGATCTCGCGCGCCCGGTCGGCGTCGGCACGCGTGAATAGCTCCACGGCCAGGCGCGCGTGTCCCAGGCGGCCGACGGCGTTCAGACGCGGGGCCAACCTGAAGCCCACGTCGTAGTCATCGTACTTGCGCTTGCCGGCCAGCCCGGATACTTCGATCAGGGCCTGCAAGCCAATGTTCTTCGTGTGACACAACTGCCGCAGACCATAGCTGGCGATGACGCGGTTCTCGCCGGTCAGCGGCACGACGTCGGCCACCAGGCCCAGCGCGGCCAGGGCCGTCGCATCGAGCAGGTAATCCCGGTAGGCCGAATCGACGCGGCTCTCACCGCAGATGGTCTGTGCCAGGGCCCAGGCGATCTTCAGCGCGACCGCCGCCCCACACAGGTCCCGGTTCGCGGCCGGGTCATCGCCGATGGTCGGGTGCACAATCAGGTTGGCGGCGGGTAAGGTCTCGCGCGGTTGATGATGGTCGGTGATGATTAACTCGAGCCCGAGTTGCCGGGCGCGCTGCGCTTCTTCCAGGGCAGTGATGCCACAGTCCACGGTCACGACCACCTCGCCGCCCTCGGCTGCGATGGCCTCGAGCGCTTCGGCGTTGAGCCCGTAGCCCTCATCCAAGCGGCTCGGTATGTAGAAACTGACGTTCGCGCCGGCCAGCTTGAGCCCCTGCCACAGAATGGCCGTCGCGGTGATGCCGTCCACATCGTAGTCGCCGTAGATGACGATCTTCTGTCCGGAGCGGGCCGCCGCGGCCAGCCGCCGCCCGGCGGCCACGGCGTTGGGCAGGCGCTCCGGCGGCAGTAGCTCGCTGAATTCGGGCCCCAGGAAACGCCGCACGTCGGCCGCGCTACGCACATCTCGGTTGAGCATCACCTGTGCCAGCAACGGCGCGATATTGGCCTCGCGGGCCAGGCGCTCACGCTCGGGCTGGGGGGATGCGATGACCCAGTCGCGTTCGACGTGCCTGGTCGTACGTGAGGTAATGGGGACCTCCGTGCTTCTTCGCCGCCGCGTATGACCGTCTACGTGGCCTTCTGCGCTGCTCTGGCGGCCTCAACGTAGCGGTTCAGGAGCGGATCGTAGTGCCGCCGCACGTCCTCGGTCAGCTTCTCGTGATCCGACCACACCGCCAGATCGAGCGCGGTATGGCAGGCGCACGGTTCCGGCGGATTCTCGGCGAAGGTGTCGATGCCAGCCCGCATCAGGGCCACAGCGTTGGCCGTGGCCTCACGCAGGTTGCCAATGATCTCGTTGAGCAAAGCCTGCTTGCTCGTCCCGGGCTCGTGCCCGCGCCAGCAATCGTAGTCGGTCGCCAGGGCGATCAAGGCATAGCACATCTCCGCCTCGCGGGCGAGCTTCGCCTCGGGCATCGTGGTCATGCCGATGACGTCCGCCCCCCAGGCGCGGTGCATGGTGGACTCCGCCTGCGTGCTGAAGGCGGGCCCCTCCATGCACACGTAGACGCCGCGCGTGTGCACCGTAGCATTCACCTTGGACGCCGCCGCCTCCAGCAGGGCGCGCAACTGCGGGCAGTATGGCTGCGCGAACTCCACGTGCGCGGCCAGACCCACATCGTAGAACGTCGGGATGCGGCGGTGCGTTTTGTCGATGACCTGGTGACACAGCATCAGGTCACGCGGCTTGATCTGATCGCGCAACGAGCCCACCGCACCACTCGCGATGATGTGGGTCACCCCCAGCTTCTTGAGGGCGTAGATGTTCGCCCGGTACGGCACCTGCGAGGGGTTGAGCGTGTGCCCTTCGCCGTGTCGGGCCAGCAGGGCCAGCTCGATTCCATTCCATTCGACCACGTGGATCGCGCTGCTGGGCATGCCAAAAGGTGTGTCGATGACGTGCTCTGTCCCGCGACTGTCGCCCATCAGCGCTTCGCCCAACCCCGTGCCGCCGATCAATCCAATCATATGTGCCTCCTCCTGTAGTGCGGCACGGTCGAGCAAAGACCGAACCGTGGGAGATTATAGGGCAGCCAGCCGGCGGGATACGAGGGCCGCGCGGACGTCACGCGGCGCTCAGGCGACGAAGTCGATCTCCCCCGGGTCGGGGACCAGCCCCGCCGCGAACGCGTCGCTCAAGAGGCGCTGCACGGCGGCGCGGCCCTCTGGTCCGTAGTCGATGGTCCACTTGTTGACATACATGCCCACGAAGCGATCGGCTAGCTGCGTGTCCAGACCTCGGCCGTATTGCAGCGCGTGCTGCACGGCTACGGACCGATGGGCGAGGCCGTATTGGATGCTCTGCCGGATTATGCCCGTGATACGGCGGCCGACCTCCTGGCCGAGGTCGCGCCGGACCGTGTTCCCCCCCAGCGGCAGAGGCAGGCCGGTGCGCTGCATCCACCACTGTCCCAGATCGACGACCAGGTGCAGTCCGTGGGCGGAATAGGTCAGTTGTCCTTCGTGGATCAGCAGCCCCGCGTCCACCTCACCCCGGGCCACGGCGTCCGGGATCTCGTCGAACATTACCACCCGGGCGTCGAAGGCGTCTGGCCCCAGCAGCAGTTGCAGCGTCAGATAGGCCGTTGTCATCAGGCCTGGCACCGCGATCGTGCACCCTTTCAACTCCTCTAACGCGCGCGGTGCGCGGGTCACGAGCATGGGCCCGTAGTTGTCACCCATGCTGCTGCCACAGGCGGTAAGGGCGTATTTGTGGCGCACGTGGGGATACGCGTGGATGCTGATCGCGGTGACTTCGTACTCCCCGCGCATGGCGCGCTCGTTCAGCGTCTGAATGTCCGCCAGGATGTGCTCGAACTGGTATGGCCCCGCGTCAACCGCGCCGCACGAGAGGCCGTAGAACATGAACGCATCGTCCGGGTCCGGGCTGTGCGCCAATCGAATCAGCATACTCAACTCCTGCAGGAACGCGCCGCGCGCCAACTGCCGGCCGCATCTCGGCGCGGCGACGCTCTGCGGACTATGGCAGCGCGGCGGGTGATGCTCAAGCAAGGGGCGGACCTTTTTGGGCTCTCCGCAAATGTGCGGGTAGAGTGAGGAAGCGACGTCGTGACGAGGCCACGCAGCGCCGCGGGGCAGGTCGACGCCGGCCTTGTCACACGTCCCGATCTATCGCTCCCGCATTCCGTGGAATTCCGACGAGCGTCTCTTTCTTGCCGAAACCGGGCCTGGCCCGTACGCTCGGATGATGCGCGGGCTTGCGATCCTGAACGGCGAAACCTGCTAGCGCTGCGCTGTTTCTTGGTTTGGAGACTCGCTGATGGCCCGATCACGCTCACAGCAGCGACTCTGGATTGCCCTGGCGTCCGCGCTGGTTCAGGCGACGCACGTTCTCGCGCAGCAAGCGCCGCAGTTCGAGATCACCTGTGCGGCCGACATCCACGACAAACCCTATGCCGGCCGCGTCTTCGTGCTGCTCGCGGCCGGGGGCGGACAGACGCCATTGGGCGTCCCGCGCTGGTTGTCCGATGAGCCGTTCTTCGCCCAGGAGGTAGAGCGCTGGCAACCGGGCGAGACGCTGAAGTTTGACGCAGACAAGGCCGTCGGCTACCCCTGCCGCCTCGCAGATTTGCCGGCCGGTTCGTACTCCGCCCAGGCCGTGCTGGTGCTGAACCGCTGGTCCAACGACGTCTTGCAGGCCCCGGGCAACGGTTTCAGCACGGTGGTTGTTTTCGAGCACGATCCGGGCGCGCCGCCCACGGTCGGCCTGCGAATCACGCAGCGCCTGCCGCAGCCAGAGCTCGAGGACACCCACGACCGCAAGTACGTCAAGTTGCGCAGCACGCTGCTCAGCCGTTTCTATCGCCAGGACGTGTACTTACGGGCCCTGGTCGATCTGCCGCCCGGCTACGCGAACGAGCCGCAGCGGCGATTCCCGACGCTGTACCTGATCCCCGGCTTCGGCGGCACGGTCGCCGAGGCCGGCCGCTACCTGGATTGGTTCTCGTTCAGAGCCCCCGGGTCGGATCTGGTGATCGTCTTCCTCGACCCGGTCTGTCCGACCGGGCACCACGTCTTCGCCGACTCGGCCAACAATGGGCCCTGGGGGCAGGCCCTGGTCCGCGAGCTGATCCCGCACCTGGAAGAGGCCCACCGGCTGATCGCGCACGCCGACGCCCGCTACCTCAACGGCCATTCGTCGGGCGGCTGGAGCAGCCTGTGGCTGCAGATCAGCTACCCGGACGTGTTCGGTGGCGTCTGGTCAACTTCTCCCGATCCGGTCGATTTTCGAGCTTTCTGCGGGCTCGACGTGTACGCCCCCGGCGAGAACGTGTTCACGGCGCGCGACGGCACCGACCGCCCGGTCGGCCGCGACGGCCCGTTCGCCAAACGCAGCATCAGATCCATGGCTCGCATGGAAGCCGTCACCGGCCGCGGCGGGCAGCTCTACTCGTTTGCAGCGGTCTTCGGTCCGCGCGCCGCCGACGGGAAGGTCGTACCTCTGTGCGACCCGCAGACCGGCGTGATCGACGCCGAGGTTGCCACCGCCTGGCGCAAATACGACATTCGGCACATACTGGAGTCAAAGTGGGAGACGCTCGGGCCCCAGTTGGCTGGAAAGCTGCACATCTACTGCGGGGCGGCGGATACGTTCTTCCTCGATGAAGCTGTACGACTGTTGGACGATTCGCTGAAGAAGCTGGGCAGCGACGCGCGCATCGAGATGATCCCCGGGGCAGGTCATCAACTGCCGCGATCGGTCTTCACGCGTATCGGGCGGCAGATCGACCGGCATTACCAGGAGCGCTACGTCAAGCCGCGCGAGAAGTAGCGCTCGCGGTCCGAGCGCCCGCGGAGACCGATCGTCGGCGCACTCTCGCCGATGTGGCTATTGCCAGCCGAATCTTCTCCACGCCCACCGTGGCGCCGAAAGAGCCGGGCGCTTCTCGCTCGCGGGCTTCCGTGCCCCGCCCGGCTACCCACCGCCCGTGGTCGTGCCACCGGTGTCGGATGAATCGCTGGGATCCAAGACGGCGAAGAGCCCGGTCAACAGGCCGTCGAAGATCGCGTTCACTCCGCTCTCGAGTTGGCTCGCCGCGGCCGTCCGGAATTCGTCCATGACGCTGTCGTCACAACCAGGAGCGACCAGCAGGGCCAGGATCACAAGGGCGATCCCTGCGCCCCGGGCGCGGCTCGTGCGCTTGCCCGTCCGTCGTTCGCCCGGTACACCTGTTCTTGCACTCATCGTAAGCTCCGCTCGCGATGCAGGTTACAGCACTCGTCCCCGCTCGGGACCGGCCCGGGCGGGCGCTGCGGGGGTATACTGTGCAATGGCCATGCCAGGCGCGCCCCTTCGAAGCCAGACGCCAGCGGCAGCCAGGCCACCCGGGGATCCGCTAACTGGTTCAATAATGGGTGCATCCCCGGGCATTGTCTGCTACGCTCTAATGGTGACGATGGGCTAGAGCGTATTCGTGGCAAACTCGGCGGCCGAATTCTGCCGCGGCCCTTGAGGGCATCCTTGCGGCCTACATCCGGGGCAGGGCCCGGTCGCTACACTTGGGACAGTGCCTGGACGCTACAGCCGGGTTGAGACAGGCGTAGCGCTCCCACATCGAGAACGCCGACATGCTTGAGATTCGTTGGACCGAAGAGCCGGAGCAGTTCGAGTCGCTGGCCGTCTGCCTGAAGTCCCTTCTGGCTGGCCAGGACCGCGACGTTCCCTACGACGAGCTCGTCACCGTACTGGGGCTGGGCTGCGCGACAGTGGCCGTCCCGGACGAGTGTCTGGCCTGGTGGTGGACGTATGCCCGCGACGCAGCCTTGCCGACAGCCGCAGCCCTGTACGGCTTGCGGCTGCGCCCGTTGCACCCCCGGGAAGCCGCCGCGGGCCTGGAGACCGCGGCCGAGTACGCCGATCATTTCCGTGACAGCTACGTCCCGCTGGTCCTGGCAGCACTCGCGCACGGACAGCCGGCCCTGGTCTGGGGGGGCTGGCCCGAGCCGCTGAACCGCTTCTGGGGCGTCATCGCCAGCGCTCAGAAGACGTCGTTGTCCGGGTTCACGATCCGCAGTGACGGCCAGCCACACAAGTTGACCGCCCCGGCCCTGCTGGTCTACGTGGTCGAAGACCACCAGCCGGACGACAGCGCGGAGGAGCCCGCCGTCCTGTTCACTCACGCGGCACGCGTTGCCGTTCAGCATTGGCGCGGCGAGCCAACGACTTTGCCCAACGTGGCCATCGGCGAGCAGGCGTATGACGTCTGGCAGGAGCGGCTGGCTGCCGACGAGCCGTGCCCCGTCTGCGCCGATAGCTCGGCGCGCTGCCAAAGCCAGATGATGCACGTGCGGGTGTCGGCGCGCCGCCATCTGACGGCCTGGCTGCGCCGCACCGCGCGCGAGCTCGATCAACCGCAGCGCGAGCAGGCCGCCCGCTGGGCCAGCGCCTGCGAACGGGTTGCCGAGCGCTTGCAGCCATACACCCACAGCCAGGCGATTCAGGCTCTGTTGAGCTCACCGACCGGGCGAGCGGAACTCAGGCAGGCCGTCGCTGACACGCGGGCTATCGAGTCAGAGGCCGTGCGAGCACTCCGCCCAGAGTAGCGCTTGCGCCCGCCGGGCGGCGGCGGTTTCGTCGCACAGCGGCGACAGGAGTTGCAGTTCTACATGAGGTTCCCGCCCACAAGACTGCTGCGGCAACTTCTCCGCGACGAACTCCGTCAACGCCGCGACGAGGGCTGCGACACGGCCGAGCTGAGCGCCCAACTCGCCGGCCTGCGCGACGATCATGCGCGGTTGATCGCGCTGTACGAACGGGCCACGCTGCTCGAACCGCGGGCCGATTTCCCCTACCACGAGCCCGACACGCTCCCGGAGATTGAAGCGGCCCGAGCAACGGGCGCGACGCCGGCGCGCATGGGCTTGATTCCGGTGGACGAGACCGTCGCCGATCGGATTCACGGCGGCTGGCTGGGGCGCTGCGCCGGCTGCGCTTTGGGCAAACCCCTGGAGACCACGCCGTTCGTCGAGGATCCGCCGGCGGTGAAACGCTACCTGCTGGCCGCCGGGGCCTACCCGCTGGACAACTTCGTGCCGCAGGATGCGGCGGCGTGTCGAAGCGTCGGCCTCGCGCAACTGGCGTGCCCGGCGTCCCAACGCGGCCGCATCTGCTGCATGGAACCCGACGATGATCTCCGCTACACAATCATGGGCCTCGATATCCTGGAACGCTGCGGGACCACGTTCGCGACCGCGGACGTTGCCGCCTGGTGGTTGCAGCATCTTCCCGCCGCTCACTGCTTCACCGCGGAAGAGGCGGTCTATCGCAACCTGCTGCTGCTCGGCGCCGCACACGAGCCACAGGCCCTGGGTGAGACCCAGTGGGCGCAAGCGCGAACCTGGTTGAACCCCTACCGCGAGTGGATCGGGGCCCAGATCCGGGCCGACGGCTGGGGGCTGGCTTGTCCCGGCGATCCCGCCCGCGCCGCGGAATTCGCCTGGCGCGATGCGCGGCTGTCGCACACCAGGAACGGCGTCTACGGCGAGATGTTCTGTGCCGCGATGATCGCGACGGCGTTGACCGGTGACGACCCGCAGCAGGTGGTCGAAGGTGGACTAGCCATGATTCCGGCCCGATCGCGATTGGCCGAGGCAATCCAGCAGACTATCGACCAATGCCGCGCGCTCGGCCTGGCGGCCGAGCGCTTCGAGGAAGCGCTGGCCTGGCTGTGGCAGCAGTTCGGCCATTACCCGCCGGTGCACACGATCAACAACGCCGCGGCGGTCGTGACGGCCTTGCTTCTGGGTGGCCGGAACTTCGAGCGTGTCATCACCATCGCCGTCATGGCCGGGTGGGACACGGACTGCAATGGGGCCACAGCGGGCTGCATCTGCGGCTGTCTGCTGGGCGCCCGGGCGCTGCCGGCCAAATGGACCGCGCCGCTGAACGACACGCTCTTGAGCGAGATCGCCGGCTTTCATCCGATCGCCATCAGCGAATGTGCCCGCCGGCACACCGACGTAGCACAACGAAATACCCGTACGGGGGGCGCATGAGCGAAGTCATCTCTGAAATCGGCCGGGTGCATTTGCGCTGGGCGCTCAGCGACGGCGTCGGGCCAATCACGTTCGGTCGCATACTGATCCAACTCGGCGATGCGGAGCAGGCCTGGAGTGCTTCACCGGGCGAACTCGCACGCGTCAAAGGCATCGGGTCCGCCGGGGCCGACAAGATCGTCAGCGGCCGCGACATCGTCGTCCAAGCAGCCGACGAGGAGATCGCGGCGGCGGCCGAGCACGGCGTGCGCATCCTCTGCCGCGCGGATGAAGACTACCCGCCGGGGTTGCTGCGCATCCCCGATCCGCCGATCGTGCTCTACGTGAAGGGTGAGCTGCGGCCCACCGATGCGATTGCCGTCGCCGTGGTCGGTAGCCGGCGTTGCACGATCTACGGCAGCGAGCAAGCTCGGCGGTTTGGCGAACTGCTGGCCGGCGCCGGCTTCACCGTTGTCAGCGGCCTGGCGCGTGGCATCGACGCTTTCGCCCATCACGGGGCAGTCGATTCGGGCGGACGCTCGCTGGCGGTCTTCGGCCGCGGGCTCACCGACGTCTATCCGCCCGAGAACCGTGCCCTGGCCGAGAAGATCCTGGAAAACGGGGCCTGGCTGGCAGAGTTGCCGATGCGCGCGGCGGTGCGGGCGGCGAACTTCCCCGGACGCAATCGCATCATCGCGGGCATGACGCTGGGGACGGTCGTCGTCGAGGCGGCTCAGCGCAGCGGGGCCTTGATCACCGCCCGCCTGGCCTGCGAGTACAACCGCGAGGTCTTCGCCATCCCCGGCCGCGCGCAGGACGTCATGTCCCTGGGCACGAACCGACTGATCCGCGACGGCGCGGCCAAGCTGACCACCGATCTGGACGACATCCTCGAAGAACTCGGCGAAGTCGGCTACACGATGAAACTGCGGCAACGGCAGGAGGATGGTGAGGAGCCGACCGCACGGCCCCACGCCGGAGCGCACGACGACACCGCAGCCACGCCCACCCCGGGCGCCGACAACCCGGCGGATCACGCCGGTTCCGCACCCCGGCCCGGCCTGCGGCTCTCGAAAACCGAGACGCGCGTCTACGAAGTCGTCGGTTACGAGCCCATGCTCCACGACGCCATCCTCTCCGCCGCCGAGTTGCCCCCCGGCGAAGTCCTGGCGGCCTTCACCGCCCTGGAGTTAAAGGGGCTGATCAAACGTCTGCCTGGAAACCTGGTCGTCCGCGCCGGCAAGGCCTGACGGACACCGGCAAAAGCTCCTCGGCAGGTCGGCCGATTTGTTCTACAATCCGCCCCTTGGCAAACCGATCCGCAAACAGGTGTCGCAATGGGACTCAAGGTCTATAACAGCCTTACGCGTAAGCGTGAGGAATTCGAGCCGCTCAACCCGCCGCGCGTGGGGATCTACGTCTGCGGGCCGACGGTCTATGGCCACAGCCACCTCGGCCACGCCAAGAGTTACGTCGGCTTCGATGCGATCGTCCGCTGGCTCGATTTCAGCGGCTACGACGTCAACTACGTCCAGAACATCACCGACGTTGGCCACCTGACCGACGACGCCGACGAGGGCGAGGACAAGATTACGCGCGCGGCTCGCCGCCGCGGCCTGCATCCGATGGCGATCGCCGAGGCCTACACGCGCAGTTACCTGGACGACATGGACGCGCTGAACATCCGCCGGCCTGATGTCATGCCGCGCGCCTCGGGGCACATCACCGAGCAGCTCGCCGGCACGCAGGCGCTGCTCGAAAAGGGGCATGCCTACGAGGCAAACGGTTCGGTGTATTTCGACGTCAGCTCCTTCGCTGCCTATGGCAAGCTCACCGGCCGCAACGTGGATGAGATGGAATCCGGCAGCCGCGTCGAGGTGAACCCCGAGAAACGCCACCCGGCCGACTTCGCTTTGTGGAAGCGCGCCGAGCCCGGCCACATCATGCGCTGGCCCAGCCCGTGGGGTGACGGCTTTCCCGGCTGGCACCTCGAGTGCTCGGTCATGAGCCAGAAGTACCTGGGCGAGACCTTCGACATTCACGGGGGCGGGCTGGAGAACCAGTTTCCGCACCACGAGTGCGAGATCGCCCAGGCCGAGTGCACCACCGGCAAACCCTTCTGCCGCTACTGGCTGCACAACAACATGTGCACGCTCAACGGCCAGAAGATGGGCAAAAGCCTGGGCAACTCCATCCTGCTCAAGGAGACGTTCCACGACGGCCACCGTCTGCTGGAAAAGACGTTCGAACCGGTCGTCGTCAAGCACTTCATCCTGACCAGCCACTATCGCGCGCCGCTTGATTTCTCCAACGAAGCCCTGAAAGCGGCCGAAAGCGGGACGTATAAGCTCCGCGACGCGGCCCGGGCGTTGGGGCGCGCCGCCCGCACGGCCGCGTCCAAACCCGCGGCCGAGCAGATCCGCACCACCCTGACCGACCTCGAGCAACGCTTCACCGGCGCCATGAACGAGGACTTCAACACCGCCGCGGCGATCGCCGTCCTGTTCGATTTCTCGAAAAAGAGCAATGAGTGGCTGAGCGCGGGCGCCGGGCAGGAAGACCTGCTCGCCGCCGACACGCTTATGCAGCGTCTGGCGGGCGATGCGCTCGGTCTGAAGTGGCCGGCGCCACTCGGCGGGGAGGGTAACGAATCGAAGCAAGACGAGCTGATCCGCCTACTGGCCGACTTGCGCAACACCACCCGCAAGGCGAAGAACTTCGCCCTGGCCGACCACATCCGCGAACGACTCGTTGCCCTCGGCGTCGAGCTCCGCGATACACCCGATGGGACGAAGTGGTAGACAGGCGTCGCCGGCAGCGCTCAACGGCCGACAAGGCCCCGGCCGCTGCGGAACGAAAGACGCGGCTGATATCAGCCAAACTCGCGCAGATTCAGGATCAGCTCGACCTCTCCCAACGGCTTGCCCAGTGTCTCGGCGATCTGCCCCGCCGTCCTGCCGGCGTCAGCCAATTCGTACACGTCCCGGAACCGCTCATTTGCACCAGGTGCCGATTCCCCAGCCTTGGCCGAGTGGCCGGAGCGCGGCTTCCCCAGCGGTCTCCCAACGTCCGGCTCCACTGGTCTTGCCGTAGCGCGGCCCGTCGATGGTGGTTCGGTCCGCTCTGGGAGGGCTGAGGCGTTGGTTGGACGTTTGCCAGCCACGGGTGGGGCCGGTGGGGCGGACAACGTCGAAGCCCCCCCCCTTACACGATCGAACCGCGCCAACACGCCCTCCAGCCGCGCGATGCGCTCGTCGGCATCGCGAATCACCCGCTCCAGCTTGACGAACTTCGTATCGACCTGCGCGTTGATTCGCCGCGACACTTCCTCGAGTTGCAGCAACAGGTCATCCATCGAACGGCGAATACCGGTATGGTCACGCAGCCGGGCCTGTTGCTCGCGCACGACATCTCGTACGGTGGCCGACTTGTGCTGCGAGCGGCGCAGCAGCGCCAGTGAGATCATCACCGCGCACAGCACCAGCACCAACACCAGCAGGCCGTTCTCGGTCGATGTGACTGCGCCCGGCATCCTTGCCCTATGCAACTCTACCCCCCGCAACCATCCTTGTTGAAGCCCGCTGCTTGCAACCGGCGCCAGACTCTCACCCGGGCACTTTGGCTCCGCCAGTGGTTGCCCACACGCGCAGTGCTTCGTCCTGCACAACGCGCAGCGCGACGCCGTGTGCCCCGGCCGCGGCCGCACAATCGTCGTATTCCGGCCACGCCTGGGTCGTCGTGTCGGCGTGCCGACCGGTCTTTACGCGGATCGGCCCGAAGCGTGTCTCCACCCGCACGTGCTCGCGGGGCAGCCTGGTCCGCGCACACTCATAACGGCGCACACCCAGCGTGGTCGTCTCGCGGAAGACAATCGTCTCCAACGCTGCGACGTCCGCCGGCCGACCGAGAACGGTGAGCAATTGCCCGGGCCGTCCTTTCTTCATGATTATCGGCACAATGTAGGCATCGAGCGCAGCGGCTTCCAGAAGCCGCTCGCAGGCATACGCCAGCGACTGCCCCGTCGCGTCATCCACTTCGGCCTCGAGCACGCAGACCCGATCCTGACCACATTCGTCCACCGCTCCTGTCTCACCCACCAGCAACCGCAGCACGTTGGGCCGGTCGGGCATCTCGCGAGTTCCGGCCCCAACGCCGACCGCATCCAGCCGCAGAGCGGGCGGCGCAGCGAAGTCTGCCGCCGGCACGAGGGTCGTTAGCATCGCGGCCCCGGTCGGCGTGCACCATTCGCCCGCCGCGGGGCTGGCCGCGAGCGGGAACCCTTTCAGCAGGTTCGCTGTCGCCGGGGCGGGTACCGGCAACACTCCGTGCGCGCACGTGATCTGCCCATGGCCGACCGGGATGGGCGAACAGCCCAGCCGCGCCAGCCCCATTTCGTGTACACCGGCGCAACCGCACACAATGTCCACGAGCGCATCGGCGGCCCCGACCTCATGAAAATGCACCTTATCCAGTCGGTCTTCCGGCAATCCGTGCGCTGCGGCCTCCGCCTGCGCCAGCCGCTTGAAAACGTCCGCGGCCCGCGCGGCCACGGTGGGCGGCAACTGGGCTCGCTCGATGATCTCGATGATTTCCGGCAGGTGACGCTCCCGCGTCCGGGCCGCGGGCCCCACCTTGACGTGCACAAGGGTAGCTGCCAGCCCGTGACGTTTGACCTTCTCAGCGGCTAAAGTCACTCCTGGTAGCTTCAGCCGCGCCAAGACGTCCTGCAATACGTCGATCGGGCAGCCGGCGTCGATCAATGCGCCCAGAATCATGTCCCCCGCGGCGCCGCCGAAGCAGTCGAAATAGCCATAGCGCACTGCAGACCCTCGCGTCATCCGGCCAGCACAACGCAGCCAGCACAGCGCCCGGCGTGGGCCGCCCACGCTTCCTCCGCCGCGTGCCTCCCGCGACCGCGCGGCGCACAGCCACACGCACCCGCCAGCCGCGCTCGCCGGCTGGCCTGCATGCTCCCCCCCCCCCCCCCC
>JAHJAR010000146.1 GCA_018814045.1 Planctomycetota bacterium | reverse complement strand
TCTTCTCGGGTTGGCCGTGCGACGCGCCGGGGAATACTGGGAGAAGGCGGCACCGCACGTCTTCCACTCCGGTGGGCGCGGGCGGCAGCAGGACGAAGAGCCGTCTCATCCGGCCCCGCCGTAGGCGTGATTCCCGGCGTATGCCAGGCGAGAGCAGCGCCTCAGTTCCCCAGGCAGCGGTACAACGTATCCTGCCACCAGGGCTCGGCAATCTGCTTCAACAGAACACGGCTAATATCCTCGCGCAGCGCGCTGTTGGGACGCAACCCGATTGCGTAATTCTGTGCCTCGAAGGTGCGCGGCAGTACGTGCACGTTCTTCTCAATCTCCTGCGCCGCCAAGTAACGGAGGAGCGGGGCATCGTAGACCTCGGCGTCGACTTCACCAGCGACTAGCGCATTCAATCCACCAAGCGGACTCTGTTATGCCCCCGGCGGCCCCCCGAATTGCTCAGCGTTACAACGGCGTTCGAAGGTCTGCGGCAGCTTCTTGCGCACGCGCCTCCGGCACACCAGCGCGGTGACGAGCAGGCCCAGCACGACAACGGTGGTGAGATGCGTCAGAGTGAGGCACACCGGCCTGATGATGGATTGGCTCCAGATCATCGCTCGTCCGCTCTTGGTGTGATCTCGCTTCCCGCTTCGCCTGCCAGGGCGACGGCGCCTGCGTCCGTACGCCGCTCATCGGCGATCGGTAGCGCGTCGCGAATCGACCGCACGTGAATGTCACGTTGCGGGAACGCGATTTCGATGCCGGCCTTGCGGAACTCCTGATCGATCGCGTTGTTGATCTCGTCGAGCGTAGACAGGTAGTGGTCGATCGCTCCAATGTACACTCGGGCTTCGAAGTCCAACGAGCTTTCGCCGAAGCCCGTGAATAGGATGCGTGGCGCCGGGTCCGCCAATACGTTGGGATGCTCGCGGACGATACGCGTCAGCACCTCGCGCGCCAACTGCGTGTCAGAGCCATAGGCAATCCCGACCGGCATAGTAATTCGAAGCGTGGAATCCGACAGCGTCCAGTTCACGACCTTCCCGGTAATAAACTCCTTGTTCGGAATGATCAACTCCTTACGGTCCCACCCCATAATCGTCGTTGCCCGGGTGCGGATACGTGTCACCGTGCCACTGATGTCCGCGACAGTCACGACGTCCCCGATGCGAATGGGTCGCTCGAACAGCAGCATCAATCCCGACACGAGATTCGCGAAGATCTCCTGCAAGCCGAAGCCCAGGCCAACCGTCATGGCGGCGATCAGCCACTGCACATTGGACCACCCGATGCCGATCTGGCCGAACGCCACGATTGTCCCGACAAGCGTAAGAACGTAGCGCGTAATCGCCGTGGCCGCGAACCGTCCGCCCGCGTCAATCGGGAGTCGCTGCAGAATGGTGATCTGCAGGAGCCCCGGGATGTTCTTGACGGCCACGATTGTGATTAGAGCCACAAGGCCAGCGAGCCCGAGGTTGGCCAACGTGATTGGAATCGTCTTGGTGTACTCGTTTACCTGTGTGCCGCCGTCAGCCGTGGGCACGGTTTCGGACGCCTGCTGCGTTACCGACCAGAGTGTTACGCCGCGAAACACGCCCAGCGCCGGCAGCGCCTCTGCCCAAATCCCCCACAGCGCGACGAAGCCGACGACGATCAGGGTCGTGCGTACGAGTTGCAGCGTCTGCTTGCTGATCGCCGCAACGTCGAGCTTGTTCTCTGGTGCGGGGACCACCTCTTGCTCGGGCGGCGTTCCCGATTCGCCTTCCTTCTGCTGGCGTCGCAGCGCAGCCCGCTCGCGCGCCTCAGCAATCGCGCGGCGGCGTGTCTGCAGCAGAAGCCAGCGTTCCACCAACGCGCGCAGCACGACCAGTCCGAGGAGTAGCCAGACGGTTTCAATGAACCGCGTGCCAAGGTAGAGTGACGTGTAGTAATACCCCGAAACCGCTGCAATCACGAGCGAAGCCGGCAGGGTCAGCGCAATCAGATACCAGATGTGTCGGAGGCGGTAGAGTGAGCTACCTGGCTGCCGCTGAAGCACTGGGCCGAGGATGCGCCCCGCCGGCCGCAGGACGCGCTGCACGAACAACGCGATGGCCAGGAACGCTACGACGAATGTGAGTCGCCCGAGCGAGTCTTTCGCGCTTTCGATCGTCTGCGCTTCCAGCGTGGCAAAGATGAAGAACGTCGGCACGAGCGCGGAAGTCAGCCAGGCGATATGTCGCTTCAAGAGCTTCAATGACCGGGCGTTCCAGCGGAAGTGCTTCTCGGCCAAGCCGTTGTGCCGTGCCAGTTGCCGCAGAGATTGCAGCGTGAGCACGATCACCGCGGTTGCATTGAGGCCGCTTGCAACCGCCTTCGAAAAGTCCGTTGCATCGTACGGCGATGCGATCACCCATCCGGCAAGCCAGAGTGTTACTGGCCAGCGCACGGCCAGGCCGGCCGTCGCGAACAGCACGCCCATGGTCCGTCCCATGCTGTCCTTGGCCGGCTTGGTCACGGTCTCGCCGGCTTCACGCACCAAACGCAGGAGCCGCGGCGATGCGAGCCAGATCACGACGAGCAAGACCAGGCCCGCAACAGTTGGGCCAGGGTTGGCGCGCAGCGTCCCGCCGACTGACCTGATTACGGCTCCCCAACCAACCGGGTCCAGCAGCCACGCGAGCGCCTCCTGTCCGTACCGGATATCCGCCCCAGCGGGCAACGTGCCGCTCTTGATCCAGAGGACTTTCTCGTCAACGTACTCCCCAAAGCGCTCGATTGTCTCGACGAGGTCACGTTCCTTGCTGTCGAGGTCGACCAGCTTGTCGAAGAGCCGGTCGTAGTCCTTCACCAGGCTGTCCGTGTCGGCGCGAAGTGTAACGATGGCCTCTTCCGCGGCCTGGCGGATCATCGTTCGCTGCTCTTCGCTCGTGCCGGCGTCGATCGAAGCCCTGATGGCGGCAACGATCGCGTCCACGTTCATCAGTTCGCTGCGCCGATCCTCGAGCTCCATCATCGCCAACTGGACTGCGCTGATTCTGTCCTTCCGCTGACGGAGGTTGCGTTCAAAGCGACGCAGGCTGGGGAGACTGCCGCGGTGCTTGCGCAGGAGTTGGCCAATGGCGTTCGTCAGCCCGGTCGCGTTCACGCGCCGCGTGATCTTGTCGAAGTCCTGGTTCATCTGGGTCAGGAGAGCCTCCGACTCAGTCACTAGCGCGTCGACTTCCTTGCTCTCGGCCTGCAACTCCTTTGCACGCAGCGCCAACTGCTCACGTTCTTCGGCGAGCGGCCGGATGGCTGGATGCGCGCGTTTCAACTGCTCACGCGCCTCACGCAGCGCGAGTTCCGACTCTTTGCGCGCCTTCTCCTGGGCGAGTTTCTGCCATGCGGCGAGGAGCTTCTCGAAGTGGCCGATACGCCGGGCAGACCGGTCGAGTCGCGCTTGGAGCAGGTCACGGCGAGCGTCATAACTGAGGAGCTCGCTGTTGTAGGCTTCAATCTCGCGCTCGACGGCGAGGCGCCGTGCCTGATTAAGAGCTTGCTGGGCCAGACGAACGACGGCGGACTGCTCCGCCTCGGGGCTCGTCGGCGTCTCAGCCAGCGTTTGCTGGCGTGACTTGGCGGCAGTTAGAAGTTCCGGGATCTCCTTGCGTCGCGCCGTTCGTCGGTCACGTTCCCGCTCCCAATCTGCGAAGATCTTCTTCTCGGCTTCCAGATCGCTCTGCACCTGGCGGAGACGTTGCTCAAGGTCGGCGCGGGTGGCTTCGGCGGGCACGTCCGGCGTCGGCTCGCCGAGCGGCGTCGTGAGTTCGGCCTGGATCGCGCTGAGCGTTTCCGGAGCTTTCTGCCGGTCCGCCTCGTACTCGATCGCTTTGGCGGCCCACTGCTCGGCGATTTCGAGTTGCTGGATCGCTTGCGTGTACAGGCCCACCGCTTTCGACTTGGTCTCCTCGGCGAGATCTGCCGCTTCCTGCACCTGTTTGAGCTGCGACTGGAGTTCACTTGCGGATAGCGACGGCTGGGGGACGGCCGGCTGCGTCACTGCTGCGGGTTGGGTCTGGGCCTCACCTGTGGCCGACTCCTGCGGCTGTTGGCCCGCGGCCGCGCTGGGCAGCAAGAGGACGAGGGCGAACAAGAGCCGAAGCCAGAGCTTGCGGTCCGTGTGCATCTGAAATCCCATGTCGATCACTGCCTCCGCATTTACGTCATCGCCGGCCTGAGCCATCCAGCAGTGGGAACCAGCGTTTCGGGGCCCGCGCGACGCCATTTTCAGGCGAACTGGCTTGGATCGCCAGCCTGCCGTCGTCATCTGTTGGGATTCGGTGCACTTGTCGAATCAGGCTTCCGATCCCGGACGCTTGGGCGGTTGTCCGCCGAGCCAGCCTTTGCGGCGGAAGTACAAGACCATGCCGACTGCGACCACGACCATGGCGGCCAGCAATAACGGATACGCCCAGGGAGTGCGCAGCTCCGGCATGTTCTCGAAGTTCATCCCGTAGACGCCGGCCATGAACGTCAGCGGGATGAAGATGCTGGCCATGATCGTCAGCACTTTCATGACCTCGTTCTGCCGGTTTCCAACGCTGGACAGATACACGTCCATGAGGCCGCCGGCCAGTTCGCGATACGTCTCCACCCCGTCCATAATCTGCACGCAGTGGTCATAGCAGTCACGCAGATACACGCGCACGGTGTCGCTGATAAGCGGATTCTCGTCGCGGATCAGTGCGTTGACGGCTTCGCGCTGGGGCCAGATTGCCCGGCGAACAGCCAGCAGATCGCGTTTCATCTTATGAATCTCATGAAGAACTGCCGGCTGCGGATTGGCCATGATCTCGTCTTCGAGCGCCTCCAGCTTCTCGCCAAACGTCTCTAGAATCGGATAGTACCCGTCAATGACCGCATCGAGCAGCGCGTACGCGAGATAGCTGGGCCCGGAACTGCGGATGATTGCACCTCCCTGCCGGATCCGATTGCGAACCGGATCGAAGACGTCGCCGCTGCGCTCCTGAAATGTGAGCACGTGGTTCGAGCCAACGAACAGGCTGACCTGTTCAGGCTCAATCCCCTCTTCACGCAGCAGCGCCATACGCGTAATGCACAGCGTGTGCTTCTCGAAACACTCTATCTTGGGTCGCTGCGGAACGTTGACGACGTCCTCCAACGCCAAGGGATGAATCGAGAACAGGTCGGCGAACTCCCGCAGGACTTTCTCATCTCCGAGTCCCTGGACGTCGATCCAGCAGACCGTGCCCTCTTCGAGCAAGTTCTTCAGCTCGGCCACCACGGCGATGTCGTGCTCCTCCAAGTGATCCGGCTTATACTTCATGACTCGGATGACCGGCCGTTCAGCATGCGAATTGATCATGAGCGTGCCGGGCTTCGACCCCACCGGTGGATGTCGCTTGCGAAACATGGTCTTTCTCCATCGGCACCTGTGCCGGAGCTCAACAGAGGAGAACTTCTGCCACAGGTCATCATCTTCCGCCTTCCGTCCTCATGCGACAAGCGCGGAGGGAAGGTCCGTTCCCGCGGCCGTTTCTCTGGTGGTACGTCAAGGGGTCAGTATTGGGACACCCCGCTGCTATTGTCCGGCGGCCCAGATTGAGGTTATGGTGCGATAAGGCGGCGGGATCGAAGCTGCAGTTGACGAGTGGAAACGACCGGAGGCCTCGCCATGTCACGCTGGAAACTTGTCGCAGCCGCGCTCGTCGCAATCCTGGCGATCATCGTGGCCGCGCAGAACACGCAGGCCGTCGAAACCAAGCTGCTTTTTGTCACCGTGACGATGCCAAGGGCCGTTTTGTTGTTCGTCACCTTGGCGATCGGGTTTGTGATCGGTGTGCTGGTGGCCGAGAAGATAACCCGCAAGCGTCAGGCGAAAGCCGATGGCGGTTAGCCCGAGCACCACCGGCCCACACGGCTGAGGCCTGCCCTGCCAGGTCAGCGCGCAGCCGCGAACAACGCGCCTCGCGATTCGTCGGCGTCCCCGACTCCGGCAACTGGCAACGTAAAGTAACGGAACTTCAGGAATTTCGTCTGCCATCGAAGGCCGACGCCGAAACACGTCGCCTGTACGCCAAGGTCGTCAACGTGGCTTGGGTGCCGGAGTTCGAGCAGGCCGGGCACACTGGTAGCCACACGGACGTTGTCAACCGTCGTTTCATCAAGCAATATGTCGCTCCACTCGTGTTCCAAGAGGGGCCGCGCTTCATGCAGGCAGGAGCGCGGCCGGCTGCGGAGCCATAGCTGCTGAGCCCTTGGCGGCGGACTGATAGGCGTCCAGGCAGCCGGCATCGAACGGCCGGGAAGACAGTGCGCCGTTCCTCGCCTTACGGGCCAGGTTGAGTACCCGGAGAACTAAGCCCGGTCTGCCGGGTTCAGGGCCCGACGAGCGCAGCGGGGGGAAACAACGAACGACGACTCGGCCGTCCGGAGGTCGTCGGGCCCAGGATACGACGTGCCGATCACTCGCCGCGTCGTCCACGCACCGAGGCTTCGTTGCCTGCGATGAACCGCGCGATCTCACGCGTGTCCGCGATCGTGAGCGTATTGCCCTCAGCGATGGCGATGCACCCGCCGGCGACGGCGATGAGCGCTTCCGTCCCGGACTGATGCTCGTGGAGAATGGACAGCTCTTCGTGCTCGACGACATCCCAGACGCGTACGGTGCCGTCCCGCGAAGTGGTGACTAGCAAGCGGTCGCTGAGCGTGTGGCAATCGAAGATCGCGTCACGGTGGCCGACCAGCTTGCCGCGCAGTTGGCCGGTGGCCGCATCCCACAAGTGGACTTCGTGAACGCTGCCCGTGGTGGCCACCAACAGGTTGCCGTCTCCGTCTTTAACCAGCACGGCGCGCCACGTGTACTCATGGGTGGGAAAGTCGCTGTAGCGCTCGTACGCCTGATCGAACGGGTGCTCGGCCAGACTGCGGCCGGTTGCCCGCCAGAGCCTCACGCGCCCGACCGTGTCGGGGCCCTCTTCGCTGGCAACCAGCCACTGGCCGTCCGAGGAAGCCGCTACGGAAGTGCATGCACACCCGAACGAGCCGATGCGCTCGAGTCCCGGCAGGCCCGCGCGGCCTGTGGCGTGCGCGCGCCAAAGCACAAGTGAACCGTCGCCAAGACCGTGGAGCAGACACCCGGTCTCTGCGGCAAGCCAGCAGGCGGCGGTACTGACCGCCCCTTCGATTTCCGCTGAGCAGCGGCTCGCTGCGGGGTCACGTTCATCAACCACCACCAGACGACTCGACCCTGAACCCGGAACGCCTCTGGCGAACACAACCCGGTGTCCGTCGGCAGCGAAGGACGCTCTGACGTATTCTTCGCCCGGCGGTGGCGTCAGGACGGTTCGCTTGCCCCCCAAGAGGTTGCAGATGATGAGCCGATTGCCCGGCACAGCATCGGCCGTGGCACCGTCCTCGGCGGCCGCATTGGAACCGGCCTGATCCTCCTTCGACAGCACGACAATCCGCTTCGAGGCATCGCGCGAAATGGCCAGCTCGTCAACGTGCCGTCCGCGGTCGGCGTCGGTGACGAGCTTGATTCCGCGCGCGGGCAGGAAGTCCCAGACTCGCAATCCGTCGCGCCCCACCGAGGCCACGAAGCGCCCATCGGGCGAGAAGCAGACGCCGATGTGGTCGGCGACCGCGCTATAGTGAAAGCCCCGCAATGGGTGCAGGGTGGCGAGCTCTTGGTCGTAGAAGAGAACGCGGCCCTGGCCAATTGCCAGCGCGATGTAGCGCCCGGCGATGTGACTGGGCGAGTCAATCGAGCGAACACCCCATGACACAGGCTCGATCAGTTGAGTCGTGTTTCCGTTGGCCGGATTCCAGCGGCAGAAGCCACCGCTTCCAACCACGACTTCCGCGCCTTCTTCCGAGAACATCACTCCACGGCACAGATCGTCGTCCACAGGGGCGCCGACAAGCTGCCCGTCATCGAGGCCCCAAACCCATACGCCGCCGTGGCGTTCTTGACCCTTGGCACCGGCCTCATGGGCACTCGCCGCCAGCCGCTCACTCTGTGCGGAGAACGCGAGATCAGTTACTGCGCCCAGACCATCCCAGTGGTAGACCTGCTGAAAATCGTTGGCGTTACTCACACTGAACAAGTGGACCGCGCCCGTTTCCGTGCCCGCCGCCAGCCGATGATCGTCAGGTGAAGCCGCGACGCGTGTAACAGGTCCCGCTTCAAGCTCAAGTACAGTGCTCGGCTCCTCAGCGATCCTCCCCGTGCCGCCCTCAAAAGACCACACGCGAATCCGGCCATCGGCGCCACCGACGTAAACTCGGTTACCTCCCTGGGAAAAGCAGACGGACAGCGCGTGGGCGCGCTTGGCAGGAACCGTGTGCCAAACCTGCCCGGTGGTCGCCCTGTAGATAATGAGTTGCCCGGTTGCAGAACCCTCTCTCCGCTCATCCCTGCACACGCTGACGATCCACTCCCCGTCTGGGCTGTACTCCACCTGGGTTTGCCGGCCGTGGGCGCTGACGTGGTAAAGACATGGATACTGGGACTTTGAGGAAGGTGGTGGAAGTACTATTCTCGATCGGACCGGTCATGGTCACGACGGATCCGCGCAGGACGGCTTCTACCGGGTAGAGAACACGGCTCCGTATTCGGGTTCTCAGTACGCCGGGTACTCTGCGGGAGGAGGCTGGGTTCTTGTACCCGACGCGGACGACCTCGACCCGGTCGGCGACTTCACGCTCGCCGCGTAAGTGAACACGGACGTGCAGCAGGGCTACAATTTCATTCTGGCCAAGCACGGCGCCGGAGGGAATCAGAATGGTAGCTGGACGTGGGGCGCAACTCGGGTTCCCGACAAAGACGCAGCCCGACAGTACTTCATCGCAACCCCGTGGGCGTATGAGCTTGTCGGGCAGGACGCGTTTCCACATGATGCCTGGCGCCACCTGACGATGACGTACGACGATGGTGCTGGTACTTACGAATTCTGGACGCACGATTTTGACGGCGTTGAGATCAAGCTTCTCGGTTACGAAACCGGGACCTACGTGGCCAACATCATGAACAACGACGACGACCTCGGCATCGGAGCACAAGCGTTCCAAGGCGGGGTGTTCCAGGGCCTTCTGGACGAAGTCTGTATGTTCGACCATGCGCTTACAGAAGGCGAAATCCACACGTTGGTGCCCGAACCGGGATCGCTTGCATTGATTGCCACCGGCGCTTTGGCCCTGGTGGGCAGGCGCCGTTAAAACCGTGCGACGGTAACAACCGGTCGTGGTGGGTCGCTCGAACTGAGCGATCCACCTTGGTCGTTGGGCCGTAAGCTCGACCGCGAGAATCGTCCAGTTTCCGCCCGGACGCGAGGCGATCCGGCCGCGCCGGAGAAGGGTGCGACTCAAACATGTGGGGCAGCATGCGAGCTAACGTGACCAACGTGCGAGAATGGCAAAGATGACACCGACCAGGGCTGTAGCGTTAGCAGAACGCAGGCGCGGCCGCTTCGCGAGCTGCTTTGGCGGCCGCCACCGCGTCTTCCTAGCGGTGATTCATGTCCGCGACGAAGAGCAAGCACTACGCGTTGTCGGCGTCGCGCGGGGGGGCGGCGCCGACGGGGTGTTTTTGGTCAATCAGGGCATCGGCTACCAGAAGCTGCTGCGAATCGCCCGCGCCGTCGTCGCCCGCCACCGCGACCTGTTCGTGGGTGTGAGCTGCCTGGACCTGCGACCGCAGGACGTGTTCTGCCGGCTGCCGGAGTGTGTGTCGGGCGTGTGGGCGGATGACACGGGCAGTTGCTCCAATGTGCCCGACAATGCCGCCGCGGTTCGTGCCGCCCGTCGCGACGCTGGCTGGAGGGGCCTCTACTTCGGCACCGTTACGTTGGGGAACGCTCTTCGTGATGTTGTGGAGGCGTGCGTCGCCGCGGGGGAGCACATCGACGTCTTGACTGTGCGAAGCCGAGCGGCGCGTGAGCCGCCTGATGTTGATGTGCTCCGCGCGCTGCACGAAGTTCGTGCGCGGCCGCCGTTGGCGGTCGTATTCGACGCGACGCCCGACAGTGTAGGTGCGTACCTGCCGTATGTTGATTGTGTCCTGGCGGCACCGGCACCCGACGATGGATCGTGCGAGCCGGACCCCGCCCATGTGCCCGAGCTGTCCCGTACGATACACGCGTACAGCGAGCATTGAGCTGATGGGGATCTTGGCCCAACCGCACGTCATCCGGCGTACGCACCGCGCAGCCTCCCTTATTCCACCTCTGGCAGCGTGGCCCCGGTTGCCACGCCGATCAGTCCGCAGATTGAGAGCAGTAATACCACCCCGGCGGGCGTGATGAGCGCGGCGAGCGGGGCCAGTGCGGCTGTCAGCAGCAGGATGATGCCGATGGCGGTGTTGCTGACGGCGACGTAGTCGGTGCGGCGATTGCCGCCGGCCATGTCGATGACGTAGGTCTTCCGGCCCAGTCGCACGCCGCTGTGCGCGATTCCCAGGAGGAAGAAGGCGCCCGGATATGTCCAGGCGGAGTCTCTCAGTGGGGAGTCGAATGTGGCCACCGCGAAGACGGCCAGCCCCAACAGCGCCGACCACGCCGCAGCCACGAGCAGCACGCGCCGGCTCGAGACATCCGCCATCAGGCCCCAGAAGAACGCGCTCAGGCTCGACGCCAACGCGTTTGCGAGAATGAACCAGCCTAGTGATTTGAAGTCGGTTCCGTGTTGCTGCTGCGCCAAGACCACGTAGTACGGAGCCGACAAAGCGGAGCATAGCAGCAACGCCCGCGTAATGACGAACCGCCGAAAACTGCGATCGCTTCGCAACAGGTCGAGGCGCCTGAAGGCTTCGACGAAGCCGCTGCCGCCCCCGTGCGTCTCGCCGGCGAATTCCCGGATGCTGGCATAGACGAACGCGGCCGCCACCCAGAGCACACCGGCGGTGCACAGAAGCGTCACGTAGAACCACGGCGAGGGGGAATCACCCTGTAAGATTCCCACGTAGAGTCCCAGCAGAATGGCTGCAATCCCGGAGATCGTCGCCCCGAGACCGCTCAGGCGGCCTCGGCGTCTCTTCGGGATCGTCTTGCCGACGACGTCCTTGGAGGCTACGGAGCTCAGTCCGCGCGCGAGGCTGAACAGGACCAGCAGGAGAATGATAAGCCAACCGGCCAGCAATCCCCGCTGTGTGGCGGCCACCAAGCCGATCCCGAAGGCCGCACCGGCTTGAAGCAGGCTGCCGGCGACCCAGACCATCTTTCGGCGCGGCAGCCGCCGTACGAAACCGGCGATCAGAAGCTGGGGGACCATCGATCCTGACTCGCGGATCGGCACCAGCAAGGTGACCAGCGCGGCGGGAGCTCCCACGAATCCGAGCAGCCAGGCCAGCACCGTTTTGGGGTTCGCCAGGTGATCGCCGAGATTGCTGAGCGTCTGGCAAACCGCGATCAGGAAAAAGTTGCGGGGGACGTATTGGCAGGCATCATCGGAGATGTCGGTGCAGACGCGCGCGTCCTCCTCACCAACGATCGCCTGGTAGACCCGGTCGAGTCGAGCCGGTTCACCGGACCGCGCCAATGTTCACTCCCTCGAACTGTGCGCCAACCGGCTGGGGGCACCGGACACCGCTGGCAGGCGGCGGTGTCCCAACGCTACGACCGCACAAGGCGTTGCTGACCCGGTTTGCAGCTACGCGCCCTTCATCTTGGCGAGTTCTTCCTCGACCTCCCGTGCGCCCTCGGCATAGAGCTCCGGCTCGTCGGGGGCGAGCTCGTGCAGCAACCGCAGAAACTCGCCGGCGTGCACACGTTCCTCGTCGGCGATGTCCTTGAGAACCTCGATTGCCAGCGCATTGTCGGTGGATTCAGCCAACTGCATGTAGAGCTGGATCGCCTCGTATTCCGCGGCGACCATGAACCTGATCGCCCGGATCAACTCGTCCTGCGTGAGTTTGCGGCCGCTGGCCAGGCCGGAGAAGGGGGCACAGAATTCCGGCATCGCGAATTCTCCTTTCGTATTAAGACTGGATCCGTAGCGGGTGATTATACTGCAGCACGAGCGTTGAACGAGTATGCCGAAAGCTGGTGATCCTGGCGCCGAAACGCTTGGTTTATGCCCCGGATGTTCATCGCTCCGTTCAGGGAGGCGTGGGATTTGCACAGGGCGCTGACGTTCCAATCGCCCGAACCTATTATAATCGCACCACTTGCGTTGCTGGATAGACTACCAGTGGCTGCCCCTGACGTGTCCGGGCACACGTCCGAGGATTGGAGGTGACGCCGTGGGTGACATTCGCGAGCGCGCTCATCAGGATCGCAACTGGCTGCAACGCGTGCTGCACGCGCTGCCCGGGTTTCACGGCTACCTCGGCAAGGAAGAACGCCGTGAATCCGACAAGCTCTTGCGTGAGCATTTGGCCACGAAGCTGGTCCAGTTGCGGCGCCGGCTTGATCCGGTAATCCAAGAGCTCACCAGCGGCAGCGGCCTGTTACTGGTCGGGGAGGTCGATCGGGTCAAGACGGCCCTCGATCGTCTGGCCGCCCGCCTACGCCACGCTGAGTATGGCTACTCGGGTCTCTTCGATGCGGTCAAGATTCGTGAGGCCGAGCTGGACCGCCTGTACGAGTTCGATGCCGCCCTGCTCGACCGCATCGAACAGATGGGCGAGGTGCTCGGGGCGGCGACGGCGGCGGCCGGTAACTCGAATCAGCTAAGGCTG
Organism: Planctomycetota bacterium; assembly: GCA_018814045.1. Lineage (GTDB taxonomy): Bacteria > Planctomycetota > Phycisphaerae > UBA1845 > Fen-1342 > JAHJAR01. The sequence continues at coordinate 24,059 of JAHJAR010000146.1, read as the reverse complement.
GAAATCGGGCGCCTACGAACGTTGACGCGGGAATTCGACGAACATATCGATGGCCGTATGCACATGCTGGCTGATACGCCGTCCAACGATGCCGCCGGGAGGTAAGCAATCATGGGAATCAGGCTCGAAGTCATCAAGTTCTTCGACGAGACCGGCGACACGCTCGTGCACCGCGAGCCCGCGGAGGGTTCGGCGGACATCAAGATCGGCGCGCAGCTCATCGTGCAGGAGAGCCAGGAGGCCGTCTTCTTCCGCGACGGCAAGGCGTATGACACGTTCGGCCCGGGCCGGCACACGCTCACCACGCAAAACGTCCCGATCCTGACGCGCATTCTGACGCTGCCATGGGCCGATAACCCCTTCCAGGCCCAGGTGTATTTCGTATCCAAGAAGATCTTTCTGGACTTGAAATGGGGCACCAAGCAGCCCATCGCGTTTCGCGACAAGGAACTGATGATGGTTCGGCTGCGCAGCTTCGGCAAGTTCGCGCTGCGGATCGCGGATACGCAGGTGTTTGTGGGCGAGCTCGTGGGCACGCAGGGCCGCTACACTTCCCGCGAAATCGAGGATTATCTGCGCGACCTGATCGTCGCCCGGCTGACCGACCTCCTGGGCGAAACGCTCGAGACCATTCTTGATCTGCCGCGCCACTACGATGAGTTGGCCGCGGCCTGCAAAGCACGCGTAGCCGACGATTTCGCCCGCTACGGCCTCGAACTGACCGACCTGTTCGTCGGCGCGATCACTCCCCCGGAAGAAGTCCAGAAGATGATGGACGAGCGCGCCGGCATGGCAGCGCTCGGAAACCTCGACCGCTACATGCAACTCCAGACCGCCCGGGCCATTCGGGACGCCGCCCAGTCCGGCGGTGAAGGTGGCGGTATGGCCGCCGCCGGCATGGGCATGGGAATGGGCGTCGGCTTCGGCGGCATGATCGCCCAGGGTATGCAGAGGGCCATGCAACCTGGCCAACCGCCTCCATCCGGCGCGACCGCCGGTGCGGCGACGGGGGCTGCGGCAGCCGCTGGCGCGAGCCAACCTTGCGGCAAATGCAACCACCCCGTCCCCGCCGGAGCGAAGTTCTGCATGGGCTGCGGGGCCGCGGTCACTACCACGCGCTTCTGCCACAACTGCGGAGCACAGGTTTCCGGCCAGGCAAAATACTGCGGCAATTGCGGCGAGCGACAGATCGACCCCACCTGAGCCACCCAACGACTGACGACCGCCGCCAGCGGCACGATCGTGTCGGACGACCGCGCAAAACCCCCGGGGGACGGCCCTCCCCCCTCAGAGCCGTCCCCACCGAGGACCGTCTCTATTCTAGTAGTCGCCGTTGTGGCGCGAGCGCAACGGACTTCTTCAGGATTTCCCGCTCTTTCTTGTTCCGGGCGGTGGATGCCGGCCGAAACCGGTTACGAGGCTGCGGGGCACCGCCCTCAGATCACATGCCATTCTACGGATACTCCAGACCGATCCGGCCCGGGGCCGGCCGATCTCCCGTGGTTGGGTCTCTCACCACAGCCGGGCAGGCTGCCCTGCTGCTAGTGCTACAGCGTTGGAAACCCCTACGGCGAGCCTGGTAAGCCGTGAGATTGTAAGACCTTACGTGCGGGGCTCGGATGAATGACCGACGCTTCTGACGTTGTAGCACTAGGTTTCGTCGCCCTCGCGACGTTCTATTTCCGCACCGACGGCCCGCAGCTTCTCGTCGATGCGCTCGTAACCGCGATCGATGTGATAAATCCGATTGACGCGCGTCGCACCCCGCGCACATAGCCCAGCGAGCACCAGCGCCGCGGAAGCCCGCAGATCCGACGCCATAACCGGCGCACCGACCAGACGCTTGACACCCTCAATGATGACCGTCGGCCCTTCCTTGCGCAGTCGGGCCCCCATGCGGTTCAGCTCGGCGACGTGCAGGAAGCGGTCGGGAAAGATCTTCTCCGTAATGATGCTGTTGCCGTCCGCCAGGCACAGCAGCGTCATCAACTGGGCCTGCAAGTCGGTCGGAAAACCGGGGAAGGGCTGGGTCGTGACATCAATCGGTTCCAGGTGGCGCACCGAAGCAACGGTGACGGCGGCATCAGCGCGCTCCACCTTGACGCCGACCGCCGCCAGCCGGTCGATAAACGCCATCAGGTGATCCAGCCGGCAATTTTCCAGCTTCAATTCGCCGTTGGTGATCGTCGCTGCGACCATAAAGGTGCCGGCCTCGATGCGATCAGGGATGATGCGGTATTCGCAGCCCTTCAACTCGGGCACGCCCTCGACAACGATCCGCGGTGTGCCCTGACCGGTGATCGACGCGCCACACTGATTCAGGAAATCGGCCAGGTCGACCACCTCCGGCTCGCAAGCGGCCATCTCGATCACGGTGATTCCTTCCGCCAGCGTCGCGGCCATCATCGCGTTGGCGGTACCGAGCACTGTCGAACCGAACGGGCCGCCGAGAAAAACCTCGGCCCCGCGCAGGCGTTTCGCCTTGGCGACGATGTCACCACTGACGAGATCCACGTCGGCCCCGAACTGCCGCATGGCGCGCACGTGCAGATCGACCGGACGATCACCGATCGCGCAGCCGCCCGGCATGGCCACCGTGGCCCGCCGGCGCTTGGCCAGCAGCGGGCCAAGCACGCAAATCGAGGCACGCATCTTGCGAACGATGTCGTACTCAGCCCGCGAGTTCATCTCGTCGCGCACCACCAGCCGCAACGAGTGATCAGGACGGCGTTCCACGTCCACGCCCAGCTTGATCAGCAATTCGGACAGCGACAGCACGTCGGCCACGTAAGGCACGTCGTGCAGGATGATCTCGCCCTCGCAGAGAATCGACGCGGCCATGATCGGTAAGGCGGCGTTCTTGGCGCCGCTGACGCGCACCGTGCCACGCAATCGATTGCCACCGTTGATGTGAAAATAGGGTAGTCCCACGGCTGCTCCCTCAAGCTACTTGCGTCTGTTGGGCAACACCGCAGCACGCCTGGACAACTCGCTCGTGCTGCAACGCGTCACGGAACACGCGAATCTCTTTCCATACGGCCTCGTTGAAGAGCGCCCGCACCGACACCGCCTGATCGTAGGCGACCTCCAGCAGCACGTGCCCGCCGGGCCTCAGGTGCCCGGGCGCTGCGGTGATGAAGCGACGGATGACCTCCAGTCCGTCCGGGCCGCCCAGCAACGCCGCCGAGGGCTCGAAATCACGCACATTCGCCGGCAACGACTCCATCTGGGAAGTGCCGATGTACGGCGGGTTGCAGACGATGATGTCGAATGCCCGGGATGCGCCGCCGCTACTCGCGCCCTGCCACGGGGCGAAGAGGTCACCGACACCAAACGTAATCCGCTCGGTGAGGCCGTGCCGGGCGGCATTGCGCTGGGCCACTGCGAGCGCCGCGGCCGAAATGTCACTGGCGCAGACCGAAGCGTCGCGCAGGTGTTTCGCCAAGCTGATCGCGATGCAACCGCTACCAGTACCCAGATCCAGAATCGAGCACGGCGCTGCGGGACCGTGCCGCGCCAGATCGATCGTTCGCTCGACCAGGACCTCGGTCTCCGGACGCGGGATCAACACGTCCGGAGTGACCTCAAAGGTCACCGAGAAGAACTCCTTCTCGCCAGTCAGATAGGCGATAGGCGTCCCGGCGGCAGCGTCCTTCACCGCACTGCGGAAGCGGGCCAGGGCCGTCTCGGGCGGTACCAGATCGTGCTGCGTGTAGAGCCGAATCCGGTCACACTGCATGGCGTGGGCGAGCAGGATCTCGGCACAAAGACGCGGCGACTCTACGCCTTGACGTTCCAGGTGTCCCCGCGTCCACGCCAACAGGCGTGCCACGGTCCATACACCGTCGCCTGCACCGCTCTCTGCCATGCGACTAACTATAGCAGACGCCCCGCGGACTGACGAGTCGGACCCGGTTATACTCATGTAGCCATGGTCAGGAGCGGCCACAGACACCTCGTCGGGCGAAAACGACCGGCCTCCGAGACCGGCGCGCCGACGCAGCCAAACGCCGCCGCCATCGACCACCCACGCCGCACGCACGCCCGGTCCTGCTTCTGTTCGCGGCCGTCCTTGTTGCTCACGCTGCTGGCGATCGCCCTGGCGGTCGGCCTGATCTCCTTCCCGGCGGGGGCCGACGTAACCGGTGACCAGGTCAAACGAGCCGTCCGGCTCGGCGTCCGGGCGATTCTCAAGCAGCAGCTCCCGGATGGTTCCTGGGCTGACCGCAGTCATCCCGGCGGCCTGACCTGCTTGGCCACGCTGGCGCTGCTACAGGCCGGCGAGCGCCCCGACTCGCCGAGAATGACCGCCGCGTTGTTACACGTCTCGTCCCAGCCGAACCAGGCCGTATACGTGACCAGCCTGAAGATCATGGTCCTGGTCGCCGCGGATCCGGTGCGCTACCGGCAAGAAATTCAAATCGCAGCTCAGTGGCTGTGTAGCGCACAAGACTCGAAGACCGGTCTCTGGAGCTACCGCCAGAGTGGGGAGGGGTTCGACCATTCCAACTCGCAGTTTGCCTTGTTGGGGTTGCATTCCGCCGCCGAAGCCGGCGTCACGATCCCTCTCAATGTCTGGCAGCGAGCCCGCAACGGCGTGCTGCGCACCCAGAACTCAGACGGCGGCTGGGACTACCGCCAGGACGGAGCCAGCTACGGCAGCATGACCGCCGCGGGCATCAGCGATTTAATCATCCTCGGTCAGACCCGGCTCGTGCGGCGTGAGAGAGGCTTCCAGAACGGCGCTGCCCCGCACTGCGGCGAGTACCAGGCCAGTCGCCAGCTAACCAACGGCCTGGCCTGGCTGGCGCGCCGTTTCCGCGTCGAAGAGAACCCCGGCAAGGGGCTGCGCTACGTGCACTACTGGCTCTACACCGTCGAACGCTGCGGCATTCTCTCCGGCCAGCGTTTCTTTGGCATGCACGACTGGTACCGCGAAGGGGCCGAGTACCTCGTGCGAAGGCAAATCCTGGATGGCGACTGGTCGCACGACATCGTCGACACCTGCCTGGCGGTCCTCTTCCTGGCCAAGGGTCACAAGGCCCTGTTGGTGCAGAAACTCCGCTGGGCCAGGGACGACGAGTGGAATCCCGACCGCCACGATGTCGAGCATCTGGTAGCCTTCATCGGCGACAAGCTGGGCGAGCCGGTCACCTGGCAGGTCGTCGAGTTCGAAGCGCCACTGGAAGAGTGGCTGGCCGCGCCGATCCTGTACCTGCACGGTCACCAGTTTCCACGCTGGACGCCCGAGCAACGCGCCAAGCTGCGGGCCTACATCGAGGCGGGCGGCCTGCTCTTGGCAGAAGCCTGCTGCGGGCGTCAGGCGTTCGTGGCCGGCTTCAACAAGTTCGTTGCGGAGACGTTTCCCGAGGTGCCGCTACGCGAGCTGAGCGGGGAACACCCGGTCTATCACAGCTTCTACGATCTGGAACCGTCCGGCTTGACCGGGCTTGATCTGGGCTGCCGAACCAGTGTCATCTTCAGTCCGCGTGATCTCTCATGCCTGTGGGAACAGGCCGACCTGCCCCGGCTAAGCGAGGAGGCCTTCAAGCTGGGTACGAATATCGCCGCCTACGCTTCCGGTCGCCAACCCTTGCGCGACCGGCTGGACGTGATCACCATCCCACAACTCGAGGCCGCCGCCGATCCCGGGCCGCCGCCGGGCGATGCGTTCCGCATGGCGCAGATAATCCACAACGGCGACTGGCGGCCCGACCCGCTGGCGCTCGTGCACTTCGCCGAGTTTCTGCACGACGAACTGGGCCTCGATGTTGTGACGCGCTACCGGCAGATTCGCCTGACCGATCCTGACCTGTCCAGTTGCCCGATCCTGTATATGGTCGGGCACTACGACTTCCAGCTCTCTGAGGCGGAGCGCGACGCTCTGGCCGCACACCTGCGACGGGGTGGTTTTCTGCTGGCAGAGGCTTGCTGCGGGCGGGTGGCGTTCGACCAGGCGTTTCGCCGTATCCTGCGCGAGACCTTCCCCGACCAAACGCTCGAGCCGCTGCCCGTCGATCACGCTGTCTTCCAGGGCAAGCCCGGATTCGACATGCAATCGGTGCGCTACAAGGAGCCCGTGCTCCGTAGCGAGCCGGACCTGAACACCCCGCGCCTGTGGGGCCTGACCCTGGACGGTCGGCTGTGCGTCGTCTACAGCCCCTACGCCCTGGGATGCGGCCTCGACGGGCACGTCTGCTACGGTTGCCGCGGCCTGTTGGACGAAGATGCCCGCCGTCTGACCGCAAACATCGTCCTCTACGCGCTGACCCACTGAACCTCGGCCCGTACCAGCCACCGCGACTGCGCTGTCTACTCCGGCGCGGCGGGCCAGTCGCCTTCGTACACCGCCATCAGGGCGTGTATGGCCACCATGGTATTGTGCAAGTAGAAGTACTGCTCGACGTAGTCGCCGAGCGCGACGCGGTATTCCTCCCAGTCACCCCACGTCCCGTTCGCATTCTGATGGTCCAGGAGGTAATCGCGGGCCTGCGCAAATTCCGGCAGCGTGCGCCAGCCAAGGTAGGTTAGACAGCTTAGCACCTCGGCCAGCAAGTCGCTGTCATCCTCCTGCATGTAGCGCCGCGCCAGGGCCGGCAGGATCTTGCGCGCGTACGCCAAATCTCCCTCCGTCAATGTGCTCTGTGTGCGGTCGTAGCCGTAGTTGTACGCGACGAAGATCTCGTGCGTGAGGTCGTAGCCGTCGCTGCGCTGCTGGTACTCAGCGAGCGGCAAACGCCGCTCGATGACGCCCGTGCGCTTGGTCTTCTTGCAGAGGATCGGCGGCTTCTCCAGGCCGAAGGCATCGTAGTAGCGCGCGAACATGGCCCGCTGCCATGCGCCGCGCACACGCAGGTGCTCATCCAGGCGCGGCTGGATGTGCCGCAGGTGACTGCGGTAGAGTCGCGTGGGTAAGCCGAACTGCTCCAGGAGCCATGCCACGCGGCAATACGACATGCTGTTCTCGAGGAATTCCTCACGCGAATTGTCCGCCATATTGTGATACTCGGGCCGCTTCGTGTGCTGATACATCTGCCGCACACGCGCCATGATCCGGGCCCGCCCGGCGGGATCGTCGTCGTGGCGGTAGAAGCGCAGATAGGCATCGAGGATCTCGGCGAGTTTCTTCTTGCCCTTGACATGGTGTTTGTTCAGCTCGATCGGATCTACTTCGAGGCGGTCGATCCAGTCGCGCGCCTTCTGCTTGGCACGCAGAAACTCCGCCAGGCGCGGTTGTTCGGCTGGAGCGGAGTTCGGCGCGTGGGCCGCTCTGCTGGCCGGTGTGGATGTCTGCGCCGCCGCCGGCCCAGCGCCCACCAGCAGCGCGCCGACCAGCAACGACAGCCATGCGGCCACGAACCCCACCGGTGTTGCCGCCCGCGCGCGCCCGCGCGCGCAGGTCAGAGTACGTGGTTGTTCGCCCAGCCGTCTGGCTGTTGTACCGCCCACGCACCCTACCATGACGCCGTTCCTTGCGCTTTTCCTTGCTTAACGACCGCGCAGCGTAGCCCAGGCGGCTCGCCAGGTCACGTTCCGCGTGGTCGCACGCGCCGCCCCCCGGGCACCCCAGCAGAAAAAAAACGATTGTAGTACAGCGCGCGGGCTGACATAATCGAGACTGTGGATGGCCAACTCGCGGTCGTACATCTGGCCGCGATCGGCCCCGGTTGCCCTTTGAGACGCGCTAGGATGGAGGACCCCGCGATGAACGCAGTACGCCTCAGTTGTTGTGCCTTGTTGCTGGCGGCCGTGCCGTGGGCGCTGGCCCAGGAGTCCCAGCCGGCTTCGGACCTGACCGAGATCGGGGCCGTCGGCCACGGTACCACGCCGGTCGAGATTATCGACACACGCCTGGTCGAACCCCAAATCCAGGCGGAGTTCCCCTGGGATGGGCCGGTTCAATTGGTCAAAAACCAATTGCCGCCGCACAAGCGCGCCAAAGTCCGCTGGCAGCAGGAAGCCAACGATCTGCCCGTGGGCGAATTGACCAGCGCGCGGCGCGGCTATGCGGGCATGCTTTTCCCCGGTATCCAGCAGACCGCCTGGAGCCCCCCGGATCCGACGCTGGCGGTCGGAGTCGATCATGTCGTCTCGACGGTCAATATGGCCCTGGCGTTCTACACAAAGGACGGCACGCTGACCTTCTCACAGAACCTGGACAGCACCGGGAATCCGGGCTTCTTCGAGACGGTCGGCGGCGGCGACTTCACGTTTGACCCCAAGTGTTTCTACGATCACTACGAAGACCGCTTCGTCATCCTGGCGCTGGAGACCTACGGAACCACCGAGAGCTGGATCTCTATTGCCGTCTCGGACGACGGTGACCCGAACGGCGTGTGGTACAAATACCGCACCAACTCGGTCATCCAGATTGGTTCGTCCACGTACTGGGTGGATTACCCCGGCCTGGGCTTCGATCATCGCGGCTACTATGTAACCGGCAATCTGTTCAAGCTCAGTGGTGGCGGAAGTGGCTGGGGCGGCGTGCTCTTCCGCATCTTCGACAAGACGCCTTTGCTCGGCGGCAACCCCGCGGCCTGGTCGGACTTGCGGGACGGCTACGCCGGCTCGGTCCAGGCTGCCCAGTGTCACGGCACTGCCCAGGCACCGTTCTTCGTGGATGACGCCGGCAATACCTCGATCCGTATCCACGCCATCCAGAATCCGCTCACCAACCCGGTCAAGGTTACCGCGACGGTCACGGTCCCATACTTCGACTACCCCTGGGACAGCGCCCCCAATCTCGGCGGCGATGAGATCGACGTCCTCGACGGCCGCATCATTAACGTGCACTGGCGCGACGGGAATCTGTACACCGGCCATGGAGTCTTTGCCGGCGGCAGGGCGGTCTCGCGCTGGTATCACATCGACACTGGAAACTGGCCCACCAGCGGCTCGCCAACATTGGTCCAGTCCGGCGACGTCGCGGGCGGGACCGGCGTCTACACCTGGTTCCCGGCGATCTTCCAGAACGCGGCGGGCGAAGTCGGTCTCGTGACCGCGATGAGCAGCGCGACCACCTACGCCAGCGTGCAAATAACAGGTCGTCAGCCGGGCGACCCGCTGGGCACGATGGGTGCATTGACGGAGGTCGCGATCGGCAGCAGCGGCTATAACGGGTATCGTTGGGGTGACTATTTCGACATCTGCGTCGACCCCACCAATGACAGCACGTTCTGGGCCATTGGAGAATACGCCAACGGCTCCGGCAACTGGGGCACCTGGATTACCAGCTTCCTCGTCAGTCCAATCAAGGGCGACGTGAATTGCGATGGGGCGGTGAATGGGTTCGATATCGATGCCTTCGTTCTGGCGCTCGACGACCCCACCACGTACGAGGCGTCCTTCCCGCTCTGTGACATCAGAACGGCTGATGTGAACGACGACGGCAGCGTCAACGGCTTCGACATCGACGCCTTCGTGGCCCTGCTCGGCGGTTGAAACCGGACGTCCCGCCCGGCTCGATTCGAAACTTCCGCGGCGCCCGAACCACCAGTTCGGCGCCGCGGCTTTTTGCGCGGCCCTGCCGCAGTACTGAGTAGAACCTATCCCAAAGCTCCTTCCGAGTTCTCATGGGGCTTGCGCCGCACCCACGGGGGATGAAAATCCGAATCTACGCAGCAGCCGCGCCCGTCAGAAACTATGAAAGCCGGGTCTCCTGGCGATATACCGCCTTGCGGGCTTGGCCGTTGGGGCTGGCCCAAAGATGAAGTCATCATCTGGAAGGAGACCCGGCCATGACGGTTTTGGCGTTTGATCTGGGTGTGAGCAAGTTCGGTGTTCTGCAAGTTCGACGCGGGCATGGGCGAATGCAGCTTGGGCAACGTGGTCACGCACAGCAGCCCGCCCGTCAGAATGAGCGTCGTCGCATAGTTGAATGGGACGCCCCAGTGCCGCAGCGTCGGCCGGCGTAAACCCGAATAGAAGGTTGACCCCATCCAGCGCCAAAACCACCAACCCGCTTGACAAGGCCCGGCTTCATAGAAGGGAGCGGTTGCCGAAAAACCGCTGACCTACGCACGCGGCTCGGTTTTGCTGCCCACCTCCGGACGGTTTTGGGACAGGTTCTGGGAGGGCGTCGTAGAGCCGCAGACGCGGCGAGATAACCCGGCAAAAAGATATGCGGCACACACCTTCCGGTCTGCGCCGCACATCGCGTCAAACGGTACTAGCCCGATCGGCCGATCGCTGTACCGCGAAGACTACCTCCGGCGAAGCAGCAGAGGCGCTCCTGCCAGAAGCATGATCATGGTCACCGGCTCCGGAATCGCGACGCCATGAATCTGGTACGCGTAATCCGAATCGGTGGCGTGTTGATAATCACTGTTCAGCGTCCAGTTGGGGATGCCGAAGTAGTTGCTCTGAACGGCACCGCTCGTCAGGCCGAGGAATTCGCCGGCGCCGGTCGTCGCCACGTAGTTGCGACCGAGTCCCGAGCCCGAGCCGACCAGCCGCACGCCGAAGTAGTACTGCCCGGGATCCAACTCGATGTCCGGCAGTTCGACGGACGCTTCGTAGGTCTCGAGCCCCGGGAAGTCGATCTGGCCCATGACCTCGACCATGTCGTAGATCACAACCTGCCCCGAGGCGACCTCATGGAAGACGCCTTGGGCATCGCGCGACAGGACAATATAGTCCGCCGCCGGGTAGCTGTAGTTCGGGTCGCGCATGCCGATCCAGCGCACCTGCTGGACCCGCACACCGAGAGGGAACTCCTGCGCGTCGAAAATGGCGTCGTCCGCCGCCCAGGAATCGGTGATCTGCGTCAGCCGCTCGGAACTGGCCGCGGTCAGATGATCGTGGCCGTACTGGTCGTCGCCGTACTGGTAGTTATCCCACAACAGGTCCGCCTGCGCAGCCGTCGCCAGAGACAAGGCTGCCAACACAGCAATAGCATTTACTAGCCGCATGTTTCAGACTCCTTGGTCCGCTGACCCGGCGTCATTCAGCGGGTATCCAAATGCTCTTTTCCCATCGCCAGCGCGCACGCTGCGCGCGGCTCACTTACCGGTCGCGTACACTCTTCGTGTAGCTCGACCCGCACCTCCGTGCGCACCAACTCGGTGAGCACGGAGCGCGGGAAACGCTTCTTTCCCCGCGTAAGTTCTTAGGCGCCGCGCGCTGCGCTTTTCAAACGCAAACCCTGAATTCTGAAGGAGATCGCGTCTTTCCGTGCCGTTTCTTGCCCCCAGCGATTGTTACTGGACCACACCCCCCCGGAACCGCGCCCGATAAGCCGGAACGGAGCGGTCCCCCACAATGCGACTGGTGTGCGGCGCCTCGGCGCTGGACCTTTCCACGCCGGCGCCGAGTGCCACGGTGCCGGACGGCAATGTCCGGCGGAGTGGCAGGGTTCGAACAACGCCCCGTGCTCGCTCGTTCAGAGCGGCGTGACAGGCCCGCGCACATCTGACAGCCAAGCTCGGCGACGCACTTATCGGTCGACCGAGGCATTCCCCAACCAGGCCCGTGAAGATATCATGCGCGCTGAACGATCTGGGGGCGCATGCACCCAGGCGGGCGGTTAGCTCAGTTGGCTAGAGCGCTTCCCTTACAAGGAAGAAGTCACAGGTTCGAGTCCTGTACCGCCCATCCCTGCCACTGCTCCGGTTTCGCACGGAGCCGCCGGTGTTGCAGGTCTTTGCATTTCACGCTGTTGGCTTCGTCGGTGTCTTCACCATGCGAGCCGGTGCGAGACGTTGCCGCAGGTTGCTGCACCTGATTCTGCACCGCTTGGGGAGGCCTGGCCGCACGCTCAAAATGCTCATCCGTGACCTGTAGATAGTGCTGCGTAGCAACCGGACGTGAGTTCCCCATCCACGCGCAGACCACGTGTGACGGAGACTGCTCCTTCAGTTCAGCCTACCGAACCTCCAACCGGTCCTTCTCCGGCAACTGCGGGAACGGGGCGTGCGGCTCGGTTTGGTACCAGTAGGCGACCGAGGAGAGATCGTCCTGAAGCGGCAGATAGCGGCCGCCGCTGCGCCAGCCCAGGGCCTGGATCGTCACGGTCAGGTCCTGATCGAAGCGGACCGGATCGGCGATGTGCCAGCGGTAGAGGCCGAAACGCGTTTGCGAGTTGTCGAGCCCGTCCGGACGAATGACCTGCGGCATGCCGGCGTACGGCGTGGTGAACTCGCGGTACTCGTTCTTCCCCTCGGCGTTCTTGGCGTAGAAACCGTACGAGCCGCAGAAGTAATCCTCCGTGCCCGTGCCGCAAATAGTGGGGAAGTACTTGCCGCCGTGCTCGGCGACGGCTTCCGCGGTCGGTACGCCGGCGGGGATATCGCCGTCGAGATAGAACTTGATCTCACCTTCGCCCCACCAGCCGACGTTGTTCGACTGCCAGCACATGTAGGTGCCGACGTAGTGTCCCTTGCCACGGAGGCCGTCCACGATCGTGTAGACCTGCTTGTAGGGGACGGGGTTTGAGCGGCGGAACTGGGCGTGGAAGTAGCCCTCGTCCGCTGGCACGTCGGTCAGCGTGTAGTTGATCTGGTAGTAGAGCGTGGCCTGCTTGTCTGCGAGGTTCTCGATCGTGATGCGGGCTGACTTGCGGAAGGGCATGACCCAGTAGCAGTTCAACGCGCTGCCGGGGTTGACGCAGACCGCGAGCGACGAGACGTGGGCGTACTGGTTCCAGCCGCAGGCGAAGAAGTCGCCGAGCGGCACTTCAACCGACGGCGTTTCTTCATCGTCCCAGTACATGCGCAGAACGAGAAACCGCCAGTGGCCCGTGGGGGTCATCCAAATCTGCTGGATCGCGCCGGAGCCGTCGATCTCGGCGAGCGCAAAGGTCTTGCCCGGTTCGATGCGGATGTAGGGCGAGACCTTCCAGCCCTGGCCGAGGTCGCGGGCGGCGTTCAGCGCCAGCCCGTCGGTGGACATGCCGCCCTTGCCCTTCTCACCCGTAAAGTTCTCCGGCGAGATGGAGCGCGTCTGGGCATCCGAAAGACGCGAGAGGTTGCCCATGTGCGTGTGCAGACCGTTGAACTTGTTCTCTTGTGCCCGCGCGTTGGCCACAACCAGACCGGCGACGCCGATGATTGCCAGCCACATCTGTGCGCGAAGAGTCCACTTGTGCATGTTGAGCCCTTTCAGTGTGCTTAGGTTGACCAGGTTAGCGGATCTGTCCGCAACACGTCCCGCTTGCCGGGGACGATTGTACTGAGAGCGTCTGACAAAACCGAGTCGCGTCAGGGAGCGGTTGCCGGGGCTGGCCGTCAGCGCGATTGCGCCTTACGGTCGCGGCTGCTCCGTAAATTCGGGTTTCATCCCCCGTGGGTGCGGCGCAACCCCCATGAGAACTCGGAGAGAGTCTCGGAGAGAGTCTTGGGATAGGTTCTAGTGCTACAATGCCGGAAACCCCTCCGGCGAACCTGGTAAGGCGTTAGATTGTAAGATCTTACGTGCGGGGCGCCGCGATCAGAGCCCCGAACGCAAGCGCGGGGTCACCAGCGCGGCGTCCAAGCCGCCAAGAACCCACGCGCTCGCGCTCGGGGCTCGGATGAGCGACCGCCGCCTCTAGCGTTGCAGTACCAGGCACCGCGCCCCCCGTTGCAGGTCAGCTTGAGCTGCGGCCGCGTCCTTCCTGCCTGTCCTCGCGTTTCTTACGTTCTCGTTCGACGTGGTCGGCCAGGTCGGGGTACAGCTTGCGTACGCAATCCGGGCAGATGCCGTGGCTGAACTCGGCCTCGGAACGCTGACGGATGTAGTCCTCGATCTGCTCCCAATACCCCTTGTCGTCGCGGATCTTCTTGCAAGACGCGCAGATTGGCAGGAGACCGCTCAGCGTCTTGACCTTGGCCAGGGCCGTCTTCAGTTCGGAGATCAGACGTTCGCGTTCCTGCTCGGCCTCCTTGCGCTCGGTGATGTCACGATAGCTGCCGCGCACGCCCCGGAACTGGTTAGACGCGTCGCGGATCGCGCGGCACGCATGGCTCACCCAGCGCGTCTGGCCCAGCTTGGTGATAATCCGAAACTCCAGCGGTTCGGGAGCGCCGTCGTTCAAGGCGTCGTTCTCGTGTTCTTCCCAGAGGGCGCGGTCAGCCGGGTGCACGATGCTCACAAACAGCTCCGGCAACGCTACGAATTCCTCGACTGTATATCCGGTGTTTTCGACGCACCCGGACGAGATGTAGACCGGCTTGCCGTCCGGAGCCCGCCAGTAGACGCAGTCCGAAGCGAACTCGGCGATCATGCGGTAGCGTTCCTCGCTCTCGCGCAGGGCCGCCGCTGTGCGTTTGCGCCGCGTGACGTCGCGCACCACGGCCAGCAGGTGCGGCTGGCCAGCGTATGAGATCGCGGTTCCGTGTACTTCTACATCGAACGCGGTGCCGCCTTTGCGAACGTCGACCGATTCGGCAAAGAAGCGGCCGGTTGTCCTGAGCTGCTCCTTGAAACTCTCGAACTTGTGGTAGTGATCCGCGTGGATGATCCGTTGGCCTGTCAGGCCGACGAGTTCGTTACGCGAGTAGCCATACATGTTGCAGGCGGCGCGGTTGGCCGCGGCGACCTTCCCGTTCAGATCGAAGATCAGAAACGCATCTGTGGCCGCTTCGAAAAGCTGCCGATGCTGCTCCTCGCTGGCGCGCAGCGCCTCCTCTGCCCGACAGCGTTTGACGGCATGCGCGAGGTCCGCCGCTGCGGCGCTGAGGAACTCCACCTCGATCGGCTGCCAGGGCCGCTCATCGACGCAGTTGTCGAACCCCACCAGGCCGACGAACTCGTTGTCGACGATCAGCGGCAGCAGCAGGATGGCCTTGATGCCGAGTGGAACGAAGAAAGCCTGCTCATCTGGGGACAGGTCCGCCACGCAGGAACTGATGGCTTCGCCGCGCGATAGCGTCTCCAGGCGGTGTCGCGAGAATTCGGCGAACTCGAGGTTCTGCAAGCGCGGGTTCCTGATCTGGGCGGTAATGCCTGGGGCACACCACTCGGCTCGTTCGCTGGTGCGGAGGTTTCCGTCGGGGCCGCGGCTGTTCAGAAAGACGTATACGCGGCTGGCGCCGGAGGCGGGCCCGATGATTTCGAGTACGTTTTCGTAGGGGATCTCGGGCAAAGAGGGCAGCAACATGCGGGCCACGCGATCCACCGTCGTCAAATACCGTTCCCGCCGGCGCAGCGCTTCCTCAGCCTCTTTACGCTCGGTGATGTCGCGACAGATGCCCTCGATCGCGACCGGGTTTCCGTCTCTGTCATGGACGGGCGCGTTCGACTGAATGATCCAGCGCTCATGGCCAGCCGGGTCGATGATCTTGTATTCGTAGGTCGCGGGCACCTCGCCGGCGAGGAGTCTCTTCCACATTCGCGCGAAGTCCTCGGCACAATCCGGGTGGATCAACTCGTGGATCAGCAGGGGTTTGTCGAGCAACTCATCGGCGGCGACGCCCAGTGTGTCGAGCGCGGAAGGACTCACGTATTCGTAGCGTCCGTCCGGCAATGACATCCGGTACACGGTCTCGCGCAGGCGCTCGATCATTGTGCGGTAGTGTGCTTCGCTGGCCCGCAGGGCCTCCTCGGCTCGTTTGCACTCCGCAATATCGGTGAACATCGCCACCGTACCAGCGTAGCGGCCCTGCTCGTCCATCATTGGGCTGGCGGAGACGAGGATGCACTTCTCGTTGCTCGTGCCGCCGTGCAGACGGGTTTCGAACTGATCGCTATACCCTTCGTGCAGCCGCGCCAGTCGCTCAGTCGCATCTGACATGCCCACCAGGTGGGCGGTTTCGATGGCCGGCTGGCCGACAAGCTGTTCCAGGGGCAGGTCGACCAGGTGGGCGGCCTGCTCGTTGGCATAGACCGTGCGATCATCCGCGTTGAGAATCCAGATGCCCTCTTCAGCCGTGCGGCGCACGTTATCCAGCCGCTCCTGGCTTTTGCGCAGACCCTGTTGGGCCCGGTTGAACGCCTGGAAGAACGTTCCCAGCACCGCCAGCCCGAGTGTCAGCAGGGCCGAGACAAGCAAGGTGGCAACGTGGGGCAGTGGGTTGGGAGCAGGGGTAAGCCCCGCCGCCACC
The DNA here is from genome assembly GCA_018814045.1 of Planctomycetota bacterium. Lineage (GTDB taxonomy): Bacteria > Planctomycetota > Phycisphaerae > UBA1845 > Fen-1342 > JAHJAR01. The sequence continues at coordinate 8,040 of JAHJAR010000146.1, read as the reverse complement.
ATATTGTAGAGACTGAGGCCATGCAGGGCGGTCATCAAGAGAACGGCCGAAGCAATGGCGGCCCAGGCCAGCCATTTGCCAGTAATGCGTCCAAGCCGCAACGCGAGCCCAAGTGCTGCGATCTGTACAAGGATGGTGATTGACGACAGGATGAGAGCGGCCATTGCTGCTTCGCCGAGACGCCGCTAGCGCCCGCGTGTGTCCCGGCTTCCCTCCGTTTTGCGTGTTGATCCGGTTCGTGGCGGCACGTGCGGTTCTCCGAAGCGTGGGGCCGACTCTGAAAGGATGTACCCGCCTTGGTTCCGTTGGCGCCCGATTCAACGACCGGCGAGAACGTGCTGGCCCCGCGATTCCGTCCTTGAGACACCTGCATTATCGGCGCCGCATTCGCCTCACCTTATGCGGCCCTGAGGATTGCGCCCGATCGCGAGAATGCTATCATCGGCCACGGCGTCGGGGAAGGTGCTGGCGCGGCGGTTCTGCGGCGAAGATCATTGTCCGTCCGGGACGGACGTGGGGCGCGAAGCGGAGGTCGGGGGATCGAAGACGCGCAGGTCGGTCCCCGCTGCGGTTGCGTAGCGCCACACGAATTCCTCGAGGTTCTCCGCCGTCACCAAGTGGCAAGGCACGAACCGCACAATCCCGGCCGGTTCTTCGCCTGTCAGGCTCAGCAGGGCCAACTCGATCGCGGTGTACCCGATGTCACCGTCCAGGGGCCCTACCAGCGCAGCGGCCTCGCGGGCCCGCAGGCGTGGCCATAACGCCGGTACCGCTCCCAGAGTGGCGAATCGTCTTTGGGCTGGTAGCGTCGTTGGTGGTGTCTCGAGCCAGGGGGTGGGCGTCAACGTGACGACCAGGCCGGTCCGCGGGAAGCGCTCGAGCAGTTCCCGCACCGCGGCTGCGGCACCGTCTTGGCCTTCCAGCACAGTGCGGTCCTCGAGCAGCGTGAGCACCGCGCTACGCCGCGCGGTGAGCATGAACCGCTCGTAGCAGCGTGTGGCCAGGTCGCTTCGGTCGTTGGCGTGGACGAGGACATAGCTGCGTCCGCCGGCGGCTATGCGCTCCAGGTTCTTGCCGAGCAACTCGGCGCCTTCGGCGTACTTGACGTAAACACGGCCATAGGGTGTCAGGCCCGGGATATCAACGCCCATGGTGACGAGGGAAATGCCGCTTGCGAAGAGCCGCTCGGCGGCCGGCCGCGCGCGCACCGGGTCAGCAACGTAGAGGCAGACGGCGACTGGTTTTCGGGAGATAACGTCCGATACGACGTCTTGCAGGGCCTGCGTTGTTGACTGGACGGGGGCCACGTAATCGAAGGTGAGATACGGGATCGCCTTGGCGTGGCGCTGCGCTCCGCCGCGAATCGCGGCCCAGCGCGGGTCGTTTTCCTGTGGGCCGATTAGCACGACCAGGGAGCCGTCGGGTGGGAGTTTAGCGGCCCTCTCCGAATCCTCCGCTGGGCGACAGCTTGTAACTGCTGTGATCACAATGAGATATGAAACCGCCCGCGCGGCGGTGGGAACGACGCGACTCGGCGCTGAGATTCGCATTCGACACCAGTCGCCCCCCGACGCAAGTATCCGTGCAACCAACATTTGCCGATCGGGCTATAATAGTCCAAGATAAAGGATAGTTGGACTTTCATTTTCCTCTAAGAGGCGCCGCGATGATACGTTCACTGATTTCGCTCGGGCTGGTCGCCGTCCTGATGGCCTCCGGCGCGTGGGCTCAGACCACCGATGACCAGGGGCTTCAGGACCGGCCGCCGCAAGAGAACGTGCGCTCAGGCTACGTGCAGCAACGGGCGCCGAGTACGTGGATCGATGCGGCCCGTGCCCGGCACAACTCGCTGATCAGCGAGCGTCTGACAGCGCCACGTTTCGGCGAGCGGGCCGTCGGGACGATTGAGAACAGCAACAGCGCAAGCAGCAGCGGCTCCAGCATCACTGACCTGATCAGCCTGGTCGGCAGTCTGGGCAGTTCCAGCGACCTGTTGGGCAGCGTGAGCGGGCTGCTGGGCGGCACCACGAACAGCGGCAGTCAGACCAGCACGACTGGCTCCAGCACTACGACGAGCGGCTCTCAGTACACGATCGCCGACCTGTTGGCCTTGCGGGATGCGATGATCGGCAGCAGCAAGTCGCTGGACGGCGGAGTGTCGGACACGACGACGTCGACCAAGGAGCCCACGGATCGCTCGCAGACGACTGACACGCGCAAGTTTCACGTGCGGCTGCGCGACAGCCTGCTCCAGACGTTCTTCACGGCGTTGGTGGTGGGCTTGCAGACCAACGATTTCGTGACCATTCTCAAGGATGGGCTGCGGCCGCTGCTGACATGGCCCGCGTTTGGCGGCACCGATTCTGACGGCACCGATTCAACAAATGGAGACGGGGACTCAACAAATGGCGGGGGCGATACGATTGATTCAATAGTGCAGTACCTCACGCCGTCGGTGTCTGGCGTATCAGGCAGCACACGGCTGGCGTGAGACCGTGCACCCAGCAGAAGCCGTCTCTCTGACGTAGGCGACCGACGGCCGCCCGCAGCGGTGCTGGCGTCCGGCAAGTCGATAGGTGAACGATGCCTGCCAACTCGCACCGCTTCCAAGCCCTCTCCCGCGTTGCTGTGCTGGCCCTGTGTCTCGACGTCCTGGTGTGCCTGGCGGCCTGCGCGTATGCCGGATATAGCTGGGGGACCGGCGATCTGCCCCGCGCGTTGGCGTTCGGACTGGGCGGGCTGGTGGCGCTACTGGCGGGGGCCCTGCTCTACGCGCAGTTCATCCTGCTGCGCAAGTTCGTCAGCAACTCGTATCGCACGTACGATGCCGTGCTGGATGCCGGCGAGCTGCTGCGCCAGCAAGGCACGCGTGTGCGCACCATGGCGGAGAACAGCACGCTCTCCGACTGGGCCAAGCGGATCGTCTATCGCGAGAAGGACTATGAGTTCCTGCGCGACACGATTCACGGGGCCGTCGTCCGGCAGGATTGGGCCGCGGCCGAGCACCTGATCAAGGACATCGACGAAGAATTCGGCTATCACGAGGAGGCGCAACGTTTGCGCGAGGAGCTGACCAAAGCGCGGCAGGCGACGTTGGAGGAGAAGATCGCCGCCGCCATCGAGCGTTTCGAGCTGTTGTGTGCGGCCTGCAAGTGGGAGCAGGCGCGGCGCGAAACACGACGGCTGCAAGCTCTGTTTGCCGACGATGCGCGCATCGCGGGCTTGCCCAACGAGCTGGAGCTGCGGCGGCGGCAGCACAAGCGGCAACTGCTGAAGGAATACGATGAGGCGGTCCAGACGCATGAGGTCGACCGGGCCCACGACCTGCTGCTCGAGCTGGACGCCTACCTGGCGCCCAACGAGGCGGCGGCATTGAAGGAATCGGCCCGCGGCGTGTTCAAGGCGAAGCTGCTGCAAATGGGCGTCCAGTTCAGTCTGGCAGTCTCGGACCGACATTTCGACCGGGCGATCAACATCGGCCGGCAACTGATCGACGAGTTCCCCAACAGCCGCTACGCCACGGAGATTTCCCAGATGATGCCGGCGCTGCGCAAGCGGGTCGCGCAAGAAGTAACCGCCCATGGACCCGCGGACCATCCGTGACGCCTTCGCCGCGCGTTTCGGGCGCGTGAGCGAGATTGTCGCGCGCGCTCCGGGACGTGTGAATCTGATCGGGGAGCATACCGACTACAACGACGGCTTCGTGCTGCCGATCGCACTAGCACAGAGCACATACGTAGCGGGTGCGCGGCGCGACGATAGCATCGCCCGCGTATTCTCTGCCAATCTTGATGACGAGCGCAGGTGGCCGCTCGACGACTGGACGGACGACCGCCAGCCGCGCTGGACAAGCTACGTGGCCGGAGTGGCTGCCTTGCTGGCGCGGCGTGGGACGCAGGTTCGTGGATTCGATCTGCTGATTCACAGTGAAGTGCCGGTGGGAGGGGGGTTGTCCAGTTCCGCGGCGCTCGAAGTTGCCGTGGCCCTGGTGCTGGCCGGTCTGGCGGGTGAGCGGTTGGCGCCGGTCGAGACCGTGGACTTGTGTCGTGCTGCTGAGCATTCTTACGCGCGGGTGCCCTGCGGCCTGATGGACCAGTATGTGTCACTGTTGGCCCGGGCGGGAACGGCGCTGCTGCTGGATTGTCGTTCGCGTCACTACGAGCACATCGCTCTGCCGCTGGACGGGCACGTTGTCTTGGTCGCGAATTCGGGGGTGCACCACGAACTGGCGGCGGGTGAGTACGCGCGCCGTCAACAGCAGTGTCAGCAGGCCGTGGCCTACTTCCACGCGTTGGACCCGCGCGTGCGTGCCCTGCGCGACGTCACGCCCGAACTGCTCGATGAGCACGCGCCCCGGATGCCCAGCCTGGCCGTTGCCCGGGCGCGCCATGTCGTGACGGAGAATCAGCGCACGTTAGCCGCCGCCACGGCGTTGCGGCGCAACGATCTGGAAGCAGTGGGACGTCTGCTGTGTGCCTCGCACCGTTCCTTACGGGATGACTACGAGGTCTCGTGTGCGGAGGTTGACCAACTGGTCGCGGTGCTACACGGCGTGGATGGCGTGCTCGGGGCGCGGTTGACGGGGGGCGGTTTCGGGGGTTGCGTCGTTGCTTTGGCGCGCGCCGAGGCCGTCGACCAGATCGAGGAAGAGGTGCGAACGGGCTACAAGGGTGGCGTAGACAGCCAGTGTCGTTTGATTCGCACGGACGCCGGTCCGGGGGCGGCGATCGAGTTTCCCTGAGGGTGTTATGGCTGCGAACGACACTTTGGGCCGATTGATTGGGCGGCAAACACTGGGCCGCGGAGAGGCGCGGGCTCTGTTTGACGCGATCATGGACGGACAGATCGACGCGCCGTTGCTGGCGGGAATCCTCGCCGCGCTGGCCACCCGAGGCGAAGTGCTCGATGAAATCGTGGGTGCGGCCGAGGCGATGCGTGCCCGGGTCACAGCCGTGCGCCTGCCCGCGGGGGTGAATGCGATCGACACCTGCGGAACCGGTGGGGATGGCAAGCCGACCTTCAACATTTCCAGCACGGTGGCAATCGTGGCGGCCGCCGCCGGCGCGACAGTTGCCAAGCACGGCAACCGCAGCTACGCGCGGCCGAGCGGTTCGGCGGAGGGGTTGATGGCGCTGGGAATCGACGTTGAGGCCGCTGTCCCAACCGTGGAGCGGTGCCTCGAAGAATGCGGCGTGGCGTTCCTGTATGCGCTGCGCCTACACCCGGCGATGAAACACGCCGCCCCAGTTCGGACAGCGCTGGGCGTGCGCACGATCTTCAACTTGGTGGGGCCGCTGACGAACCCGGCCGGCGTGCGGCGACATTTGCTCGGCGTGAACCGGCCGGAGATGGTGCTGACGATGGCCGAAGCGTTGCGCGCGCTGGGGGCCGAGCGCGCCATGGTCGTGCATGGGCTGGAAGGCCTGTGTGACCTGAGCATCAGCGGCCCGAGCCACGTGGTACGCTGGGATGGCGAGCGAATCGTGGAAGAGACGATCGACATCCGGGTCGTTGGCTCAGAACCGCTCCCGCTCGAAGGGGTGTTCGTGGGGAGCTCGCGCGAGAGCGCCGCCGTGATCGAGAGGGTTCTGGCAGGTGACGGTGGCCCGGCCCGCGAGATCGTCGTTTTCAACGCCGCCGCCGCACTTTGGGTCGCGGGCATCGTAGACGAGTGGAGAGCGGGGGCTGAGTTTGCGCGTGAGACGATTGACTCAGGGCGCGCGCGCGCCCTGCTGGAGTGTTGGCGGCGCGTGTCGGCGGCCGATAAGTGACTGGGTGCCCCGGCTCGATAGGCGTCTTGATGCGGGCGGCTCAGGTCGGAGGGCCTGAGTTGCCGACGTATGAGGGCGGCGGCGTGCGGGACTGGGGATGTGACGCGGTTGACAGGCGCCGAAGCGAAACATATACTCGTGTGATTCGGGTGTGCTTCGGTACCAAAATCAGTAGGGACAAGGAGTTGCGGCGACAGTTGGCTCAGCGATCGCCGAGGCGGGAACAATCAGGTGGCCGAGAGAAAAACCTCGAAGACGACGCGCAAGAAGGCAACCGGGAAGGTCGGCAAGAAGGTGGTTGCCGGCAAGCCGAGCGTGAAGGCATCCAAGACGAAGCGTGCGCCGGCCGGAAAGACGACGGCGGGCAAGAGCGCCAGCAGCGCCGAGAAAACCTCCACAAAGGCAAAGCCGCGCCCGGCGCCCACGCGCACGGCCAAGGTTGTCGCTTCCAAACCGCCGACGCATAAGGCCGCAAAGACCTCCGGCCGAACGCCCTCCAGGAATCCGGCGCCGCTGAACGCCAAGGACGTAGCGCAGTTCCGGGAAATGTTGCTGGCGAAGCGGGCGGAACTGGTGGGCGACGTGAACATGTTGCAGGATCAGGCCCTCCGCAGCAGTCGGCGTGAGGCCGCCGGCGACTTGTCCAGCATGCCGATCCACATGGCTGATTTGGGGACTGACAACTTCGAGCACGAGTTTACGCTGGGGCTGATCGAGGGCGAGCGCGCCCTGCTGAGCGAGATCGACGAGGCCCTCGAACGCACCGAGAACGGCACCTTCGGCCTGTGCCTGGCAACGGGAAGGTGCATCGGTAAGGCGCGCCTGCGCGCCACGCCCTGGGCCAAATACTGCTACGAGTACTCCCTCGCCCAGGAACAAGGCCAACAGCGCAGCAGGTTTTAGCCGCTTGTCCGCGCCGACGACGTCCCAATCTGCCAGACCCACATCCACCCCCAGCCAGCCTGCGTCCACCTCTTCGCGCGCCGCAACAGCCGAACCAGACCAGCATCAATCCGGTTCCATGCGCCACGTGGCCGCCCACGCGCGTTTCTGGAGCGCGGCGGTGATCGGGCTAGCCCTCGATCTGTGGTCCAAGGACTGGGCGTTTACTACGTTGCGGCAGGGTGGTCGGCGTGTGCTGATCCCGCACGTGCTGGAATTCCAGACGATGTTGAACCCGGGGGCACTGTTCGGTTTCGGGGCGGGCCAGACCATGCTGTTCCTGGGAGCGTCGCTGCTGGCGCTGGTGTTGGTGTTGTGGATGTTCGCGCACTGCTCGCCGCGGCGGCGAGTGCTGCACATCGCTCTGGGGGGCATCCTGGCCGGCGCGTTGGGCAACATGTACGATCGCGGGGCAGTGCAGCTCATCGCGTTTCCGGTATCCGCCGGCACGCGCTTTTTCGTGAGCGCACGCGCTGACGCGACGGGCGTGGTGTTGAAGGAGTATCCACCGTCAGAAGACGGCGTGACGCGGTTTATCCCGGATGCTCGCCGGGCTGCGCTCCCGCCGCCCACTGGGCATGTTCGCGATTTCATCAAGATCAACACGACCGTCGGCGGGCGGGAACTGTGGCCGTGGGTGTTCAACGTGGCTGACGTGCTGCTGGTCGGCGGTGTGGGGGTGTTGGCAATCTACCTGTGGCGAGACCGCAAGACCCGCCCAAAGGCCGGCGGCTTTGCGGTTGACGCTGCCGAGGGAACGCCGTAAGCTTGAAGCGTAGAACGGGGCGTGGCGCAGCCTGGCTAGCGCGTCTGCATGGGGTGCAGAAGGTCGCAGGTTCGAATCCTGTCGCCCCGAATCGCATAAGCTTCGCCGAACGCGTGATTTAGCGTACCTGTCCGCGTGGGGCAGTGCGGTCTGAGAGGTCAGCCGATCCGGTAGGTACCGGCAATCGGCCGCCCTGGAGGTCGCACGATGCCCCACACAGCCCCGAAGAACAGCCCCCGACGCAGCAAGAAAAACATCGACCCGTCCATCCCTGGCGAGCCCAGCTATCGACTGCATAAGAGGTCCGGGCAGGCCGTCACGACGCCGAACCGAAAGGACATCTACCTTGGCCGGCACGGCACGCCCGAAAGCCACCAGCGCTACCCCAAGTTAGACAGTGCGCCGTGCAAAGGCGTGGATCTTCAGTGGGTGCGACTCCCACCCGGCAACTGGTCGCTCCAGCCGGTAGCCATCGGAGCAATCGAGGAGGTGACGAATCGGTTGAAGCCTTCGGTGTAACGGGTCGCCTTGGGCGACTCGGCGAACGTGCAGGCCGTAACG
>JAHJAR010000001.1 GCA_018814045.1 Planctomycetota bacterium | reverse complement strand
GTGCAGGTTTCTCCCGAGATCGTGCAGGCCTTCAAGGCCGGATTCAGCGGTCCCGTACTCGGCCCGGACGACGCGGCATACGAAGAAACACGCAAGATCTGGAATGCCATGATCGACCGGCGTCCCGGCCTCATCGTGCGTTGCACCGGCACGACAGACATCGTGCACGCGGTCCGTTTCGCGCACCAGCACCAGTTCCTGATCTCGGTGCGCGGCGGCGGCCACAACATCGCGGGGCTCGCGGTGTGCGAGGGCGGCCTGATGATAGATTTGTCGCTGATGAAGGGCATCTGGGTCGACCCGCAGGGGCGCACGGCGCGCGCGCAGGCCGGTTGCACGCTTGGCGACGTCGATCGCGAAACCCAGCTCCATGGCCTCGCGGCTGTTCTCGGCTTCGTTTCGGCCACCGGCATCGCCGGCCTGACGGTGGGTGGCGGTTTCGGTTACCTGACCCGAAAGCACGGCTGGACCTGCGACACCCTGGTCTCGATGGAGGTGGTGACGGCCACGGGTGAAGTCGTGCGCGCCGCCGCCGATGAGAACGCGGAATTGTTCTGGGCGCTGCGCGGCGGCAGCGGCAATTTCGGCATCGTCACCTCGTTCGAATACACGCTGTTTCCGGTTGGGCCCGAGATCCTTGGTGGGGCCATCGCCTGGCGCGCGGAAGACGCGAAGGAGGTACTCGAGTTCTACCGTCAGTTCACCGCCACGGCGCCGCGCGAGACCACTTGCGTCGCCGCGCTGCGGCTGGCGCCGCCCGCGCCCTGGTTGCCCAAGGAAATCCACGGCAAACCCATCATCCTCATCTTCGTCTGCCACAGCGGCGACATCGAGGAAGGCGAGGCCATCGTCGCGCCCATGCGCGCCTTCGGCAAACCGGTGGCCGACATCATCACGCGCCGGCCGTACACCCAGATGCAGAGCATGCTCGACGCGACCCAACCCAAGGGCCGGCGCTATTACTGGAAATCGCACTACCTGCCGGAGGTCGATCCGATGGCGATCGAGGTGCTGATCGATCACGCGGCGCGGATAAGCTCACCGCACTCGGCCATCCTCCTGTTCCATCTCCAGGGTGCGATCGGCGAGCTTCCGGCCAATCACTCACCGGTCGGTAACCGTGATGCCGCCTTCGTGCTCAACATCGCCGGTTCATGGGAGAACGCGGCGGACGACGCCGCGAACCTGCGTTGGGCGCGAGACTGCTTCGAGGCCACACAAGCCTTCTCGACCGGCGGCACCTACATCAACTTTCTCAACGAGGAAGAGGGTCAGGATCGTATCCAGGCCGCCTATGGCAAACCGAACCTCGCCCGACTCGCCGTGCTCAAGAAACAGTACGACCCGGACAACTTGTTCCGCCATACCAAGAACCTCACGGTTTGAGTGCCGGACCGCGCGCCGGAATGGTCAGTTCTGGTCATGCGCTTCCGGGTGGTCGCACATAAGGTTGAACGGAAGGCGGGCGCATACGGCGCCCCCCCCCCTCGACCAATCCAAAGGAGTCTCACCATGGCTGCAACCCTCTACGAACGACTCGGTGGCGTTGAACGTATCTCCGCCCTCGCCCGGGACTTGATCAAACTGCACCTGAGCAACCCCCTGCTCAAGACTCGCTTCGAGCAGGTCAAGGACCTCGACAGGCTGGAGCGCAACACCATCGACTTCATCTGTGCCGGCACTGGTGGGCCGCAGACCTACCAGGGCAAGGATGTCCTGTCGGCACACCGACACATGAACATCAGCGAACAGGAGCTCGTCGCCGCTATCGACGATGCCATGACTGCGATGGCCATGAACGGTTACGAGCAAGCAGAAAAGAACGACGTGCTGGCGATTCTGTATTCGCTCAAGGGCGACGTGGTTCGTGTCTGAGTTGCGCCGTCTCATCCGAGATGGCGTCAACGACGCTTTCCCCGGCCAATGGGAATCGGAAAGCTGGATTTAAGCGACGTAGGTTGGGCAAAGCGAAGCGTGCCCAACGAACCGCCGCGATGTTGGGCACGCTTCGCTTTGCACCCGCAAGGGGCACGCCGGATTCGTAAGCCGCTAAAGCGGACAACGACTCCGCTGCCCAACCTGCGTCTACTCACCCAGCGGGTGACACCTTCGCGAAATCCCAATAACCGCCGGGTATTCAGACCCTTTTCATCCCGGCAACTGCTGTTTCCAGGATGAAAGACTCGTGATAACCAGCCACACGCCCCCCTCTGTAAATGGTCGAGCAGCTTCTCGAAAAGTGCCACGAAGTCGGTGTCGTCACATTCCGCGAGCATGTTCGTCAAGGCGGCGAACTCACGATGGGTGGCGCGCGGGAGACTGGGGGACATGGTCGTACAGGAAGAAAGATAGGGGTGGTGTTATCGCGGATTGCCCATTAGACGAGGTAGATATGTAGCGGCGGCGTAAATGCCGCGAAAATACGCCCCACCCTTAGCCACTTTTCTCGGCAATACCGGCGTACCCCCCTTTGGCCGCCAGCCCTCCGGAAAACCCATCCATGC
>JAHJAR010000145.1 GCA_018814045.1 Planctomycetota bacterium | reverse complement strand
GATTGAGGCTTTCGTAGCCCGGGGTGTTGCGAATCTTGTCCGCCTCTCCCGCCAGGCGCTCCTCTTCCTTGGCCAGCGCCTCTTCGAGCGGCAACGTTTCGTACCCCAGGCGCAGCTCGTGGTGGTAGTGGGAGTAGGCCCGCCCGACCGGGTCGCGGAGGATCGCGATCAGTTTCACGTTCGGCAGCAGCTTGTGGACCCGCTCTGGGACGCAGGGGTGAAACAGGTAGTAGGGTGAGGTTTCGAAAGCCAGCGAGCGCCGGCCGCGGCGGATGTCCTTCAGGCACTTGTAGGGCCACGAGGGGAAGTGCGTGCGGTACCAGGTGGTGCCCTTGTCGTACTGGATGTCGAAGTAGTGCACCTCCTTCGACCAGGGTCCCAGCACGTTCGGGTGGCGGCAGAGGTAACGGTGCAACGACGTCGTGCCGGCCTTCTGGGCCCCGATGATGAGCAGGTCCGGCAACATCCGGAGCGGCCCGGACATAACGCGGGGCACGTTCCACACACGCTTGAGAGCGCGCTTTATGTGGATAGAAACTGGAGTTTCCTTCTGTGCACTGGTCATAGGGCTGATTGAACCTCGCCCGGAGATGCTAAGCGACGCCGCGCCAGAATGCGACCGCCGGTGCCGGGTGCCTCGGGCAGAACGGTTCGCTGGGATGGGTTCATTGATGAGCGCTGCCAGGGGCGTGCCTTGTCAGCCCGTGTCTTGCCGGGCGTTGGCAGGCAAGCTGCCAAGCGGCGTCCATCAGACGCGTCTGAGACGCGACTAGCCGTCCCCTCCGGCGGTGTCGCTGGCCTCGTCGCCGGCATTGTTGTCGGCATCGTCATCGCCGCCGTCCGTGCCCGATTGGCCATCGTCGTCGGCGTTGTCGTCACCGGCCTGGCTGTCGTCGCCAGCGTCGTCGCCGACATCGTCATCGCCGTCGTTGCTGTCGCCGCCGGTGTCTCCCGCGTCCTCGCGGGGCGTGACGGTAATGGTCAACTGGGCGGTGCCCGAAACGCCGCCGGCGCTGACGGCGCGCAGCTCGACGGTGTACGTTCCGGGCCAGATGTAGCGATGGTTGGCCGTCGGCTGGCGTGCGTCGCCACCGTCGCCGAAATCCCAGAAGTAGTCGAGAATCATGTCGCTTTCGGCGGTGCTGGCGGAGCCGTCGAAGTTGACGATCAGCGGTGCCGGGCCGGTTTCGGCACTGGCCTGAATCGCGGGGACCACGGGGCCGCCGCGGACGCGGATGTCCACGAAGGCTGCGTCATCGGCGCCGGTTTCGTCCCAGACGCGGAGTACGACGGAATAGCGGCCGGGCTGAGTGAAGGTGTGGAGCGCCTCCATCGTGTCTGCGGTTGCCTGACCACCGAAATCCCAGTCGTACCTGACGATGCGGCCGTTGCTGGAAACGGAGTCGGCGGCGCTGACTGCGATGGTCAGGGGCGGATCGCCATTCTGCGAAGATACGCCGATGCGGGCGAAGACGCCGCTCGAACCACCATCGAGCAAGTCCTGGGGGCAGCCACCGCTCGCGAGAGTCAGTCCGGCACACAAGAGGCACAAATGCTTCATTTGTGGGGCACTCCATTGGAGTTCCAGGATCGCGGCCCCCTGTGCAGCATTATACGGGCCCCGAGGCGTCTGCCCAGGTGTACGACGGGCACGCGGAGGTGCGAACGCCCTGAGGCGGCGGCTACAAGCGCACCGCGTCCAGTTAGTTGGGTGCGGGAGGGACGTCTCTGGTCCGGCCGGGCCCAGTGCAGTTGGTCATAAGTGGAGCGTCATTTCTGAACCGAGCCTGTTGCGGTCGCGGTTCGGATTAGGTGCAAACAGCGTGAGAAACAGCGCTGGCCTCGCCGGGCAGCACCGGAGCGAACCCGGCGGGTATGGGGACGTACCGAATCGTGAGACTGGGGAACGCATTGAAGGGGGCGGCCTGTAGCACAAATGGGCTAAGGCCGATATAAGAGGTGGTTGGCGCCCGTAGCGGCGGCCCAACCGCAAGCTTGCATTTTGAAAGGACTTGCGTCGGGCGCCGCCGCGGCGGCCGAAGGCGGAGTCCCAGCAGATTGCGGCACGCTCCGGATCCCCCACTCCGTGGTTTGGTGCCTGCCGGTTCTGGAAGACTGATCAGATGGAAGCGGGCGTCTGGCGGACGGAGGGGGAGGAGCATGGTGAGGGCATGATCAAGATCATCAACGTTTGCGGGGCGCGTCCCAATTTCATGAAGATCGCGCCGTTGATGCGTGCCTATCAAGCGCACGAGCGGATTCAGCCGCTGCTGGTCCACACCGGGCAGCACTACGACGAGAACATGTCGAACCTGTTCTTTCGGGAGTTGGAGATCCCGGAGCCGGACCTGAATCTGGAAGTTGGCTCGGGCAGTCATGCCGTGCAGACCGCCGAGATCATGTCACGTTTCGAACCCGTAGTGCTCGAGCACCGTCCGGATTGGGTTGTCGTGGTAGGAGACGTGAACAGCACGATCGCCTGCGGCCTGGTGGCGACGAAACTGGGCGTGCGGCTGGCACATGTGGAGGCGGGCTTGCGCAGCTTCGACCGCAGCATGCCGGAAGAAATCAACCGTCTGCTGACGGACGCCATTTCGGATATGCTGCTGGTCAGCGAACCGAGCGGGTTGGAGAACCTCAAACGCGAGGGCATTCCGGACGAAAAAGTGCATTTCGTCGGGAACGTCATGATTGACACACTGCGGGCCAACCTGGCCAAGGCCGAGCGTTCGACGATTCTCGAGGATATGAACCTGGAGCCGGGCGGTTTCAACGTGGTTACCCTGCATCGGCCGAGCAACGTGGATGACGCCCAGACGTTTGGGCGGATCGCGGACGCGCTCGACGCGATCCAGGCGGATCTGCCGACGGTTTTCCCGATGCACCCGCGGACGCTCCATAATCTGCCGCGGCTGGGGTTGGCTGAGCGGTTCGAGCGGATGCCCCAATTGCACGTTATCGAGCCGCTGGGCTACCTGGACTTTCTGAAGCTGATGGCGAAGGCGGCGGTCGTCGTGACGGACTCGGGGGGTATTCAGGAGGAGACCACGGTGTTGGGCGTGTGCTGCCTGACCGTGCGCGAGAACACGGAGCGGCCCGTGACGCTCACGAGCGGCACGAACACACTGGTCGGCACTGATCCGGACCTGCTCGTCGCGGCCTATCGGCGGTGCCGGGCTACGCCCGTGAAACAGCCGCCCGTACCTGAGAAGTGGGATGGCAAGGCGGCGGACCGCATCGCGGACTGCCTGATCGCGGCTTCGCAGTAGGCGGAGGAGCACGACCATTGATACGTGGTGAGAGTAGCACACGCGGGCGCTCGCGGTTGATGGCTACGGTGCTACTCGGTGTGGTGTTGCCAGTCGGGGCGTGCGAGACGCGTGAGGCGGCCGAATCGACTGCCGGGCCGGCCAGCGCGCCGTTGGCGCAGCAGGCCCCTGCCCGAGAGCGCCAGGCCTACCCGCTGCGCTGGGTCTTCCTGGAGACGAACCTGCAAGTGGATCGGGAGACGGATCAGGCGGTCCATCTGCTGCGTGAAGCTGGCCGGCTGGGGCTCAACGGCGTGGTTGTTTCCGACAGCAAGTTTTTCCGGCTGGAGTCGGCCGGGCTCGATACGCCGGGTAGTCCGTACCAGCGGAACGTCGAACGCTTTTTGCGGGCGGCGCGTGCGGCCGAGATTGAGGTGATACCGGTAGTGCCAGCGGTCTCCATGGCGGAGGGGATTCTGGCGTACGACGTGAATCTAGCCGCCGGCTACCCGGTTCGCGACGCGGTCTTCGAAGTACATGAAGGCGTGGCGCGGCTGGTCCCCGACCCGCAGGCTACCCTGGTAAACGGGGGCTTCGAGCAGACGGATGGAGTGCGGTTCAGCGGCTGGCCCCTGCAAGATCGCGCTGGTGTGGCGACGCTTCCCGAGCGTGAGCTGGCGCGGTCCGGGCGGCAGGCGTTGCGGCTGGACCCGGTGATTACGGCTGCGCGGGGACCGTGCCGCGTGGCGCAGCGCGTGAAGGTGACGCCGCAGCGTTGCTACCGCATCAGCGTATGGGTGCAAACCGCGGAACTGAGACCGGCGGGCGCGTTTCAGATCGCGGTGCAGAGCGCAGCACCGGAGGATGGTCGGCGGCTGCTGTACCAGAGTTTTGAAGAGACGGTGAAGCCAACGCAGCGCTGGCGGCGGGTCGACGCGGTGTTCAACTCGCTGGACAGCACCGAGGTGAACGTGCTGTTCGGAGTGTGGCAGGCCCGGGTGGGACGGGCGTGGCTGGATGACGCCGAGCTCACCGAATTGGGGTTGGTCAACGTGTTGCGGCGACCGGGCTGCCCGCTGACCGTGCGCAGCGCAGACGGCCGCGTGACGTATGTCGAGGGGCAGGACTTCGAGCCGGTGATCGATGGGCGTCTGGGGCTGGCGAAGGGTTGGGCGGGTTCATACGACCGGCTGCACACGCCGGCGACGCTCCGGCTGCGCCGCCCGTTGCCGGACGGTACACGGTTGCTGGTGAGCTACTATCATCCGCAGGTCATCGAGCGGCAGCAGGTGGACTGTTGTCTGAGCGAAGACAAGGTGTACGAGATCTTCGAGCGGGCGTTTGTACGGATGCACGGCTTCCTGGGAGAGCCACGGCGCTACCTGTTGAACGTCAGCGAGCTGCGCACGGGCGGCAGTTGCGCCGCGTGCCAGGCGACGGGCAAGACGCCGGGCGAACTGCTGGCGGCGAGCGTGCGGCGCATGGCCGGCATCGTGCGGCGCGTTCGAGCGGATGTGCAACTGTATGTCTGGCACGACATGTTCGAGCCGGAGGCCAACGCCCACGACGACTACTACCTGGTGAACGGCACGCTGGCGGGCAGTTGGGAGGGGCTTGACCGCGAGATCGTGGTCATTCCCTGGAAGTACGAGACACGCGAGCGCACGCTGAAGTTCTTCGCCGGGCGCGGTCATGAGCAGCTCGTCAGCGCCAACTTCGACCAGGTTACGAGTGCATCGGCCTACCTGGACAAGTGGCTGACTAGCATGGACGCCACGCCTGGCGTCTTGGGAATCATGTACACCACCTGGCACGGGCGTTACCGGCGGTTGGAGGAGTTCAGCCGCGCGCTCAGCACCAGACGATGAGCAACAAACGAAAGGGCCCGGCGCGGACTGGTGCTTCTCACACCAAAAGGACGAAGCGCGGCGAATAAGATGGACCAGGGCAAGCGGCTCGCAGTCAACACGATCTGCAACGTGTCGAATCTGGTGGTGCACGCCGGCGTCGGCTTCTTTCTCGCGCCGTTCATTCTGCAACACCTGGGGCCGGAGCGAAACGGCATCTGGGCCCTGGCGGGGTCGTCGCTGGCCTACGCCAACCTGCTGTCGCTCGGCCTGAATTCGGCCGTCAACCGCTGGATTCCCATGTACCTGGTAGAGAAGAACTACGATGGTATCAATCGGGTTGTGAACACAACGCTGGTGGTCTACGGCCTGGGGGCCGCTGCGCTGGCGGTGTTTGTTGCGATATTGGCATGGGGTTTCCCAAGTTGGTTCGACATTGCCCCGGAATACCACCTGGCGGCGCGGCTGACCGTGTGCTTTGTGGGCATGGGCCTGACCTGCATGGTGGGCATGAACGTGTTTCCGGCCGTGCTCAGTGGGCTGCAACGCTACGACCTGATTACGGGTTCGGCGGTGGTGACGGAGATTCTCCGTGTCATCGCCATCGTGACGGCGTTCTTCAGTGGCCTGGGCCTGATTGCGTTGGGGCTGGCGAGCGGCCTGTGCCACGTGGTGCGGAACACGCTGTATGTCACCATGGCCTGGCGCAAGTGCCCGCAACTCAAGATTAAGCCCTCGCTGGCCCGGTGGCAGGTGTTTCGCGAGATGTTTGGCTACAGCGTAAACACGCTGATGTACGCGTGTGGCCAGATCATCCAGAGCAAGGCCGCGCTGATCCTGGTGGGGGCCGCGATCAGCACCGCCGCTGCGAGCGACTACTACATGCCGCTGATTCTGGTGGGAGTGATCGGACGAGTGGTGCAGGTCGGGGCGGCGGCGATGAAGCCGGCGGCAACCCACCTCGATACCCAGGAACGTTCGGAGCAGGTCCGCAGGTTGTACCTGATGGGCACCAAGTACGGGCTGATGATCGTGTTGCCAATCGCCACGCTGGTGCTCGCGTTCGCGCCGCAGATCATGAGGATCTGGCTCAAGGACGATTTCGTCCCTGTGGGGCCCGCCATTCTGATGATCCTTACGGTAGCGGTGACGTTTCGCGTCTGGCACGTGCCGGCGTTTTATGTTGTCGTGGGGCTGGGCAAGCATCGCATGTTCGGTCTCGTGACGATCATCACCGCCGTCGCATCGGTGTTGATGGGACTGCTCTTGGCGACGGCTGGCGATCTGGGTGTGATCGGCGTCGCCATCGGGTTTGCCGTCCCGGATGTGCTGCTCGCGTTGTTTGTGATTACGCCCTATTGTTGTCGCAATGTGGAAATCAGTGTTTGGAAGGAGATCACGGGCAGCGTGGTGCCGGCGCTGGTGGCGTCGATCCCGGTGATCGCGGCGCTGCTGGTGACGCGCGCATACTTCGAACCGACTTCACTGGTCGGGCTGATGGCCGTGGTCGGCATCGCCGTCGGACCGGCCCTGGTGGGCTGGTGGTTCTGGGGCTTCTCGGCTCAGGAGAAGAAGCGCTTTGCTGCCATGCTGCCCCGGCGGCGACGCGGTTGAGCAATCGAAGCAGCGCGCTACGGCGAGTTCTCGGAGGTCCGTGGCCGTGGCCGGAGAGAGCCGGATGACTGAGCAAGCTGGTTTCGCACCGATCTTCGTGGTGGGGGCGCCACGGTCCGGGACCACCATGCTGGCGGTGCTGCTGGATCGGCATTCGCGCATCGCGCTGCCGCCGGAGACGGTCTTCTTTTGTGAGTTCCTGCCCGAGGTCTGGCCCGCGAGTGTCCCCGGCACACACGAGGAGATGGTGGACTCGGCGCTGGCACACGAACGCATCGCGGACTTGAAGCTCGATCGCGCTGCGGTATTGAACCGCTTTCGCAATTACGAGAGCACGTTCCCGAACCTCCTGCGGGCCCTGTTGGAAACCTACACGGCGGGCAAACACAAGATCCGCCCAGGTGAAAAGTCGCCGGACCACGTGCTGCACGTGCCATCGATCCTGGAAGCGTACCCGGCGGCCAAGGTGATCTGCACGATTCGGGATGGGCGCGACGTGGTTCGTTCGTTGCTGAAGGTGTCCTGGGCCAAGGGTGGCAACCCGCGCCGCTTCGGGTTGTTCTGCAACCAGTGGTGCGACTACGCCCGGGTAATCCTGGATTACCAGCGGACGCTGCCGAGTGCGCGTTTCACTACGGTGAAGTACGAAGACATCATCCTGCATCCCGAACAGGAGCTTGCCCGCCTGTGCGAATTCGTGGGTGAATCCTACGAACCCACGCAACTCGAGCCGAACTCGGACAGCGCGGTTGTGCCGGCGTGGGAGCAGGGTTGGAAGGGCAAGGCCCTGAGCGGGCTCGATCCAAAACGCGTGGGGGCGTGGCGGCGCGACGCCGAGCCCGAGCAGGTCTGGGCCATGAACAGCCGGATGGGATCGATGTTGAAACGCTTGGGGTATGGCGACGTGGGAATGGCCGGCTGCCCGCGGCCGACACGTGTGCGGCTGGCGCTGGCCCAGATTCCGTACACGCGGCCGATGCGTCCGATCGCGCTGCTCGGACTGCGCGTGTTGCGCGTGCTGAGGGGTAGTGATCCGCGGAGAGCTGAGCAATGAAGATCGCGCTGGTTTGTCAGACGTTTCTGCCCTGCATCGGTGGGGCCGAGTTCGTAATGCATCACTTGGGGCAGCAGTGGTGCCGGCAGGGGCATGACGTGCGCATCATTAATGGGCGCAGCAACGAGGTCACTCAGCCGGGCGCGACCTACTCGGTTCGCAAGTTCACGCTCCTGCGCGGCTCGACACGCTTCGGCTATCATCGGTTCCCATTCTTGGGCCGCGGTATCCGCAGCGTGAAGCGCTTGCTCGATGAGTATGAGCCGGATTTCACCTCGGTGCACTTCGGCTATCCGACCGGCGTGTGGCTGGCGAAGATGAAGCCGGTGCCGAAGTACGTGGTCACCTGCCACGGTGAGGAATTGACGAAGTTCGGCTGGGGCTACCGCTCACGCTACCCGATCGATGACATCCTCTCCGAGGCGTTGTGCTCCTCGGTGGGTGCCATTGCGATCAGCACGCACGCCCGCGATCTGATGGTTGAGCTGGGCGTGCCGCCCGATAATATCCCATACATACCCAACGGGGTGGATCTCGAGAAGTTCAGCGTGGAGCCCGATTTCGACCTGCGGGCCAAGTTCAACCTGCCCAAGGACGCCGTGGTGATCTTGAGCGTCGGGCGGCATCACCCGCAGAAGGCCTACGACAGCGGACTGCGGGCGTTCGCGAAGGTGGCGGCCAAGGCCCCCGAGGCCCACTACGTGATTCTGGGACGCGATACCAGCGCGCAGCAGCCGCTGGCCGAGCAGCTCGGGATCGGCGCGCGCGTGACCTTCTGTAACGGGTTGTATGGCGATGAGCTGATCGGGGCGTACAAGCAGGCCAACATTTTCTTCTCGCCGTCGATCTGGGAGATGATGTCGCTGGTGGTTCTGGAGGCGATTGCGGCGGGTCTGCCAGAAGTGGTCACGAACATCAGCGGGAGTCAGGACGTAATCCAGTCGGGTGACAACGGTTTCGTGGTCGAGCCCGGAGACGAGGACGCGATGGCGGAGAAGCTGCTCGAGCTGGTCGGAGACAAGGACCTGCGCGAACGCCTGGGCGCGTCGAACCTGGCAAAATCCAAGTACTATGGTTGGGATCACATCAGCCGCAAGTATCTGGAACTCGCGTGAGTGTGCGCCTGTTGGAACCGCTCCCGGCGGTGCATAGACGACGGCGCGAGGGTGAGGAGCTTCGTGTGCGGCCTGGGCAATCGGGATATCGGGCGGTGGTGTCGAGGCCGGGCTGCCGATCTTGAGATACATGGTGGCAGCGCGTTATAGCGGCGCGCGCCGGGCCACATCGGACACGGGCGGTCGCGGCCGCTCGCGACCGAACAGCGGACGAGGTTAAGCAGTGCCAGGACGCAGCCAAGGTTACCCCTACGCAGCCGGCGCCGCCGCGGTGACGCGACGAGCCCGGGATCCGCTGGGGGTCGAGGCCCGGCAGACGATCGGGCGCTGGGTGGTGGAGGCCCTGCTCTACGCCACGCTGCTCAATTCGACGTTTTACCAGCAGCTTGGATGGTCTCTGATCCCCTACGCCGGTGGGGCGCCAATCCTCGCGGCGGGGTTGTTGACCTTCCTGATCATGCTGATCGAGCGCGAACGCGTTCCGCTGTCCCTCTGGTTCGCGCTGCTCATGAACGTGACGGCGAACGTCTCGCAGGTGTTCGGCAACAGCGAACCGGTGTTGTTTGGCGAGGGGCTGCCGCCGTTGCTGCATTGGCTGTGCCAGTTGGCGATGGTCTGCTATCTGATACGCAACAGCGGGGCGCAGAAGCGGATGTTGCTCTTTTTCAGCGCGCTGTTGCTGGTGATCGTAGCGATCGGCGGTGCGGAATACGTGCAGGCCAAGACCGAGCGACTGGACCTGGAGCAAGTCGGGGGCGGCTTTGCGAATGCCAATCGACTGGCGTACGTCACCGGTTTGCTGGCGATGGGGCTGGTGTTCTGGTCGCTGCGGGCCAACAAGCTCCTTCGGCCAGCTTTGTGGGGGCTGGCGCTCGCGCTCACCGTGATCATGTTCCGGACCGTCTCGCGGGGCGGCATTCTCACGTTTGGCTGCGGATTGGCAGTCCTGGTGCTGGCCATCGCGGCGGGTCGGGGTGTGCGGCTGGGCGGGGTGATCCTGATTCTTGTGATTGTGGCAGCGGTGTCGCAGGTGGGCTTCCTGTTGACCGAATCGACCGAGTCGTTCCGCGAGCGTTTGGACAAGCCCAGCGTTCGGACGCAGGTCTATAGCGTTGCCACGCTTCAGGATCTGGCCCGGACGATCATCGTGGGCACCGGGCACTCGGGTGCATACACGACCGCCGCCGGCATTACCGCGCACAATTCCTTTGTATATACCCACATGGCCTTAGGCGGCATCACGGGCTGGCCGTACCTGATCTGGCTTATGCTCCTGTCGCTGCGTGTCTACCGGATGGTCCGCGCACCGGACCTGCCCTTCGACCTCAAGATGCAGGTGGTGTGTCTCTTCGGCATGGGGCTCGGCAGCCAGGTGCTGTCGAACCAGGGATACCTGTTCCTGACCACGATCTACGCCACCGCGCTCACCGAGAAATACACGGCCCCTTATTCACGGCGAAGCATAGCCGCCCGGAGCGCGGCGTGGCGCCAGGTACGTGCCATGCCGGCGGCCGTTCCAAGATAGGGCAGCGGCCGATCCACAAGCGTGGGGGAGCCTCGCAGAGCCAGCGCACGCCCCGGACGCGGTCGCACGGCCGGCGGTGTTGCATGAGCGGTGGCCGCGGCACTATGCTGGCACGTTCGTGATCACTGGCACGGGCGGCTGGATGAGGACCGACAGAGATGAGCAAGTACCGGGTCTTACAGGTCTTGGACAACTTTACCCTGGCCGGGGCCCAGCGTATGGCCGTGCACCTGACCCGTGCGCTTGACCGGGAGCGCTTCGAGGTGGAGATGATCAGCCTGTTCCCCAAGATGGGGACCGAGCTGGAGGATATGGCGGCGGGAGATGGCTACCGCGTGACGTTCTTGAACAAGAAGCTCGGCTTCGATCCACGCGTATTCTTCCGGATCAACCGCGTGCTGAAGCGGTTTCGACCGCATGTCGTGCACACACATGTGGGGGCCCTGCGCTACTCGCTACCAGCCATGCTGTGGCGGCGCATCCCGGCTAAGGTACACACGATTCACAACGTGGCGGACAAGGAGACGAGCCTACAGTGGGTGAACCGGCTGGCGTTTCGCCTGGGTGTGAGACCGGTGGCGATTGCGGACGAGGTGGCGGCGTCGATGCGGCGGTTTTGGGGGATCGACGGCTTTCCTAACATCCCAAATGGCATTCCGGTGCAGGATTATCAGACGCCGGTGGTGCCGCGCGCGGCCTGGCGTGAACGGGAGGGGTTCTCGCCGGACGATTTCCTATTCGTGTTTGTGGCCCGGTTCATGGTTCAGAAGAACCACAAGCTGCTGCTGCGCTCGTTTCCGGAGGTCGTGGCGGCTGACCAGCGAGCGCGGCTGCTGCTGGTCGGTGACGGGCCGCTGCGGCCGGAGTTGGAGGAGTTGATCCGGGCGCAGGGCATCCAGGAGCGCGTGCATCTGCTGGGCTTGCGAACGGACGTCGCGGACATCCTCGCGGCTGCCGACATCTTCGTCATGTCGTCTGACTGGGAGGGCAACCCGCTGACCGTCATGGAGGCGATGGCGGCCGGGAAACCGGTCGTCAGCACTGATGTGGGCGGCGTGGCGGAACTCGTGGAGGATGGCAAGTCGGGCTTGATCGTGCCACCCGGCGACCAGGGCGCGCTGGTCGGCGCCATGACGCGCGTGATGCGCGAGCCAGAGCTGGTGGAACGCATGGGTCAGGCGGCGGTGGAGCGGGCGCTCGATAGATTCGACGTGAGCGCGATGGCCCGCGGATACGAGACCCTGTACGAATCCATGTTGGCTGACGGGAACTGAAGAACTGGTGCGCGGCTGGTGAATCAGCGGGCCATCTTGTCTGAATTGGGAGAGCGGAAGCAGGTTGGAGCGACTGATGGCCGATGCGGCCGGATTGCAGCCGGGCGACGACAAGAAACTGACGTTGCTACTGATCGGTTCATTGCCGCCACCGATCGGGGGCGGCACCGTGATGATGATGCACCTCGTCGATGGTCTGGCCGGTCGGGACGATATCACGCTGAATGTCGTGAACACGACCGGAGTCCGCGGCGGAGCGCTGCGTGGCATCCTGCGGCTGTTCAAGGTGGTGTGGCAGATTTCCCGTGGCGTGCGGCGGGCAGATGTGGTGGGGCTGCACGTGGCGCCGCTGGGCCTGCCGTTCATCGGCCCGATCGTGCTGGTGCTCTGTCGTTGGGGTGGTAAGCCGTTGATCCTGAGGAAGTTCGGTGGGCGGGACTATCGTGATTTTGGTCCGATCCGCCGGGCGCTGTCCCGCTGGGCAGTGCGTAACGCGGCGTTGTATCTACCGGAGACCAAGGCGTTACTCGAAGCCGCCCAGGAGGATGGGATTCCGCGCGTGCAGTGGCTCCCGAACTACCGGCCGATGGCCGAGTTGGAGCCGGGCAATCCGCGCTCGCCCCGCTGTCGGCGGTTCGTTTTTCTCAGCCAACTGAAGGTGTCGAAGGGGATTCAGGAGACGATTGCGGCCGGGGAGCGCCTGCCCGAGGACGCCTTGGTGGACGTATACGGGCCGTTCTGCGATGGGCTTACGGAGGAGATGTTCGCCGGTTTGAAGCGGGTGCACTACAAGGGTGTGGTTCAGCCGGAAGACGTGATCGGGATCCTCCGGAGATACGATGCTCTGCTGCTGCCGACATATTGGGTCGGCGAGGGCTACCCCGGCATCGTGCTCGAGGCCTTCAGCGCTGGTCTGCCGGTCATTTCGACGAAGTGGAAGTCGGTTCCGGACTTGATCGACGATACCTGTGGCCTGCTGGTGGAGCCGCGCGACGCCGATCAGTTGTTCGAGGCGATGAACAGGTTCGTACAGGACGATGAGCTATACGCCCGCGTGTGCCGAGGAGTGCCTGCCAAGCGGGCGCGCTTTGACACGAAGACGATTGTACGCGACTACATCGGCTACTGCCGGACGTTGGCGGCCGCCGCGGGTTGAGCTGGCTGGGCGGTGTTTGGGTTGGTAGTTGTGGAGAGCGGAGAGTGGGGGGAGAATACCAGGCGGATGAGCTGGGAGGTGTGAGCGACCACGGAGTCGTTGTCGTCGTGCGCCTGGCTGGAAGGAGACAGCGAGCGCATGGATGCTGCGCGCTGGTTTTGGCTTTACGGGCGTTTGCCGGTCGGGTTGCAGAACGCAGCCTGCTCGCTGTATGGCCTGCGCATGTTGCGGGAGCGGTTTGGGACGACGTTTCGGCGGGCGCTGGCTTTCCTGGAGGAATCGCGCAAGTGGTCGCTGAACGAGTTGCGTGCCTACCAGGACGAGCAACTACGCCTCATGGTCCGCCACGCATACGACACCGTGCCGTACTATCGCGCGGTGTTCGAGCAGCGCCGGCTCACGCCGGACGACATTCGCACGGTGGCAGACCTGCCCAAGCTGCCGGTTCTCACGAAGCAGGTGGTTCGCGAGCGGTTTGCTGATCTGCGTTCGCGCGGGTGGCCACGTCGCCGTTGCCTGTTTCACCGGACCAGCGGGACGACGGGGACGGCTCTGCGGCTGGTACGGGACCGCGACACGCAGGCCTGGGTGTACGCGGTGGTCTGGCGGCACCGGCGGCCGTTTGGGATCGATCATCGCGAGCCGTTCATCGCCTTTGGTGGGCGGGCGGTGGTGCCGCTGACCGATATGCGGCCGCCGTTCTGGCGCCGCAACTGGTCCTTGCGGCAAACGTACGTATCGACGCATCACATGACCGTGCAGAACATGCCAGCGCTCGTGGATTATCTGCGAACGCGCCGCGTTGCGTACTACACCGGGTATCCGTCGGCGCTGTACCTGCTGGCGATGTTTATGCTGGAAAACGACGTGCGTTTGCCGAACCCGCCGCGCATGGTGTTCACGGCGGCGGAAACGTTGCTCGATTATCAACGCCAGGCGATCACGCGCGGGCTGGGTTGCGATGTGGCCGACTACTACGGGGCG
>JAHJAR010000144.1 GCA_018814045.1 Planctomycetota bacterium | reverse complement strand
GCTGAAACGTGCCGATGTCCATCACCGCCGGCAAGGGGCTCTTGTGTTGCATGCCAGGCATCTGGCGTTCTCCTTCCGTGAATCGCGTAATGCCTAACATATACCGTACTTCTGAACCGGAGTCAAGCAGAGAATCAGGAATTCTGTTATGCCGCCGGGCGTTCTTTGATGGCAACTGTATAGCCGAGCCCTTCGAGGCGGCGGACCAGCCGGCGGGGCGACTGTTTGGGACGCAGGCGGTCGAAGTAGTTGGGCCCGCGCTCGCGATACGGGTCTTTTCGCAGAAGCAGATGGTACGCAACGGTCAATTGGGCATGGGCCACCGCCAGCGTAGCCCGTTTGCCGCCCCGCCGTGCGCCTAGCCGGCGATACAGGGCGGTCCAGTAGGTCGACCGGGTACGGGCCGCAGCCCAGGCACACTGCGTCAGCGTCGCTCGCAGCCAGCGGTTGCCGGGGCGGACCGTTCCGCGCAGGCGTTTGCCGGCGCTTCGGTGATTTCCGGGGCACAGACCGGCCCAGGAGGCGAGATGAGCGGCCGTCGGGAAGCGGCTCATGTCCGTGCCGATCTCGGCCACGATGTTCTGGGCCGAGCGGACATCGATCCCGGGGATCTCGTCCAAGCGGGCGATGGCCTCACTTTCAAAAGGGCTCAGCACCTCTGCGATCCGTTGCTCGAAGGCCCGCACCTGTCCTTCCAGATACTCAGCCTGATCCAGCAACTGCCGCAGCAGGAAGCGGTGATGGTCACGCACATGCCCCTGCAAAGCCTTCGTCAGTTGGGGGATCTTGGCTCGCAGCCGGCGCTGGGCGTGGTCGGCCAGAACGGCCGGGTCGACCTGGCCGTCGATCAGGTCGCGCAGCATCTGGCGCGCGCTGACCCCGAGAATGTCGCTGACCACACGGCCCAGCTTGAGGTTGGCGTCCTCGAGCACCTTCTGCAGGCGGTTGCGGACGCGGGCCAGGTCGCGGACGAGTTGCGTCCGCTGCCGGGTCAAGTCGCGCAGTTCGCGTTGCGGACGATCCGGCACGAAACTGGCTTTGAGCAGCCCGTGTTGCAGCAGTTGGGCAATCCACTGGCAGTCCTTGACGTCGGTCTTGCGCCCAGGCACCTGTTTCACCTCGTGGGCGTTGGCCAACAAGAGCGTGAAGCGGCCCTCCAGCAGGTTCCAGATGGGCTCCCAGTAAACGCCCGTGCTTTCTATGGCTACGTGGGTCACCCCTTGCCCGGCCAACCAGTCACCCAGCCGCAGCAAGTCGCCCGTCGTGGTGCCGAACGACTCGACGAGCTCGTCCGGGTCGCCCGCGACGTGGCGCACACAGGCCACCACCGTCTTCTGGTGCACGTCCAAACCGGCACAATCCTGATGAAGCGTTTCCATCGAAAGGCCTCCTTTCTGCGGCGATCGGAGGACACCAGAAGGAAAAGCAATCTGCTCCACGTGCTCGGGCTGGCCGCCAGCGGTCGGCAAGTCAAACCGCTGCCGTCCCGACCGGCCACACTTCGGGGTTCGTGTCGATTGTCCGGGTCAAACTCGGATTCGGGCTCCAAAGCACCAATCCGCGACGGCCTTGATCCGATCACCGCCAGCCCCCATCTACATTCCCCGTGGGTGCGGCGCAAGCCCCATGAGAACTCGGAAGGAGTTTTGGGATAGGTTCCAAGGTGATCATTCCGGCTGCGTCGCAAAGTCGTCGGCATCAACCTCTACCATCCCGCCGGCCGGTACGTCCACAGCGATTACACACGCGCCGTAGCGCACCCGGCATGACTGGCCCGCCCGCGCGCGAATCACGGCGCGCGTCAGCTTTCCCATATCCCAGGCCATATCGACCACCAATCCCCCCCGGGCACAAAGCCCCCGCACACTGCCGTGTGGCCACGCCGTCGGCAACGCCGGCAGCATGTGCAACTCGCCTGCGTGACTTTGCAGCAGCATCTCGGCGATGCCGGCCGTCCCGCCGAAGTTCCCGTCAATCTGGAAGGGCGGGTGATTATCGAAGAGGTTGGGGTGCGTGGACTTGGCCAGCAGCAGTTGCAGGTTCTGGTGTGCGAACTCCCCGTCCAGCAGGCGGGCTCCGAAGTTGATCAGCCAGGCCCGCGACCACCCGGTGTGTCCGCCGCCATGTTCCAGCCGCGCTGCGAGCGTGCGGCGGGCGGCGGCCGCCAGTTCGGGCGTGGTGAGGGGGCTAATCTGATTGCTGGGATGCAGCCCGTAGAGATGCGACATGTGGCGGTGGCCGGGCTCCGCTTCACGGTAGGCCCGCGCCCATTCGAGCAACCGGCCGTCTTCGCCGATGCGGGTGGGTGCCAGGCGATCCAAGCTCTGCCGCACACGGGCGGTGAACGCGTCAGAGATGCCCAGGACCTGTGCTGCCGCGAGCGTGTTCTCGAATGTCTCGCGGATGATCTGCTGGTCCATGGTCGTGCCCATCGACAGGCTCAGACGCTGGCCGTCATGCCAATACGTGTTCTCCGGCGAAGTCGTAGGGCCGGACACGAGCAGTTGTGTTTCGGGATCCTCGACCAGCCAGTCGAGGAAGAACAGCGCCGTCTCGTGCAGAAAGGGGTACGCGCGCTCACGCAGAAACGCAATATCTTCGGTGAAGCGGTAGTGCTCCATCATATGTGCCGAGAGCCAGCCGGCACCCAGCGGCCACATGCCCCACACCGGCTGCCCCTGCACGGCCGCCCACATCCAGGCGTCGGTTACGTGTCCGAACGCGATCCCCTGGCAGCCGAACTTCCGCGCCAACTCGCGCCCGTCGGCTACCAGCCCCGCCATCAGTTGAAACAGCGGCAGGTGGCATTCGCTCAGATTTGTGACCTCGGCCGGCCAGTAGTTCATCTGGAGATTGATGTTCAGGTGGTAGTCGGCGTTCCAGGGCGCGGCGATATGCTCGTTCCAGAGGCCTTGCAGGTTTGCCGGCATCGTGCCCGGCCGTGAGGAGCATATCAACAGGTAGCGCCCATACTGAAAGTACAGGGCTGCGAGGTCGGGATCGACCGCGCCGGATCGAACACGTTCCAACCGGGCATTGGTGGGCAGGTCCGGGTGTGGATTGGCACCCAGGTCCAATGCTACTCGGCGGAACAGACGCCGGTGCTCGGCCACGTGCTCGCGCAGCAGTTGCTCGTACGGTTTGCACGTCGCGGCCTGTATTGTCTTAGCGCAAGTCGCGTGCAGGTCCAGCGCCAGCGGCTGGGCCGGGGCCGAGCAGTTGTAGTCGGTCTTGGCGGCCAGCAGCAGCGTCAGCGCGTCCGCGTCGCGCACGTGCAGCGCGACGCGCGAGGAGCGCACGGTTCCGCCCGTGGCCCGCGCATCGAGCAGCGCGGCGTAGTGCACGCCTAGATGCCGGCCCTCATGCGAGGCGCGCCCGTGCATCGCCCAGCGCGTCTCGTCCACGCTGTAGGCCCCGTCGCTATTCGGGCGGTCGAGGATGATATCGCACGAGATGTGGTGCGGCTGGTCGGCACTGATTCGTACCACCAGCACATCATCGACCGGGCTGCTGGACACTTCGCGACGGTAGCTAACGCCGTCGAGCTTGTATTCGATGACAGCCAGCGCCCGATCGAGGTCGAGCGTTCGCCGATACGATTCCGGCTCCAGCACCGGCCGCAGCACAATCTCGTGTGCCAGATGGCCGGGGCCGCCGACGTTGCGCACGGCGATCGCGAGCACGTTCTCGCCAGCGCGCAGCCAGTGGGAGACGTCGAAGCGATATGGGCGATTCCAGACGCGTGTTTCGCCGACGTGCTCTCCGTTGAGATAGACCTCCGCCGCGTCATCAATCGGGCTAAGTGTCAGCCAGGCCAGGCCGCTGGCGATTTGTGTGGTCGTTAGTGCAAACCGCGCGCGAAAGACCACAACCGAATTCTCGGGTACCGCCCGATCACTCACGTCTGCGACAGCCGGCCACGCGCTGTCATCGAAATCGGCCGCAAGCTGCCCGCGGTCCGTCTCCTGTTGCACGGGGCCACGCCGCCAGCCGGTGACGGGCAGCGGCTCCGCCAACTCGCGGCCCGGGTAGACCATCCGCAACGCGAGGTCGCCCAGCGTCTGGTAACTGCGCGGCGAGATGCGCGGCGCGAGGATCTGCTCGGCAACGATGCGCTCGCCCGCCGCCGGATCGCCCGCGAATAACAGTCGCCGCGCCTCCGCCAGCGGCCCGGTCAGATCGTCGGCGTTCTCTGGGACTGGCGGCCCGGCCCAGAGCGACTCCTCATTCAGTTGAATCCGCTCGCGGTCGACGCCGCCGAATACCATCGCGCCCAGCCGCCCGTTGCCCACCGGCAGCGCCTCGGTCCATTCGTCCGCGGGCCGGTCGTACCAGAGCACCAGGCGGTCGTCCTGGTTGCCATCGTCTGGTGCGGCACTCGCCAGAACCGCCACAAGCAGCGCTACTGACCAACAGTTGAACATGACGTGACGCTCCACAGAGGCCGCGTTCAGCGCGGCGCTGCGATTACGAACCACTGGAAGCCCTGCGCCGGCACCTCGACCGCGATGCGCACGCGATGGGCCCGATCGAGCTGGTGCTTCTCCGTTGGCCCGCCGCCTGCGCGAACCGCCGCGCTGTCCGTCAGGCCCGCGTAGTACAGGTTCACCGTTAGTGTTTCTGCTGCGGGTTGGTCCAGCGGGTTGAACACGACCAGCAGGCCCCGTTGCTGAAGCTGCGGGTTGACGTGCAGGGCCCAGTCGAGAGCGCGGCCATCGGCGCGGCGGCCGTGAATCACGTCTGATTCGAGAATGTCGCGGTACTGCTTGTACCAGTCTACCCACTTCTTGACGACCGCCTTGGTCTCATCACAGTCGTAAAGCCGCGGCCCGCGGTAACAGGCCTGCACCCCGAATGCGAGATTGCTGACCAGCATGCGTTCGTAGTGTTCGAGATGCTCGCGCAGCGGCTCGATTGTCGCCGCCGCGCCGCCGCCTTGATACTCGGTCAGCGGCAGGAACATCCAGCCCATGCTGGGCATCTTCTCCCAGGTGCCATCATAGATGTTCTGCCGCGTGTGGATCACCTGCTGGGCGCGCGGCAGCGACCAGTTTGTCTCGCGGTAGCCCATGCCGCACTTGTTGCTGCCGGCCAGGTAGTACCAGTCGGGGACGTTCAGGTAGACGCCATTCGCCCGGCACCAGCGGTAGAAATCGCTGATCTGACGCCACTGCTGCCAGCGCGAGTCGTCGTGGCCGCGATGGCCGGGATGGTGCGTGGCGGTGCAGACATCGCCCGGGTAGGAACCGTCGTGCTCGAGCAAAGAGAAACCGCTCTGCCGGTAAAACTCGTATAGCTTGGCAAAGTATGCGCTGCCCCATTCGCTGCCCAGGCAGGGCGAATTGCCGAACGTGGGCCGCTGACCTTCCGGCATGACCACATCGTGTCCGCCGCCCACGCGGCGTGAGGCCAGCAGCGAGTAGCCACCCATTTCGACACCCTTACTGCGGGCGTAGTCGGCATAGCTCTGCATCTGGACCAGGTACTCGGGGCTGTCGTTCTCGATGCTGAAGCCGCTACCGAAGGTCAGGATCACCATCTCGAATCCGACCGCGGTGCACTGATCGATCGCGCTGGTCACGGTCTCGCGGTCGGCGTAGCGCACGTGCATCATCAGCGGGTTTTCGGTTACCCACGGGGCGATCGTGCGGTACATGCGCCGCACGGCCAGCCCGCGCCGCTCGCGCTCCGATGAGTCGAACACCAGCTCAAACGTGCGGAACGATGTGAAGGCTGCACCCGGTTCGAGCGGCTGAGCCGGGCCAACCGTCGGCCGCACCGCCAGCAGGCAGGGCGTGCGGCGTTGATAGTCCACCTGCGTTCCAAATGCGGGATCGGGCTCCCAGTGCACGCAATGTCGGCACTGACTGCCGTTGCCCTGGACGAAGGCGTAGTCCGTTTCGACGTGCAGACTGCTCGGCGGGCCCGGTATTCCGCTCTGTTGCGGATTCGCCGGCCTCTCGACCACGGCGAGCAGCTCACTCGTGAAGCTGTCCAGCGTGACGGGCTGCTGGCGCCCGTTGTGCACGGTGATCCACTTGCTGAATAGCGGGATTCGATCGTACAGCTCGTAGTGCACCGCCACGTGTATGCCCTGCAACTCGGGAGGCTCGCTGACGGCGCACTCGTAGTCCATCCGCAAGTGCACGCCGGGCGGCGGCCACACAACGCCCGGGGCGTGATGGCGCACGCGTTTCCACGGCAGGCGTTCCTGTATGACCCCGACCTCGTGTCCCACGAACCGAAACGCGGCCGCGTCGGCGACCAAATGACCCAGCCAGCGCGGATCGATATACGCGTAGTTCGGCTGGCCGGTGAGCCCGCCCACCTTGACACCAGCGCCATCGATCTCGACCAGCGCCTCGGGCTTGATGCCCCGCAGCAGCGACTCGCCGGTCATCAGGTTGTCGAAGCCGACCGTGGCTGCATTGGGCTTGAGCAGAAACGTCCGCCGCACCAGGCCGTTGCCTAACACTATGGTCCCGTCAGCAGTGCTGACGCTACAACGGGCCTTGAACGGCGTGGGGTCGATCAGCCAATCACCATTCGCCGCCCCAATCGGTGTTGCCAACACTCCGAGTGCCGCGATCTTCCAGATAGTGCGCCCTCGGATTAATCCTCGCGCTCTCACGGCTGTGTCAGCCGTGATCCGCCAGCGCACGTTCCAACCGCAATCCGCACAAGCCCTTTTGCAACCCACATCATTCACCGTTTTTCTGTCAGTGGTACGCATGCCCACGACTCTCACGGGGCGCGATAGAACACGACGTATGCCTCGGTTTTGTGGAAGGGCGCCCAGGTCTCGCCGCGGCCCTCGTTGAGGTAGGGATCGAGGCGATACTCGACGAGCAACTCCCGCGCGCCCCTCAGCAGATGCGTGATATCGACCTCCCAGGGCCGCACCACGTCACCCGGAGCCCAGCCGGCCCGATCATATTTCCAGGTTCCGCCCTGCGGCCGGCAGGGATTCAGGTAGTTATCCGTCTTCCAGAGCACGTTGCGAAACGACTCACCATTGACGACCAGCGTCCGTCCCAGTGGCATGAACTCGGCGGCGTTGTTTGTGTTCGGATGCATGCCGTGGCCGGTGACGACAGTGCGCACCTGGGCGCCGACCGTGTGCTCGTCCAAGGTGACCGTCCGTGGCGCATAGAAATCCGCGACCGGTTTCTCCGGGTTGCCTATCTCCGGACTGCCCGACCACAACTCGACGACGCGGTAGGCCACACGTTCACACGCACCGGGATAGAAATCGAACGTCACCGTGACCACCCAACCCTCCCCCTGAGTCTGGCAGACCTGCTCGATCTTGCGTTTGCCGCACAGCAGCGGCCGGAAGTCCGTGACGTCCACACGCCATTCGTGGCCGCGGTGGTAGGGCGTGATGTAGCGCAGCAGCTCGAAGTGCTTGCCATCGTCGTCATACACATAGACCGCGGCCAGCCGATCCCACGGATCGAAGCGTGTCTCGGGTTTGTCCAGCCGCAGGGTGCAGATAATCCGCGCGAAACGCTCGCCCTGCTCCGGAAACTCGACCACCGCTTCGTGCTTGGGGTGCTTGACGTCGTTGAGCTGGTGATCGATCGCCATGATCGTCACTGGCGGCTCCGGGGCGGGGATCGGGTCGGTGCAGCGGACTTGCAGATCGTCGATCAACACGTCGCCGGCGGTCTGCGAGTTGCGGCCGCCGAAGGCCGGGCGGCCAACGTAGGCGGTCAGGCCCGAAATGAAATAGCGCTCGTAGATCGCGGTGTCGTCGATCCAGACGCTCACATCCGCTCCGCCGGGCACGAACTCCAACCGCACGCGCACCTGGTGCGGCTGCTCGTCCCGAAAGTCCATCGGAGTCGTGCGTTTGACTATCTCGCGTCCGTCCCAGTGCAGAGAAAGCTCGTGCTGCGGGCGGTCGTAGACGTTGCCCGAGCCGCGAAACGGGTCGCGGTTGACCGGGTTGGACGCGTCGAACCCGACGCCGAACGACGCCGCGATGCCGGGTGCTTCCCACTGCTCGACCTGCGGCGCCGCGCCGCGCTCGCCGTGTTGCTGCACATTCAGCCAGGCGAACCCGGCCCCTTCGGTCCCGGTGTTAATGACCAGTTTCCACGAGACGTCCACGACGCGCGCAGTCTTCGAGGTCGGCGCGGCGAAGGCTGCGGAGGTGGCGAACTTCCACCAGGATTCCAGCAGACAGAGCCGGCCGTCAGCGATCTTGGGTTCGACTCCCTTCCGCGCTCCGTCTCCGCCGGCGGTCACTGCAAAAGCGCCCGCCTCGTCGGGGTCGTCGAATGCGTAGCGGATCTCGACCGGCGGCCCTTCAGATGCCGACTTGTCTTCAACGGGTCCGGATAGCGCCTTCAGCAAGGCCAGTCGCGCTGCGCGATAGGCCGCGATGTCCTGCTCGTAGTCGTCAAACGCTCGAAAGACGCGGGCGATGAGCGCCTCTGCCCGTTCCGCGTCGCTGGCCTTCAGCAGCCGTAGCAACTCCGCATCCTCCATCCCGATCCGCTGAGCCTCGCAGCGTTGTCCCGACAGTGGTCCCGTCTTGCCGGGGTAGATGAGATGAGAATCGCCGGCCGGGAGGAAGTTGGGCGGACCTTCGCCGTGTGGAACTACACTCTGGGCCAGCGGGTCCACGCCGGGCCGGTAGTGGTTCAGGCCCCAATGCAGGAAGCCCTCCAGGTCATACTTCACCAGCGCCCAGCCCAGGTAAACCGGACGCAGGCGTTCCTGATCAAGCAGCCGGTTCAACCACGGCCCGCCGGGTGCCAGGCAGGTGTAGACCCAGACGGCATCGCCGGCCTGCTGGCGTTGCTCGAAGAACTCGCGGTGCTTCTGATACTCCTGCACCTGTGGGCACCAATGGTCTACGGATTCGGTCAGTCTGAGCGACATGGTGGCTTCGAAGATCTTGACCCCGGGCAGATGCTGCCGGACCTGGTTGGCGAGCGCCGCGTAGCTCTTGGCGTTGGCATCGGTGGGCTCATCCGTGAGGTGCTGGAGATAGACGACGTGCTTGGGCAGGTCGAGCTCCGTCAGCGCGGCGCGCACCGCGCCCAGCAGCGCCGCTAGCTCGACCCGGCCCGCGCTGGCATTGACGTCGTTGCCGGTCAGAACCAAGTCCAGTCGGGGACCGCTCCAGTCGCCGGCATGGCGGTGCGCCAGGTGCCCGCCTTCGACGTGTGTGAAGCCGCGCTCGAGGAAGAGCCGCACATAGCGCTGCAGCCGTGCGCGGTTCAGCACGATCTTCCCCTCCTGGTCTACGTGTGCGAAGTCGCGCCAGCGGACCCAGAACGTGTTCTGCCGCGCGCGGGCCATCAGGTCGGCATAGCGGCCGAGCATCTCCCAGAAGGGCTCCCTCCAGGGCTCGAGCTGGTGCCGCTCGGCGATGATGTCCGGGCTGAACCAATTGGTGTATCCCGGGCTCTGTGGTCCCGTGGCCGGGACCGCCGCGGCGTGAACGTGCAGGCGCCAGGTGAGTATCTGTTGCCAATCGCCGGCCTTCAGCGTGATTTTGTACACACGCGGCGCGGGCTCGGCGTCCGGTTTGATTGGCACCTCCACACGTAGCGCCAGCACCCCCGCAGCGCTCGCCCGCACAATCTCCCCGGCCGGTTCGAGCACTTCGAAGACGCGGAACGGCGCTTCACGGATCACGTGTGGATTCTGCTTGTTGTCCCAGGCCTCCGTGCGGCTGATCGACCCGGTGTTCTGCTCCACCGGTACATCGACTAACCGGAACGCGCGCACGTTGTCGGCCGTCGCCCCGTCCAGCTTGACCTGCCAGCCAACTTCTGCCTCCGCCGGCAGACCGGTCACCAGCAGATGCACGCCTACCGGCACGCCGCGCGGCGTATCGCCGGCGTAGCTCTGCGCGCCGGAACCCGGCTGCGAATCCGGGTAAAGGACGGCCAGTTCGTCGAACAAGCCGGCGTTCTGACCGGCCGCCGGGAGCACACAGCACGCCGCCAGCAGGACGGCGCCGATGGGCACGGAAGAGTGCATGGCGAGTTCCTGTGGGATGAGTAGAGAGCGGCAGCCGCGTGTCCGCCGCACCACGACCGGTAGGATACCGTAATCGCCCCGCCGCCGCCCCAAGTTCAATCAGCGCGGCCGCACCATGCGGCGTACGGATTTCTCCCCATCTCAAGATCGGCGGCGCGGCCTACACCAGCGCGTTGTACACCAGTTCCACCACTGCCTGGATCTCGACCCCCAGCTTGTATTTCTTCGACAGCTCGATCAATTGATCGGCGCAGTTGTGGCATGGCGTGGCGACGATCTTGGCCTCGGTCGCGCGTATCTGCTCGGCCTTGATCGCGCCCGAAGCGACCCGGCGATCGCCATATTCACTCATCGACAGCATGCCGCCGCCCCCGCCGCAGCAGTAATTGTCTTTGCGGTTGGGCGTCATTTCGACGAAGTCGGTCACGACCTGCTTCAGAATGCGGCGTTGCGGCTCACTCACGCCGCCCCAGCGCACGAGGTTGCACGGATCGTGGAGTGTGACGCGCTCGGTGTTCTTTTCCGGATCGACCTTGATGCGCCCGCTGGCGAGATACTCTTCGAGCAGCTCGAGCATGCTGCGCATCGGGAGAGGGTACTCGCGCCGTATCCAATTCGGCCCTTCCCAGCGGAACGAACGGAAGCCATGCCCGCACTCTGACAGGATGATCTCTTCTGCGCCCAGTACTTCGGCTTCCTCGACGACGCGCCGCGTGAGTTCCTCCGCCGACTCGTCATCGCCGGAGTAGAAGCCATAGTTGGTGACGTCGTAGAACTTGCTGGAGATGGTCCAACTCTCACCCGCCTTGTGGAAGACGCCCGCCGCGGCCATCAGCGACAGCGGGAAAAACTTCACCTCGCGTGGGTTGATGAGGTAGAGCACGCGGCTCGCCTTTTCGTCCACACGCACCTTGACGGCTTCGTCGCTCATCTCCAGCTTCAGATCGTCGGACAGCCATGCGGCGGTGGAGATGAGCTCGTCCTGGGGAATGGCCATCTGGTTGCCGGTTTTGAGTTGGTTGTCGACGGTGCGCTGCAAGCCCTCCGGCACTTTGCCGATCGACGCCAGAATGTTGCGGCCGGTCCGAATGACCGCCGCGACGTCCAACCCGATTGAGCAGTGCAAGCTGCACCGGCCGCACGCGGTGCAGCGCCCATAGACGGTCTCGACCAACTCGTCGAGCGTAGCGGGGTTCAGCTCCTTGGCCCCGACCAGCCGCGGCAGCACCCGCCCGAGGAACGTGTGATAGCGTCGATAGTGATTGATGACCTGCGCGGCTTTCACCCCTGGGTGGTTCTGAACTTCGGGCTGGGCCTTGTAGATGTGACAGGTTTCCGCGCAGAGCCCGCACTTCACACACGCATTGAGATGGTACGCGGCCAGACCGTGGGCGGAGCGCGCCAGCGCCGCACGGGCTGTTGCGAGAGTCTGGCTCACGTCCGCGTCCGCCATCCATCACTCCGTTTCTGCCGGCGCCGGCGGATAGACGCCGCGATAGCCGAGTCGTCGCCCGAGATCTGCCCGCGCCACGAAGAAGAACACCGCGTGCCTGAGCTTGCCCAGTGGCAGGTAGAGCAGCAGCAGGCCAGCGTAGATCAGGAAGCCGGGCTGGTTCTGCCCACCGAGCTGCCCCGCGACTACCCACGCCAGCAGCCCACAACAAGCAGCTATGGCCAGGTAGTCATCGCCCACACTCATGGCGCGCAACGTCAACGACCAGACACGCCGCACCAGCAGGCAGAGTCCTGCCAGCAATGCCAGCGCCGCGAGCGGACGCATCAAGGCCAACAGCCACAGCCCCCCGGACGGCCAGACGAGCAACAGCACTACGCCGACCAGCGTGGTCAGGACGCCGGCGTGCAGCACCAGGCCAGTGGCGAACTCGATCGGGTGGTTCTTCACCGACTCCTTGTGTGCCGGCTGCATTGCAATCGTGAAGTTGTACAGTATCCCCCGGCTCGGGTCACCCGCCCGTTGGCTGTAGTCCCGGCGTCCCCCGCCCCGCGCGGCAAGCACCTGCCACGCCAGCGCGCCAGCCGCCCACAAGACGCCCAGCGCCACGAATATCCTCGCCGCAATCAGCAAAGTGATCTGCTCCCGTTTGCGAGAGACGCCCCGGCCTTCGGCGGGGTGACGGGCGCTCTACACGCAACCATCGGGCTTCGGCAGGCCGGCGACTCGGCAGGCGCCGCGGGCAGGCCCCGACGTGAACAGTTTGTATATCTCACGCACGCTCACGCCCACTTCCGTGCAAATCAGGCGTACAGGCGGGGCAAGATCGTGCTCTTTCCAGTAGTCCCGGATGAAGTTCACGACCCCCCAATGCTTATCGGACATCCCGTCGATGTTTTCTTCGCTCGCAATCGCGGAGGCGACATCCTCATCCCACAGCGCGGGGTCAATCATGAAGCCATCGTTATCGAAGTCAATCGTCTTGCCGTCCACCTGCAAGGTGTACTCCTCCTGATGATTGCTACTCTTGGCTCGCCGGCGGGGGATACTACGCTATCCGATTCTGCCTGATTCGGCTGCCGATTGCAAGGCGGCTGCGTGTCAGGGCTGCTCCGGCAGGGCGGCCTCGAGCGCCCGCTCGATGTCCGCGCTGATCGGGGCAAGCTCGCGCAGCAGGCCGGTCTCGTCAAGAATGGCCAGCAGACGCGGACTTTGCAGCAGGTCGCGGAGCTCTTCGTCGCTCAGTCCATCCTCGAACTCGACCAGCGCTGGCTCGTTGGCGAGCAGTTCCAACGTTCGCCGGACGGCGGGACGCTCGCGGATTCTCTGCATCGTCGGGTGATTCACAAACACCTCCCGCGCGCGCGGATCCGCCAACACCGTCTGCGCGTGATTCAATAACGCGAACATCTGCATCTCTTTCAGCGGGTTGACCACCCCCGCTGCTCGTCCGACCGCACTCTGGCGTACGCTGGCGGCGGCGGTCAGCACGTTTCTTCTCAGGAGGTCCGCGCGGTCGCTGCGCCCCGACTGGCCCGTGTAGCGGCCAGCCATGGGTTCCAGCAGAAGCACGGCCCAGATCAGAAAGGCGCCGAATATCGCGCCGTCCACGAGTCCCACGCCGGTTCCGATCAGCCTATCGAAACGGCGCCACTCGGGCCGGCGCTTCAGGAAGCGCGCGAACAGCACTGATAGAGCTACGCCCACAACCATCACCTGCACGGCGCCGCAGATTCCGATGCTGAGCATCCTGTTCGCCAGGCCGGTCGTGCCCACCAGCGTGGATACCAGCGGTTCGACCAACTTGCCCATCGGCACTGCTAGCAGCAGCGCGACCAGAAACCCGACCGCAGACGCGGCTACGCGCGCGGCACCCAGCCAGTAACCATTCAGCGTCGTCAGGACCACCAGCACCACGAACAGGCGCGTCACCAGGTTGCCGAACAGCAGCGCCGCCACGGCAAACAGCCCCAGCACCCCCGCGGCAACGTAAACGGAGGGCGTCCAGAAGCGTACCCGCGCTGCTTCGGGCGTTTGTTGCTCGTCGAGCGTACTCTGGGCGCCGGCGCCCACGTCGCCACCCGGTGGCCGGGGCACGGTCAGAGGCTTCTGGCAGGCGGGACACTTCGCCCGCGCGCCCGCCCGCGAGCGTGGTGCGGATATCTTCTTGTGGCATGCCGGACAGCGGAATACGAGTGGTGGGTCGACCATCTGGACTATTCGCTCCCAGGCTACCAGTGTAACGCCGCGAGCGGAAACCGCTGCCGCGCCACTCGAGGGCTCTGTTGCACCCGTCGGCGGCCGAACTCAGTCGCCGCAGCGGCCGTTCAGCCGGCCCGGTCGTCCAGCCCGGAGGTCAAGAACCAGTTCTTGGTTTTTTCCCCCAAACGAGTAAACCAAGACCCAATGTCTCTCCGATACTGCGGGTGTAGGGCACTCGGTTATCACCTGCCGTGGACCCCAACCGAGTCGCCCTTCCAGGACCACGTGCCGCGAAAAGGCCGTCCCGGAGTGCTTCGGCTCCGGGGCGGCCCCCACCTTTTTGTGCATCAGGCGTCCGTCGGGAAGGCATGGCACATGCCGAGCGGCGGTCTGCTGGGAGGCTGGCCCTCCGCGAGCGGCAAATCTCTTTGGAACCTGCTCTAAACGCCGCTGGGAGAGGCCGCTGGGTTGTACGCCCGCTCGATAAAGCCGGTATCGACGTCGCCTTTGATGAAGTCGGCATGGTCTAAGATGAAGCGGTGGACCGGAACGGTCGTCTTGATGGGGGCCACGTGGAACTCCGCCAACGCCCGGCGCATCACCTGGATAGCCTCCGTGCGGCTGGGGCGGTGCACCAACAGCTTGGCGATCATGGAGTCATAGTACGGGCTGACCACGTAGCCGCAATGCGTGTGGGTGTCGACGCGCACGCCCGGGCCGCCGGGGAGGAACAACTCCTTGATCGGACCGGGGCAGGGGCGGAACCCATCCTCGGGCGACTCGGCGTTTATGCGGCACTCGATCGCCGATCCCGTCTGGCTGATGTCTTCCTGCCGGAGTTTGAGTTGTTCGCCATCGGCGAGGCGGATCTGCCACTGCACCAGATCGACCCCCGTGATCAGCTCGGTGACCGGGTGCTCGACCTGAATGCGGGCATTAACCTCCATGAAATAGAAGTTCTCCTGCTCGTCCACGAGGAACTCGCACGTGCCGGCCGAGTAGTACCCGGCCGCCTTGGCCAGGCGGACCGCGGCGCTGCACAGCTTGCGGCGGGTGCGGCTGCTGATGTGGGGCGACGGGGATTCTTCGACCAGCTTCTGATGACGTCGTTGGAGAGAACAATCACGCTCCCACAGGTGCACCACGTTGCCCTTGTGGTCGCCGAGCAGTTGCACCTCGACGTGTCGCGGACGTTCGATGAACTTCTCGAGGTACATCGTGCCGTCTTTGAAGGCCACCTCGGCCTCGGCCCGCGCATTGCGGAAATTGCTCTTGAGCGAGGCTTCGTTGTGGGCGACGCGCATGCCGCGGCCGCCGCCGCCGGCCGAGGCCTTGATCATGACCGGGTACCCGATCTCTTCCGCGATCTGGACGGCCTCGTCGTCGTCGGCGACATCACCCTTGCTACCGGGGATGAGCGGGACCTTCGCCCGCTGGGCCAGGTTGCGGGCTGCGATCTTGTTGCCCAGCATGGCCATCGATTCCGCACTGGGGCCAATGAACTCGATCTTGCAGTCGCGGCACATCTGTGCAAACGTCGGGTTCTCGGCCAGGAAGCCGTAGCCCGGGTGAATCGCCTGCACATCGGTGATCTCCGCCGCGGACAGGATCGCCGCGGGATTCAGGTAAGAGTGCTGGGGCGCCTCGGCACCGATGCAAATGGCGTCGTGGGCCAGTTTCAGATAGGCAGCATCGGCGTCGGCCCGGCTGTAGACGGCCACGGCCTCGATGCCCATGTCCCGGCACGCGCGAATGACGCGCAGTGCGATCTCGCCTCGGTTGGCTACTAGGATCCGGCTAAACATCCGGTTCTCGTTCCTGCCATAGTGGGGATCAGGATGATGCGATCGCGAACAAGGGTTGGTCGAACTCGACCGCTTCGGCGTTCTTGACCAAGACCTTCGTGACGCGGCCGGACGTCTCGGCCTTGATCTCGTTGAAGACCTTCATCGCTTCGATCAGGCACACCACCGACTCAGGCCCAATGTTGTCGCCTACCTTCACGAACGCCGGAGAATCCGGATCCGGAGCGCCGTAGAACGTGCCGACCATCGGCGACCTGACAAAGCTCTCGTCACCGCCGGCCGCGTGCGTGCCCTCCGTTGCTGCCGGGCCCGCGCTGGCAGAATGCTCGCCCGGCCTCAGTGCGGCAGGCACCGTTGCACTCGCCAGCGTCAGCGCCGCCGATGGACTGCTGGCCGGCGGAGCGGCCACCACCGTCTGCCCGCGCCGCAACAGAATGTGGGTCTCACCTTCACGGAGTTCGACACGGCTGAGATCGTTGTCGACCATCAACTCGACGAGGTTCCTGATATGCTCGATGTCCATGTGATTCTCGTTCCAGCGTTCGGTTTCAGCAGCTTCCGCACCTTCAGCGGGGCAGATCGGTCGGCAGCGAAGAAAGCACTTCGTGACCGGTTTCCGTCACCAGGACGTCGTCTTCGATGCGAATCCCGCCATAGGCCGGTATGTATACCCCGGGCTCAACGGTAACGATCATGCCGGGCTGAAGCACATCCGGGCAGACCTTCCGCATGATCGGTGCCTCGTGGATATCGAGGCCCATACCGTGCCCCAGGCTATGATTGAAGTTCTTACCGTAGCCTGACTTGCGAATATGGTCGCGCGCGATGCGGTCGATGTCGGCGGCCTTGATTCCCGGGCGGATCGCCGCCGTGGCACGCTCCTTGGCCTCGTGGACGATGCCGTAGATTTTCGCCAATCGGCGGGGGATGCTACCGGGCCAGACCATGCGGGTCAAGTCGCTGCAATACCAGTCCACGCGGGCCCCCCAGTCGATCAGGATCCCCTCGCGCTCGCTGACGACGCGCTCACCGGGAACACAGTGTGGCAGCGACGCATTGCGCCCGACGGCGACGATCGTGGGGAATGAGGGACCGGTCGCGCCGAGGCGGGCCATCTCGTACTCGAGCTTCGCCGCGATCTCCCGCTCCGTCTGCCCGGCCCTGATCCAGTTCACGGTCTTCTTGAAGGCTCGCTGGGCGACGTCGATCGCCTGGCGGATCACCGCCACTTCTCCAGCGTCCTTCTGCTTGCGCATGCCGAGGATGATGCCGCTGGCGGCCACCAGCGCGGCAGGCCGGGCCAGTCGGCGGAGGGCCGTGAAATCTCCCACGTTCATGTGGCCGGGATCGTACCCGAGCCGCTGGATCTTGCAGCGTTTCACCTCAGCCGCAGTCTCGGCCGGCGAGCGCAGCTTGCGCAGCACCTTGTGAGCAAACGGCGCCTCGCGGTCGGCGGCCTCGCTGAAGCGGCCGTCCGTCAGCAGGACCACGGCGCGCGCGCTCACCAGCACACCGCCATCCTCCCCCGTGAAACCGGTCAGCCAGTATTGGTCGTTGCGGTTGACGACGAGGTACCCGTCCACGTGCCGGCGCTCCATCTCGGCGCGCACGCGCGTGATGCGATCGGCATACCGTTTCGGTACTGTGCTGCGTTTCTTGGCCATCTTCCGAGCTTCCTCATGTCTTGAAAGCGGATTCGGACGTTGCAATGCTTGGGCGCCCGAGCCTGTCGGCGCGGTGTATCCAACGTCCGCCAAAAGACAAACTGTAACGGGATTGTGATGTGAGTGCCAGAGGCGCAGGCGTGCCCTGCCCAGTGTGCCCGAGCAGGGGCTCCGCACCATGAGCGCTACGACCAAACTGAACCCGAAACCGCATGAGAGGCCATGTTGAACCTCCTCAACGCGGCTGAGGCCATGGTCGATGCCGAGCGGAATGCGGCCGCCATCGATGTCGCCGAACCAGGTCGGCAAACGGTAGGCGGCGGCTTGTGTCTGGTTATCGGTCGCTTGGCACTGCAACCCGACGTGGAACCCGCCTCCCAAGCCCTCGCTGCGGCGGAATTCCACGTCGAGGGGGCCCAGGACTTCACTGAAGGGCGCACGCAACGCCCCAACTCGGCCGCCGAAGCCGATCGACAACCGATCGGTCAAGCGGCGGCCAAGGCTGAACGACGTGCTGACTTCCTTGGTATCAGGAGCGACTCGCCGCTTCGTGAAAGGGATGAGCAGATGTCGGAAGTCATGGCTGGTGATCAGGCCGGCCTTGGCATGAACCGCGAATCCCGCCGCTGGCGGGCCAGGCTGGCCGTAGCACGAGCCAGATGCCAAGACTCGCAGCCGATAGCGCGGTCTGGAAGCGAGCCCGAAGCGCCAGCGAGGGATTTGCACACGGACGCGCTATCGTCACCTGATCCCTCGCTGGCGCTTCGGGCTCGGATTGTGCGTGTTGTGACCGCCTTCGAGGTGCCCACGCGGACGAGCCGGAAGAGGGGTGGCGATGGGTTTGACCGCTGCGGTGCAGGACGCTATCCTATGGGGCTCGGCGAGGTCCGCGCGGGCGGTCCCCGCTTACAGCTTGTCTTGACGATGAAGGTGGCCGATGGCCCGCAGATGTCTTTTCACCGGTAAGCAGACCGTCGCCGGCCGTTCGATCTCGCGGCGCGGCAAGGCCAAGTATCTCGGCGGCGTGGGACGCAAGGTGACCGGGATCACCAAGCGGAAATTCAAGCCCAACATCCAGAAGGTGCGCGCGCTCATCGATGGGCAAGTGATGCGGATTCGCGTTAGCGCCAAGGCCATCCGCATGGGTCTGATCA
Organism: Planctomycetota bacterium; assembly: GCA_018814045.1. Taxonomy (GTDB): domain Bacteria; phylum Planctomycetota; class Phycisphaerae; order UBA1845; family Fen-1342; genus JAHJAR01. The sequence goes on along the minus strand of JAHJAR010000144.1, from coordinate 49,013 downwards.
CCAAGCCACCGAGGCGCCAGCGCCCGAAGCCAGCCGAAGTGCCCACCTCTTGAGGAAAGCGCGACGAAGACGCACCGTCCGTTGAGCGAAGTCATCGACGCAGACGAGGTCCGGCATATCGCCCGCTCAGCGCGGCTGAAACTCAACGACCATCAGCGGATGTTCACAGGCCAACTCGGCCGAATCCTCGATCACGTTCGGCAATCATTACAGTTTGAAACGGCAGGGGCCGAACCGCTCGGGCACCCCGCGCAAATGGCCACCGCGCTGGCCGACGATCAGCCGCTGTCCGGCCTCAACCACGCTGCCGCCCGCGCCAACGCCCCGGCCCTGTGGGGGAGTGCTTCCGCGTGCCACCGTTGTTCGATCGGCCGCCGACGGGTAACCGGCCGCCCGGCGGCGCGTGGCTGCGCCACGACAAATGCAGGTTGGCATGCCAGACCGGCTGTGCCAGAATCCGTGTGTCCGATTTCCAATTGGTGAGGAGTCCGACGTGGCCAGCCCGAAAGAAGTTGTCTGGAACAACACCAAGCTCATCGCCACCCTGGGACCGGCCTCGACGAGCCGCGAGGTATTGACGAGCCTGTTCGATGCCGGTCTGGACGTGTGTCGGCTCAATTTCAGCCATGGCGACCTGGACGGGCACCGGCGCGTGCTGGAGACGATCCGCACATTGGCGAACGAGCGCGGCGAGCCGATCGCCGTCGTCGGTGACCTGTGTGGTCCCAAGATCCGGCTCGGCGGAGTGCGCGGCGGTTCGCTCGTGGTGGAACAGGGGCAGGTGGTGCGCTTTGTGCGCGGTGAGACCGAATGCACCGCGGAACAGTTCACCACCAACTACGCGGGGATGATCGACGAGGTCGAAGCCGGTCAGCGGGTCTACGTCGACGATGGGATGATCCGCTTGCTGGTGATGGAGCGGACAAAGGATGAACTCGTCTGCACGTGTACGGCCGGCGGCGTGGTGTCGCCGCACAAGGGCGTCAACCTGCCGGACACGACCCTGTCGACGGCAGCGCTGACCGAGAAGGACCGGCGTGATCTGGCCTGGGCGCTCGAGCATGAACTCGACTACGTGGCCTTGTCGTTCGTGCGTCGGCCAGCGGACCTGTACGAGTTGAAAGAGCTGATTCGGCAACGCGCCAGCGATACGGGGGTTGTTATCAAGATCGAGAAGCCCGAAGCCCTGGAACACCTGGACGAGTTGATCGTCAACACAGACGTCGTGCTCGTGGCGCGCGGCGACCTGGGCGTGGAGATGGACGTCTGGCAGGTGCCATTGATCCAGAAGGACATCACAGCCCGCTGCCGCGCCGCGGGCAAACCGGTCATCATCGCCACCCAGATGCTCCAGAGCATGATTTCCAGCCCGATGCCCACGCGCGCGGAAGTATCCGACGTCGCCAATGCGATCTTCGATCGCGCCGATGCGGTGATGCTCTCGGGCGAGACGGCGGTCGGTAAGTTTCCGGTTCAGGCCGTCGAGATGATGAACCGCGTGGCGCAGGTCACCGAGGCACACCTGCGCCGGCACCAGCCTCCGCGGGCCCTGACCAAGACTGTCTCGGCCGGTGCGTATCGCGGTACGGCGGCGATCGCACACGCCGCGGTGCGCGCCGCGCTCGACCTGGACGCCTGTCTGGTCGCCGTGTGGAGCGCGACCGGTGCTTCCGTGCGCCTGGTGGCGCAGCATCGCCTGCCGATGCCCGTGGTCGGGCTGTCCTACGACGAGCGTGTCTGCCGGCGCATGAACCTGCTGTACGGCGTGCAGCCGATTCGTGTGGAACCGGTCCGCAATCCGGCCGCCATGGCGGCCGTGCTCGATGCGCGGCTGTTGGAATGCGGGCTCGCCCGGCGGGGTGATCTGATCGTCGTGGTCACTTCGACCAGGCCACGCACACCGGGATCGACGGACACGACCCTGCTTCACCGCGTAGGGGAGGCGCATCCGTCACCCAACCCGAGCACTGCTTGAGCCGTCGCCGCGCGGCTGGGATATCAGCTTGTCGGGCGCGAAGACGACGGTCCGGCCTGGCCTGGCAGGCCGATCGGGATGCGGTTGCGCGCGAGTATCGCGCTAGGGCTTCGAGCGTCGCCAGCGTTGCGAACGCTCCGGCGGCGTTTCGGCGGGCGGCTTGGGGGTCAGGTCCTTGCCTGCCAACCCGGGATAGTCCAGCGGCAGCCGCAGCGCTCTGAAGAGCGCGTTCGGGCTGTCGTGTTGCCCCGGAGGTCCGTGCGGACCGTCGCCGGGCGTAGCGCCCCATGCACCGGGTGGGCCGCGTCGCCGACCTGACTCCGGACGGCCGGAGCGTTCCGGCGGTTGCTCCCCCGCTCCGAAACCCAGGGGCGGGAAGGGACGCCGTCCACGCGGGCCGCCGGGCCCACCCGGTCCGCCCAGGTTGCCTTCGAACGGACTGATGTACTCCCAGACAACGCGTCCGGCGGGCGTAACCTCGAACAGCCGGCCGCTCTCGCCCGAGCACACCAGCGTGTTACCGTTTTGCAGCCGCTGCGCACCGGAGATGTGGCCGGCAAAGAAGCTTTCCTTGTCAGCAGCGGCGTAGACCCACGCCGGTTTCTCTGGGCCGAAGGCGGCTCCCGTGGCGCGGCGGTAGTCGCCCCGCCGATCCACGGGCGCGGCGATCTCATCGACGGTGGAATAGTTGCCGTCTGTCCGGCCGCGCCCATTGTTGAAGACTAGCAGGTGTCCGGCACCGGGGCGGTGGCGTTCGATCCATTGCACGTCGTGCTGCGCGAATAGCTGCTGATCAGCGGAGGTTCCGGCCGCGTAGGTCTGCGGGTTGCCCCAGCGGTAGAGCAGGTCGCCGCCCTGGCCGCAGCGTCCCCCCGTGTGTCCGGCCGCCTCCTCAGTAGTTGTGCTGTGATCGATCACCCAGATTTCATTGAACGACAGGACGCTGAGCACGATCTGATCGAGATCCGCGTTGTAGTCGATGGCGTTGGTGTGGTTCCAGTCGGCGTGCCCGTCTCGCCGTTGCGGCCGCGTCGGCGGTGCCACATAGCCCAGCGCTTCGAGGCGGCGTCTCTCGGCGGGCGCGAGTCGTGCGGAGCTTCCGTCGTAATTGACGTCGATCAGTTCGGGGGGTTCGCCCACGACGCCGAAGTTTGCCCGGGCTGGATCGTGATCCTGGATCAGATGGTCCCAAACATGCCACTCCCACACGATCCGTCCGCCACGGGGGTACTCGGGTGCGACCTCGACGATATGGTCCGGCCATAGCTCCTCGGTCCCCAACGCCGGGTTTCGTCCAGCGGCGAGCACTTCGGCCTCGTTCTTGCGCTCCCAGGCGATGAGCAACACGTTACCGTTGGGCAAGCGCTCGATGTCGTGATGTTGGCAGTGCTGGTCGTCGGAATAGACAAACTCCCACACGATCGTGCCATCCCACGCTAACTCCCTGACTCGGCCGCCCAGCCCGCCGCCGTGGAAGCTCTGGCTGTCGCGGTGACGCTCACAGCGGAGCAGGTTGCCGTTCTCAAGGAGGTAGACGGCCTGACCGGGAGGGGCGTCGCTGGTCCAGGTGTGCACGGCGTTACCCTGCATGTCCACCAGGTACGTCGTACCGGAGCGCATCGGTGCGATGAGCGTGTATCCGGGAGCCGCATCCGGCTCGTGTCGGAGTAAACCCTGCTCTGTTTGCCGTTTTTCCGCCTCTTGGCTGCCCGGCCGCGACTGCCTGTCGCGGGCCGGCATGCCGGTCGGCTTGTCCTGGGTGGCGAGTGACCGCGATTGGCCGAGCAGCAGCGCTGCCATCAGGCACATGATTACACGAGTGCATGTGGGGATGTCCATTCAATACTCCATGTAGAACCAGGAGTGTACACCTGTCCGCGCGTGGCGGCCACGCGACGCCGCCGGCTGCAGCCGCGCGGTGAGTATCGTGCCCGCTCCGTCTTCCAGAACGGACGCAACCACCGCGCGATTATTCGCGGCCAGCTTTGTGCATCCGCAAGCCGCGCTCGGTATCGCACGGTGCCGGACAGCGGGCGACCACGCGTGCTGCCGCCCGGGCCGCCGCGCTTGCTCGCGGAATCGCCTGATCTCAATTAAACTCCTGTGTTGAGTTGAGGAGTCGCGTTGTTCAACACGGGGTACCGTGATGAGTTGCTTACACAGGTTTGCGAAACTGGGCGGCCGGCGCTGCGTAGTGCTGGTGGTACTGCCGGGTGTCTTGCTGACGTGCGCCTGTCAGCAACAGGATTCGGCGAGCGTGGCGCTGGCGGACCCACAACTGGCCGCCTTTGTCCACATGATGATGCCCAAGGAAATCGAGATCCAGCGCTACCTGACCAAGCCGGTCAGCTTCTCCGGCAGCGGTGATGCGAATGGTATCGAGGTGATCCTCGCGGCGCGGGACTCGTTTGGCGACCCGACGAAGATCATCGGGACCTTTCAGTTCGAGCTGTGTGCGCGGCGGGTGGCCAGCAGTGATCGGCTGGGGCGCCGCGTGGCGCTCTGGCCGGTGGAGATCAACTCCGACCAGACGCTGCTCAAATACTGGGACCGTCTGTCGCGGTTCTACAAGTTCACGCTGCAACTGGATCAGCCGGTCTTGCCGCCGGGCGACTACATTCTCACGGCCCGCCTGCGTTCGGCCGGCGGCGACGAGACGTTGTTTGACGAGTACGCATTCACGCATGGTGGGGGTGGCAAAGCGCCGGCCGGCCCGGGTTCGTAGAGCACCAAACAGATCCGAGATCCGAGCCGCGACCGTGAGAAGCGGTTGCAGGAGTTGGCCCGCCGGCGCACTCCCACATGCGGCTCCGTTCCGGCCCGACTTCTGTCGGGTGCTCCTGGGTGTCCCGACTTGCGGCGGCACAGCCCGAGCCCGACGTCACCTCGCCGGGAATAGGAGCGGCGGGGGCGGAGTAGTATAATTGACGGATTGCCGTAGGGTGCTGGTGTGCGCCGCACGCCCAGGCCGGGATGTGTCGCCCGGAACGTTGCTGCTCCGATCAGTCGAGTATTCTCCGACCCCGGATCCGAATCAACCCCACGACGGGAGCGATCAAGAGGATGAACGCAGTCACCGCCCTGTTGTCGGCCTGGCTGTTCTTGCAGGCTGGGTCACCGACCGCCGGTCCCAAGTTCGAAGCTCGTCTGCTCGCGGACCGTGCCGCTTTGGCCCCCGGTGGCAGCGCTACGCTGGCGCTCGAGCTGAAGGTCGAGGAGCCGTGGCACATTTACGATCCGATCGTGCTGCAAACGGGCTTCCCCACCACGGTCGAATTCACCGGGCCGCCCGGGCTGACGATCGGGCCGCTGCGCTTCCCTGTCCCCACGCTCGATGAGGCCGCCGGCCTGGAATACCTCGAGCACGCCGGGCGCATCGTCTGCTTGGCCGAATTGCACCTGGATGAAACGGCAAAACCAGGCCGCGTGGCGCGCATCACCGCCACGGTGGATGCTCTGGCGTGCACCGAGAGCTGCGTTCCGGTCAGCGCGTCCGCCGCGCTGGATTTGCGGGTCGCCGGCGAGATCGGGGCGGCGGTCAACGAGAAGCTCTTCGAGGAAGCGCGGGCCGCGCTGCCGCAGCCTCTGGCCGAAGCGCCGTATATCAAGGGCAGCCGGATCAGCGCGTCATCCGCGAAGATCGGGATCGCCCAGCCGGCCGAGCTCGTCGCGCTGATCAAGGTTCAGGAAGAGCACCATATTCAGGATCGCAACCCGGGTGTGGACTCGCTCGTCCCAGCGCGGTTCTACGTCGAGAAGGTGGATGGCCTGACGTTCGCGGAGGAGCGCTGGCCAGAGGCTCACGAGCGCGAGATGCCCAACATCGGCAAGGTGCGCGAGCAATCTGGCGAGGTGCAGATCCGCCTCCCCTTCCAAATAACAGACCAGGAGTTCCCGGCCGGACCGGTGACCTTGCGGGTGTTGTTCCAATACCAGTGCTGCCTCGATTCGGGACAGTGCTATGCACCCGAGATGGCCTCCGCGACGGTCACCTTCGTGGCGGATACGCCGAACGAAGCAGCGGAGCCCGCGACCCACTACACCGCCGACGCCGCAAGCTGGGTTGATGCGGGCGCACCGCCGACGGCCGCTACGGCCGAAGACGACGCAACGAGCGGGACGTCGGCCGGCAGATCGACCACGAGCCTGCCACTCGTGCTGTTGTTTGGCTTTCTAGGGGGCTTGATCCTGAACGTCACGCCCTGCGTGTTGCCAGTGATCTCGATCAAGATTGTCAGCTTCATCCAGCAGGGCGGCGAAGATCCCAAACGCGTCTTTCGTCTCGGGCTCGCTTTCTGCGCCGGCATCATGGTCTGGTTTTGGGCTTTCGGCGTGTTGTCCGGGATCGGCCAGCTTCCGTGGCAATACCCCGCCGTCATCATCGCGCTGGGATCCGTGCTGTTCATCTTCTCACTGAGTTTGTTCGGCGTGTTTGAGATCGTGCTACCCGGCTCGGCGGCGGGCAAGCTCGACGAGGCATCATCCCGCGAGGGCTATAGCGGGGCTTTCTTCAAGGGTCTCCTGGCGACTTTGCTCGGTACGGCGTGCACGGCTCCCTTCCTGGCGACGGCGCTGGTCTATGCGGCGACACAAGCGTTCCTGGTTTCGTTCCTGGTCTTCAGTGCCGCGGGGCTCGGAATGTGCTCGCCCTACCTGTTGCTTGCTGCGAACCCGGCCTGGATGAAGTTCATTCCCAAGCCGGGACCGTGGATGGTGACCTTCAAGCAGGCCATGGGTTTCATTCTGCTGGGAACGGCCGTATGGCTGCTGTTGATCCTCGGTCGCCAGACGGGCGCCGACGGCGTCGTCTGGACGGTGGCCTTCTGGGGCTTCCTCGGAATGGCCGCGTGGATGATCGGCAAGATCAGACTGACCTGGGAGGCCACCGGCCGCCTGACAACGTGGGCCGGGGCGCTGGCCATCGTGGGCCTGGGCGGCGCATTCAGCTTCCACATGTATGAGCCGCCCAAGAGGCAGGTGCACGATATCACGCCCGCGTCCGTCGTAGCTTACGTTCGGGCGCAGGGTTGGGATGATGGCGTCCCCTGGGCCCCATATCGCGAGGGCGTTCCCGAGGAGTTGGCCAGTCTTGGCTACACCGTGTATGTGGATTACACCGCCACCTGGTGCGCGACCTGTCTCGCCAACAAAGCCGCCGTGCTCGAGCCGGCGTCGATGCGTGCCAGAATGAGGGAGATGGGCGTCATTCCGGTCAAGGCCGATTTTACGAACCGCGATTCGGCGATGCTGGAAAGAATCAAGGCGTTCGGACGCCCCTCGGTGCCATTGAACCTGATCTACCCCGCCGGTCGCCCCGAAGACGTCATCACGTTGCCGGTGATCCTAACGCCGGGCATCGTGACGGCGGATCTGGACCGCGCCGGCCCATCGCATCCCAAGGTCGACCTGGTGCGCAATCAACCGTAGGCCAGCAGCCAAGTTCGACCGCCGATAAACTCTCGTCGCTCAAGGTGCCGATAACGTAATCGAGCGGGCACGTGTTCGAAGCGGGCCTTGCTGGGTTTGCGCCCTCTGCGAGCCGATATCTAGGGCGTTGGATCCGGCAATGAGTCCGAACATCGCGGCCCGAGGTTACGTCATGCGATTGAACGCCTTTACCCAGGTTGTCACTGTGGCCATTGCTGTGAGTCTTGGCCTGCTGTTTGGCTGTGAAACCACGGGAGGAAAGGCGCAACCAGCGTCCGTGCCAAGAGTTGCGGAAAAGCCGCCCGAACCGCTCCCGCCGGCCGGGCCGCCCCTGGGCGCCCGTGCGGGCCTGACCTTCTTTGGCGACCGGCCCGAGATCGAGGAAGTGCCGTTCGAGAATCGGCTGCTCAGCAACCTTACGCGGCACACGTTCACGACCGAAGGTCTGGACTTTGACCCGAATGTGGACGCCGACGGCAAGATGCTCGTGTTCGCCTCCACGCGAAACTCCGAGCATCCCGACATATACCTCAAGAGTGTCGATGGCACCGCGGTCGTTCAGCTTACGAATGACCCCGCCGACGACATTCAGCCGAAGTTCAGCCCCGATGGTCAACAGGTTGTCTTCTGCTCGAACCGCGCCGGCAACTGGGACATCTGGCTGATCAACACGGACGGCACCGGGCGCACGCAACTCACCCGCTCAGCCGCGGAGGAGATCTCACCCTGCTGGTCGCCCAACACTCGAGAAATCGCGTACGCGGCGTGGTCGCAACGGGCCCAGCGGTGGGAGATCTGGACGATATCGGTGGATGAACCGGGTGGGCGGCGGTTCCTCGCTTATGGCATGTTCCCGGCTTGGTCACCCGCTGGCACGCACATTGCCTTCCAGCGCGCGCGCCAGAGGGGCAGCCGCTGGTTCAGCATCTGGACGATCGAACTCGTGGACGGAGAAGCCCGTCATCCGACCGAGATCGCACACAGCGACACCGCCGCTTGCATCGCACCCGCATGGTCGCCGGACGGTAAGGCGCTTGTCTACTGCGCCGTGCGTCGCGAGCACGATTTGTCGCGGGCAGAGACGGATCGGAGCATCCACGCCGACCTGTGGGCGGTCGACCTGGAGACTGGCATGCACACCAAGCTGACCGACGGGGCGGCGCCGGCGTTCAACCCGACACTGGGGCCGTCCGGGCGGGTCTTCTTCGTTTCCGGACACGCGGGAATGGAGAACATATGGTCACTGGCGGCTGAGGCCGACCTGCGCGTCACGGGCGCCAGGCAGACTGCCCCGCGCGTGTCGCGGGCTACCGAGGGTGAAACTGGCTTGAGGAACGACCAGTGATGATGTGGAACGCGTTGACCACGTACGCCCACCGCGCCGGTAGGCCCGCCGGAACCCGGCGCGCCTGGTTCGGCCGCGTTTTCACAGGCGGTTCCGAACGCCGACCAGTTCTGAAGTGGAATTTGTCCGGCGGTATTGTGGTTCCTATAATCGAGCGCCGGGCTTGGTTGGCATGCCACCAGAAGCACGGATGGGTGATGCCGACCCGAACGCTCCGTTCGCTGTTGACCACACCGCTGCTTGCAGCGGCCGCGATGACGATGCTCTCTGGCTGCAAGGCTGCCGAGCGCCGACCGGAGTCGCATCAGCCGGTCGCTCGCCCGCAAGTGGTCGTGGTAGCGCCGGTCATAAACCTGAGCGGTACCGAGGAATTCGACGCTCTGCAGGTGACTGACCTGGTGGCATCGGAGTTGCTATCGTTCCCGGAAATCTCCGTGATCCCGGTGAACTTGACGCTGGCGGCGTTAGCCCGCATGGGCAAATCCCACGTGGAGACGCCGGCCGACGCTATGGACCTCGCCCGCGAGTTTGGCGCGGACGCGACCGTGGTGACGGCGATCACGGAATACGACCCCTATGACCCGCCCGTAGTTGGGATGGTCATGCAGTGGTACGGGCTTGAGCGCGCGGCGCCGCTGAGGGGATTCGATCCGGTGAGCGCGTCGCGTGAGGCATCGGCGAAGTCGCCGGCCGGCTTATCGGCCGAAGCGGTGCTGGCACCCCAGTTGCAGGTCCAGCGGGTCTTCAATGCCGCTCACGACGCTGTCCTGGAGGACGTCAGGAATTTCGCAGCGCAACGCCGCGGGCACGCGGGGCCCTACGCCTGGCGCCGCTACGTTAAATCGCAAGAACTGTACGTCCGTTACTGCTGTTGGGCATTGATCCGGACGATGGTAGACCAGCAGAGTGCAGATGGCGCAGACGCCGAGACGGACGAGGCGCAGCTATGAATGCCGGCCAGCGCTGGTTGAGCATTGCCAAAGGGCGACACCGGTATGTGTTTTGCTACTGCGACGGCCAGGAGTCCGACATCCTGGCGTGTCTGGTGGCCCTGGCCGACGACCGGAGTTGTGACTTTGACTGGTTCGATGCCGCCGTGTTGAGCTATCAGATGGGCAAGCAAAGGGATAGCGAGCTTGATCCGGTCGCCTGACGGGCACGGAAGCCCGCGACGAATTCGGAAGATCTGAGTGGCGGCCCCAGGAAATACGCTTTAACCTCTCGCCGTGGATGATGGCAAACTGATGAGCGACGACAAGAATCTTATCGAGCAGTTTATCGAATACCTGCGTGCCGAACGCCACTTCTCGCCGCATACCGCACGGTGCTATGGCGCCGACCTCCAGCAGTTCAGCACCTACTTGTGCCAGTGGCACCCTCAGTCTGGAGCAGGTTCTTCTTCTGATGCTGGTGAGGGCGGCGGCAACGGGAATGCCCTGCAAGCCTCGTCCGCGGTTCAGGTGTCCGAACTGACCAACGCCGAGTTGGGCCAGCGGCTATTGTCGATCGAAACGGACACGGTTAGGGCGTTCATGTCGCACCTGCGCGACAAGAACTACTGCAAGAGCACCGCGGCCCGCAAGTTGGCGACGCTGCGCAGCTTTTACAAGTTCCTGGTTCGTCGCGGGCTCCTGAATGAGAACCCGGTCGCTTCGATCCGCACACCCAAGCAGGACAAGCGGCTGCCCAAGTACCTCGATATAGAACAGATCGAGAAGCTGCTGTCCAACCCCGACACGACCACCCTGCTGGGGGCCCGCGATCGAGCGATGCTCGAGACGCTCTATTCCACCGGGATGCGCGTGAGCGAGCTGGTCGCGCTGAATGTCGGCGACGTGGACCTGAGCAGCAACGTTGTACGCGTGCGCGGCAAAGGCAAGAAACAGCGCGTGATCCCCATCGGCCCCGGAGCCGTCAAGGCGATCATCCACTTCCTCGACATGCGCCGCAACGACTCGCGCAGCGCATCGTTCGACCCCGAGGCGTTGTTCATCAACAAGCACGGCCAGCGGCTCAGCACCCGCAGTGTCCGCCGTAAACTCGACAAGTACCTGCTCGAGGCCGGTCTGGATCTTTCGGTCAGCCCGCATACGCTGCGGCACAGCTTTGCCACGCACATGCTGCGGCGCGGGGCCGATCTGCGCAGCGTCCAGGAGATGCTGGGGCACCAGAGCCTGAGTACGACGCAGATCTACACGCATCTGACCGGCGAGACGGTTAAGGAGGCGTACGACAAAGCTCACCCGCGCGCATAACACCGCGCACAAGACAGACGAAACACAGCCCGCGGCCGTTGCGACCGCGGGCTGGTTGCATCTGTGTGGGCGGCGGTGCTGCTTAGCGGCCGTAAGCGAGTTGGCACGGATCGGGTAGCTGGCTCGCCCCTCCGGGGGCCAGCAACACCAGCAGGCACAAGGCCACGGCCATCAGGAGGATCAGGCAGGACACCGTTGTCGCCGCGCCGCGCGGCGTCTGGCCGGGCCGCACCGCCAGCCACCAACCGGCGAGTACTGCCCCGGCAAACGCAATTGTCCAGAAGAGCAACTGGTCCATCGTTACGTGCATTCCCGCCGCGGGCGGCATCATCCGGGCATCACGCTGTTCACGCTTTCATAGACGTTGTAGATCCGTTCACCGATGCCCCCGATTGCAGCCACGGCCACGAGCACCAGCACCGCCAGCAGGATTGCGTACTCGGTGGCGGTTGGCCCGCTTTCTTCCCGCACCAGGCGCACGAGCTCGGCACGGGCAGTCACCCGGTCTGACATGGGGCACTCCTCTGGGGCGCACAACTGTCCCCGGTGAAAGAGTACGAAATAAATGTCAAGCGAGGCAAACTGAATAAGCCGCGGTAACCGGATGGTTCGATGCCGGCCGAAAGTCCTCAGGTGGCAAGCCCGATAAAGGGGTATGCCCGGGCCGGGCGACGCCGTCTCCCCCGGGCGCGGTTGCGGCGACGTTACCGGCCGCGGCGGCGGGCTCCGGCTTGTCCACCGTGGCGCCTTGTTTCACAGGGCTCAGCCCTTATGATGACGGGTCTCGGCGCGCTGTTCGCGACGAGGGGACAACTGTCTACGAACAAACGGGACGCTTGGAATGACGGTCACGAAGTTCTTTCGCCGCTACACCAAAATCCTCCTAATGGTATTCATGTCGTTGCTGCTGGTGGTGTTCCTGATTGGGGACGTGCTGCAGCAGATGGGTAGCAAGTGGCGCAACCCGGAACAGGAGATCGGGGAGGCCTTTGGCCAGCCCATCTCCACCACTGATCTGCGCCGGGCGAACTCGGACATGCAGATTCTCGCCCAGCTCCGCATGCTGCCATCAGGCCTGAACCAACTGGACGTGTACCTGCTACAGCAGGAGGCGCGGCGGATGGGTGTGCGCGTGGGGCACGCTGAGGTGAAAGCCACGCTCGGGTCGTTGCCGAACAGCGGCGTGATGCTGGCCGCGATCCGTGATCGCTACGGACGCAGCCTGGACTCGATCTACGACGTTGTCGGCGAGTGGCTCGCCATCAGGCGCGCGGCGGGCTACCAGGTGGCGGTCTTGGGCGAGAGCCGCCCGCGGGTTGAACTGGCCTACCGCGACCAGATGCAGGAGGCGGTCGTGAAGCTGGCGGTGTTGGAATCGAAGGCGTTTCTCGCCTCGGTTCCGGAGGCTACGCCCGCAGAGGTAGCCGAATACTTCGAACAGGCCAAGAATCGCACCGGCAGCAATGCCGAAGACCTGCTCGAATTCGGCTACCAGCAGCCGGATCGCGTGCAGATCGAGTACCTGACCGTGGATCCGAAGGCGATCCAGATCAAGGTGCGCGTGCGCGAGCTGGAGGCCGAGCGTTTCTACGAGGACCACCGGGAGCAATACTACGAGAAGGTGCCGCGCCCGCCGTCGACGACGCAGCCGACGGAGGAGCCGCAGTTCGACCACGTGCCGCGCTCCTACGAAGAAGTGCGCGACAAGGTGCGCGAAGACTGCCGGGCGGTCAAGGCGATCGAAGAAGCTCAGCGGCTGATGAACGACATCTACCGCGAAGCGCGCCGGCCCTGGGACGCCGCGAGTCTTGACGACGATGGCTTCCACGTGATGCCGCCAGCCGAAACGCTGGTTTCGCTCGAGGCTCTGCGCGACCGGTTCTCCGAGCAATACGAGGTGGCCTACCGCAAGACGGAACTCGTTGACCAGCGTGGGTTGCAGAGCGAACGCGGCTTCGGCCGGGCCAGCTACCTGGTCGGGAACGAGCGCATCAGTGCGCGCGACATGGCGCTGCGCGTCAAAGGGCTCATGGTTCCCGAGGAAAACGATCAGTTGCCGGCCCTGAACTTGTATGAGCCGAGTCCAGTTTTGCTCGACCAGCAGAGCGACCCACTAACGGGCAATCCGCGGCCGTACCAGGCTTACATCTTCCGTGTCATCCAGGTGGTGCCGAGCGGCCCCCCGGACACGTTGGACGAAGTGCGTGCCGAAGTGACGGAAGACCTGAAGCAATTGCGGGCACACGAGCTGGCCGGCACCCACGCCGAACGCCTGGCGGAGCGTGCCCGGGCCGTGGGCCTGGATGCGGCCGTGGAGGAGGCAACGGAGTTGAAAGCCCTGCTGACGCAGGCCGAAGAGGCAGCCACCAGCCAGCCCAGTGGTCCGCGCTTGCCGCGGCCGCGCTGGCTGGAGAGCCTGGGCCCCTTCACGCCGTCGCGGGCCTTCAGCCGGCGGTCGCTGTACCTGCAAAACGTGGGCGTCTCCCGCAACCTGCCCGAAGCGGTCTTCGTTCTGGCGGATGAGCCCGCTCAGGCGGGGAAGCACCGCGTGGCACTGGTGCAGGTGGCCAACGTGCGGAAGTGGGTCGTGGCCGAGCTGGAAGAAGTCAAGCCGATTTACGCCGGCCAGTTTGCCCAACTGCGTGAGCAGGTGGCCGTACGCAGCGCCCAGATGGAGAGCTCGCACTTCGCGCAGGCCTGGTTTGCCACCGAGAACATTCGGCAGCGGGCGGGCTACAAACCGCGCGTAGCCGAACCGTAGTAGCGTTGGACAGCCGTTGCCATGGATCGGGATGTCGGCGGTGACCGAAACGGCGTACGCCGCGCGTTGATTCCACATCAACGGCGGGCTATCCTCGCCCGCGGAAACGTCCGGAAGCCGTAAGTGGGGCGGGACGAACAGCCATGAGCGAATACGCGTTCAGTGAAATCGAGCCCAAGTGGCAAGACTGCTGGCAGCAGCAGAAGGCCTTTGCCGCCGCCAATCCCGGCCAGCCGGGCAGCGCGCGGCCGAAGTTCTATGTGCTGGACTTCTTTCCGTACCCTTCGGGAGCCGGCCTGCACGTGGGACACCCGTTGGGCTACATTGCTTCGGATATTATAGCCCGCTCCATGCGCATGCGCGGCTACAACGTGCTGCACCCGATGGGCTGGGACGCCTTCGGTCTGCCGGCGGAGCAGTACGCGGTCGAGACCGGCGTGCACCCGCGCGAGACAACGCAGAAGAACATCGCGACCTACAAGCGCCAAATGCACATGATCGGACTCGGCTACGACTGGGAGCGTGAGTTCGCTACCTGCGACGAGGCCTACTACCACTGGACACAGTGGATTGTCCTGAAGATTTACAACTCGTGGTACGACCCGGAACGGCGCTGGACCGACCCGCAGGGACGGAAGGTGGTGGGCGCGGCGCGTCCGATCGACGAACTGCCGATCCCGCCGCACGTGGCCGCGCAGGGACGGGATGAAATCGAGGCCTACCGAGACGAGCACCGGCTGGCCTATCTGGCCGAGGTGCCGGTCAACTGGTGCCCGGCGCTGGGGACGGTGTTGTCGAACGAGGAGGTCACCAACGAAGGCCTTAGCGATCGGGGCAGCCACCCGGTCTATCGCCGGCCGATGCGGCAGTGGATGCTGCGTATTACGGAGTACGCGGACCGGCTGCTGGCTGATCTGGACGAACTGGATTGGCCCGAATCGATCAAGCTGATGCAGCGCAACTGGATCGGACGGAGCGCGGGGGCTTACGTCGATTTCGTGCTTGCCGGAGACGAGGAGAACATCATCCGCGTCTTTACGACGCGGCCCGATACGCTGTTTGGCGCCACGTACGTCGTGCTGGCGCCCGAGCACCGGTTGGTGCCGATCATCACGACGGCCGAGCAGCGCGAAGCTGTTCACGCCTACGTCGAGCAGGCCCGGCAGAAATCCGAGCTGGACCGCACCACGGACGCCCGGGCCAAGACCGGTGTGTTCACCGGGGCGTACGCGATCAACCCGGTCGATCGGCGGCGCGTGCCGATCTGGGTCGCCGACTATGTCCTGCTGGGCTACGGGACGGGGTCGATCATGGCCGTACCGGGCAGCGACACGCGCGACCTGGAATTCGCCGAGCGCTTCGAGCTCGACGTGCTCCAGGTGGTCGAGCCGCCGGACGGGCAGGACTGGCACGGTTTTGAAGGGCGTGGAACGGCGGTGAATTCGCCGCCGGTGGACGCGGAGCACTTCACCGGGCAGTGCAACCTGAACGGGCTGCCGACTGACGAGGCGATCAACAAGATCACGCACTGGCTCGAAGAACGCGACCTGGGGGAGGGGACGATCCAGTACAAGCTGCGGGACTGGCTGTTCTCGCGGCAGCGTTATTGGGGCGAGCCCTTCCCGATCCTGTGTCGGTTGGACGGTCGCAGGCAGTCGGTTGGCGAAGAGGAGCTTCCGGTGGTGCTGCCGGAGATCGAGGATTTCAAGCCGCACGCGTCGGATGACCCCGAAGCCTATCCGCAAACGCCGCTGTCGCGCGCCCCGGCGCAGTGGCGCATCATCGAGCGGGAAGGCGTGCAGTTCACGCGCGAACTGAATACCATGCCGCAGTGGGCGGGTTCGTGCTGGTACTACCTGCGCTTCGCCGATCCGCACAACGACCGCCGAATCGTCGGGCCGGAGGCGGAGCGCTATTGGTTCGATTCAAAGAACGCCGACGGCTCGCCCAAGATCGGCGGCGTTGATCTGTACATGGGGGGCGCCGAGCACGCCGTGCTACACCTGCTCTACGCCCGCTTCTGGCACAAGGTGCTGTACGACCTGGGGTACGTATCGACGCCCGAGCCGTTCCACAAGCTGTTCAACCAGGGGATGATTCAGAGCTATGCCTACCGCGATCGCCGCGGCGTCTGCGTGCACTACGACGATGTTGAGATGCGTGACGACGGCGCGTACCACAAGGAAAGCGGCGAGAAGCTGAGCGAGAGCGTCGAGAAGATGTCGAAGGCGCTCAAGAACGTCATCAACCCGGACCAGGTTATCCACGAGTATGGGGCCGACACGCTGCGCCTGTACGAGATGTACATGGGGCCGCTGGAGGCCAGCAAGCCGTGGAACCCGCGCGACATTGTGGGCGTGCATCGTTTTCTGCAACGCGTTTGGCGCCTGGTCATCCAGCCCGAGTCAGAACCCGGAGCGTCAGTGGCGGGACCTGCCGCCAGCGCCGCCTGGCGCATCAACCCGAAGATCGGCGACCAGAATGACGACGGACTCGAACGCCTGCTGCACAAGACGATCAAGAAGGTGCAGGAGGATATTGAACGCTTCGCGCTGAATACGGCGATCGCACAGATGATCGTGTGGATGAACGAGGCCCAGAAAGCCGAGCGCGTCGGCCGGTTGCAGATCGAGCGATTCCTGCTGGTGCTGTCGCCGTTTGCGCCGCACATTTGCGAGGAGCTGTGGCAGCGGCTGGGCCACGCGGAATCGCTACAGGGGGCGGCGTGGCCGCAGTACGACCCGGCCCTGACGCGGGACGAGCTGGTCGAGATGGCCGTGCAGATTCTGGGGAAGGTGCGCGGGCGGATCACCGTGCCAGCCGCTACGACCGACGAGCAGATCGTCGAAGCCGCCCGGGCCGACGAAAAGGTCGCCGCGGCGCTGGCCGGAAAGCCCATCAAGCGGGCGATCGTGGTGAAGGGGCGGCTGGTGAACCTGATCGTCTGAATCACCGCGCGCGCCGGCTGAAGCCCGCGGCCCTTCGAGGTCGCCGAATTGTGCGCGGTGACTTGGTGGCGGCTCGACGACCCATTTCGCAAGTGCAGCATCGGCGAGCGCGGCGCACAGCGGGCTTGTGGTGTGCGCCTCGCCGACGTGTCGCATCCGCAGTTTTTCCCATTCTCCGGGAACCGGCGGGACCGTTGGACATCTAAACCGACAGTAGCCTGGCGAGATGATGGCGACGCGTGCCGGGGGACCGCCCCCGTTCCGGCACGATCCGACGCCGGTGTGGCGCGCGAGCGCGTGGGTTTCAGATCAATGGGAGAAACGAGGATGAGCGCAAAACAGCGACGTTGGAAACGAGTGGTGGGACTAGCGGTGGTCTGTGCGGGACTGTTGGGTGCGCGGTTGCCGGTCGCGGTTGCTCAGCCGGCGGCGAGCGACAGCAGTGTGCTCGTGACAGGCAATACGCAATTCGCCCTGGACCTGTACGATCAGGTTCGGTCAGAGGAGGGCAACCTGTTTTTCTCGCCCTACAGCATCTCGACGGCCCTGGCGATGACCTACGCCGGTGCCCGGGGCGAAACAGCGCGGCAGATGTCCGACGTGCTGCATTTGCCGCCGGACCAGGTTGGTCTGCACCCGGCCTTCGCGGCGCTGGAAGCGCGTGTCAAGGCGGCCGGCAGTGATGCGCATTGCGCGCTGCACGTGGCTAATTCCCTGTGGGGCCAGCAGGGTTACGGCTTCCTCGACGAGTTCCTGAGCCTGAACAAGCAGCACTACGGCGCGGCGTTCCACGAAGTCGATTTCGTGGGGGCGCCCGAGGAAGCGCGGCGGAGGATAAGCGCCTGGATTGCGGAACAGACGCAGCAGCTCATCAAAGAGATGCTGAGACCAGGGGATCTGGACACGGATGACGTGCTGGCACTGGTCAACGCGCTCTACTTCAAGGGGGACTGGGCCAGTCAGTTCGATCCGCGCCACACGGAGAACGCGCCTTTTCACGCGAGCGCGAAGAGCACGGTCGAAGTGCCGATGATGTCCCAGACGGCCCAGTTTGCGCGGGCCACGACCGGACAGCTCGAAATCCTCGAACTGCCCTACGCCGGCGAACGGCTGTCGATGGTCGTGCTCTTGCCCAAAGAGCGCGATGGCTTGGCAGCCGTGGAGAAGGCGTTGAGTGCTGACAATCTCGCACGCTGGCTGGGCGAGCTTCGTCCGCGGACCGTGCGCGTCGGCTTGCCACGCTTCAAGCTCGACCTGCGTGTTGACTTGACGCTTACGCTGGCAGGCATGGGCATGCCCGACGCGTTCAGCGCCGGGAAGGCCGATTTCTCGGGGATGACCGGGGGGCGTGACCTGTTCATTGGAATGGTGCTGCACCAGGCGCGGATCGACGTGAACGAGGAGGGCACGGAGGCCGCGGCGGCCACGGTAGTGAAGATGAAGCGCAGTGCGATCCCCGACGCATTCGTCGCCGACCACCCGTTCCTGTTTCTGATCCGCGACACGCGGACCGGCAGCATTCTCTTTTTGGGCCGGGTGGTGAAGCCGGCGTAGATGGAGCACGGGGCGCTCCTTGTTCGCGCGGTGCGGGTTCCCGGATCACGCGGTATTGGCCGATGCGGGTGCCCGCGGCGAGAACAACTCCTATGCTTGAGATTCCGCAGGCGGGCAGGGCCCGGACTGCGCGACCGGGCGCCCGCCAGGGGGTCGTTCCCACACGCCGGTGCCGCTGCGCACGATCCTCACGCGCCGCACGATGGCGCGCCGGCCCGTTGCCAAGAAAGGCGCGGCACGATCCCCGGAACGATCGGGCACGAATGCCAAACGCTATGGTAAAGTACGCGTGGCGGGCCTGGATGATTGGAGGGCGCCGTGATTCTGGTACCTGATTCAGAAGATCGCCCTACGCGAACCACCCTTAGCGCAGTCATGTTTATCAGCTTGTTGGTGACGGCCGCCGCCGCGCAGGTCTCGGCCGAGACACCCCAGCGCGACTGGCCACATTGGCGTGGCCCTGCCCTGACCGGCGTGGCGCCGCAGGCCGATCCGCCGGTCGAGTGGAGTGAGTCCCGGAACATCCGCTGGAAGGTCGCGTTGCCCGGCTATGGGCACGCCACCCCGATTGTCTGGGGCGACCGCATCTACATACAAACCGCCCTCAAGACCGATCGTCAAGTCGAGACTCCGCCCGCGGACAAGCGCCCGCAACGGACGGGGCGCAACTGGATGGGGAGCGAGACGCCGACCCACGTGCACAAGTTCGCGTTGTTGGCCCTCGACCGTGGGACCGGGAAGACGGTTTGGGAGCGTTCGTTGTGCGGGAGGTATTGTCGTGCGTTGACGCCAAGAGCGGCCGAGCCCACTACGCCAAGCAGCGGCTCGAAGGGCTGCGCGGAGTTTATGCCTCCCCGGTCGGTGCCGCGGGACGGGTCTACGTGGTCGGGCGCAATGGAGTGACGGCGGTGCTCCAGCACGGTCCGGAGTTCAAGCTCCTGGCCACCAACACCCTCGACGACAGCTTCACCGCCTCACCCGTGATCGTGGGCGACGAGCTGTTCCTCCGCGGCCACCAGCACCTGTACTGCGTTGCGGGCAAGTAGCGCGGCGGATACTGGCCGACATTGACCACGCTTTCCCCCACTGTTGCGCAAAAGGACGGCCGAGACAGAGCCTCGGCCGTTGAATTCAGGATCAAGTTGTGCGGGGGTCGGTCGGAGCGTTACTTCCAGACGGCGTCCCAGTACGGACTGCTGGCCGGGGGGGATACCTTGGCCGGGTTTACCGTGCCGGGGAAGCCGTAGAGCAGCGTGAACCCACCCGCGGTCAGCGTCTTGGAGGCAACCGGGGCGGCGTGACCGTCGAGGAACGCGGTGTTCGTAAACCCGTCCATTTGTCCTCGGCGGATCCGCGAAGCCTCGGAGTTACGCTGGTTGGTGTCGGTGTAGATGTAGGGCTGCCGGTACTTGCTGTAGTGCGGGGCAAAGTGCGGGAAAGCCTCGCCGCTCCAGTCCCACTGGTAGGGGCCTTCCTGCTGCAACTCCGGCGCGCCGGCGTTGGTGCGCTTGCGGTACCAGGCGTCAGCGATCATCCACTCGCGGGACGCGTGTTCGATCTTGCCGACGTGCTGTGGGCGGTTGCGGTCAGCCATTTCCCAGATTTCACTGGATGCGCCGAGGTAGGGACTCAGGCCGAAGTAGTACGCTGGTTTGGTGGTGCGCACGCCGCCGAGCGAGCCGCCCTGCTCGCCGACGGCGCCGACGTTATTGATCACGTAGTGCGTCGGGAACACGTTGTTCTTGAAATCTTCGAAGTGCTTCTCGGAAAGCAGGTTGGCCATGGCGGGACAGGTGGCTACCTGGTCGGTCATGCTGTTCTTGAAACCGTGGCTGTCGTTGAAGATACGGCGTAGGCGCCAGGTCAGTTGCCTCTCGCGCAAGTACTTGACGGTCTCTGGTCCGCCGCTCTCGTACACCGCCTGGTTGCGGTAGATCGCCGGGTGCAGCGGACCGGGGAGCGCGTCGTTTTCGTCAGCGGCGTAGAGCATGCAGCCCTGCCCCAGGGTGCGCAGGTTGCTCAGGCACTGTGTCGAGCGGGCGCGCTCGCGGGCCGCGCCGAGTGCCGGGAGCAGAATCGACATTAGCAGTGCGATGATCGCGATGACGACCAACAACTCGATCAGTGTGAACCCCCGTTTGGCGTCGTGTGCTGAAGCTGGCATCTTCTTTGCTCCCGTTGTCCGCGGCCGCCAGTTGCTGGCAGCGCAAGGTCACGTCCTACCGTTCAACCCAGACGCATAAACATGCCCGCTCAAGCTGCGGACGTCGTCTGGACCGTCACAGCGGCCGCGCCGGTCGGTCCCCCGCACACAAGCCCCATTATGGTAACGCCTAACGCGCAGGCGTTCAACCAAAAACCAAGCCGCCCGAATGCATTTTGGCCGCAACGCACGGGCGGCTTGTCCCGGTGTGAACAGATGCGGTACGATCCGAACATGCCGCCGCGCGCGCCGCCAACCCCGGCAGCGCTCGCCCGCCAGAGCGGATTCTGGATACCGGATGCCGCATTGACAGGTACTGACAGCCGCACCGTGGGAAACCGCACTGACAGCTTGTTGCCACGACCACGCTCCGTACATATGGGGAGGGGCGTCTTTCGTGTGGCCGCCGAGATGGTTATCCAGCACGGCCCGGCGCTGGAGGCGCCTGAACTCGCGGCGGTCCATCGGCTCCAGGGCTCGATTGGCGACCTCGTTGGTCTGGTAATGCCCGTCACGGTGTTCACGTCGGATGAGCCAGCCGGCGGGATCATCGTCCGGATCGCGGCTGGCCAGTCGGCCGCCGCCGATGGGGCGCGGCGGCCGAGCGTCAGACCTGCCCCGACTAGCGCCGCACAGGGCTATACCTTGTGCATTGTGCCTGACCATACAGAAATTATCGGCAATTCCCCCGCGGGCCTGTTCCACGGTTTGCAGACGCTGCATCAGATCGCGTTGCTCTGCGGGGCCGAGTGGCCGTGCCTCGAGGTTGCAGATGCACCGGATTTCCCCGTACGGGGGCTGTCGTACGATGTCAGCCGCGGCCGGGTGCCGACGCTGGCAACGCTGAAGCTGCTGGTGGACCGCCTGGCGCTGCTGAAGATCAACCAGCTTCAGCTCTACGTGGAGCACACGTTCGCGTTTCGCTTCAATCCCAACATCGGGTGTGGCTGCGCGCCCCTGACGGCCGACGAGATCCGCGAGTTGGATGCGTATTGCGCCCTGCACCACATTGACCTGGTACCCTCGTTGGCTTCATTCGGACACATGGGATTCATCCTGGCGTTGCCCGAGTACCGGCATCTGGCGGAAGTCGAGGCCAGCAAGAGCTGGGCGGAGATGACCTGGACGGACCGGATGCGTGGGCTGACGCTGGACGCGACCAGCGCCGAGTCGCGGGAGCTGTTGACCCGGATGTACGCCGAGTTCCTGCCGTTGTTCTCGGCTCCCTATGCCAACGTTTGCTGCGACGAGACCTACGATCTGGGACGAGGCAAGACGAAGGAGCTGGTAGCGCGCCAGGGTTTGGGCGAGCTATACCTGGAGCACCTCCGATTCCTCGCCCAGCTTTGCCGCCAGCACGGGAAGCAGCCCATGTTCTGGGGCGATGTGATCAAGAAGCACCCGGCCCTGATCGAGCAGATACCAGCGGACGCGATTGTCTTGAATTGGGACTATGCGCCCGAGGGCGATTACGAGAGCACGGCCCTGTTTCGCCGGGCGGGGCTCACAACGTTCGTGTGTCCGGGCACCTCGTCGTGGAATCGCATTCTGAACGACATCAATGCGGCGGAGCTGAACATTCGTCGGCACGCCGCGGCAGGGTTGAAGTACGGCGCCGCGGGTTTGCTCAACACCGACTGGGGTGACGAGGGGCATGTAAACCAGTTGGCGAGTTCGTGGCACCCGATGGCGCTCGGTGCCGCGCTGGCCTGGAACGTCTCCGGGCCCGGAGCCGCCGAGTTCGACCGAGCTTTCGGGCGACTGTTCCTGGGGGATGACAGTGGAGCGGTGGTCGCCTTGCTGCGGGGCGTGGCGCGGGTCAGCGACCTGCCGCGCAGTTGGCCGGAATTCTGCCGGCCGCTGACCGTCACTGTGCCGGAGGAACTGCTCAGTTCTGCAAAGCTGACCCGGTGGCGGGAGCTGTCCGGCGAAGCGGCCGAAGTCTTGCACGCCCGGCCGCGCACCGGTGCTGGGTCGGACACGGATCTGGACGAGCTCGAGCTGTCCTGTCGGCTAAACGCCTTGGTTGCCGAGCGTTTCGAGCTTTCGCGTGCCCTGGCTGCCCGTGCCGGCGTATGGGATCGCGCGCTGGCAGAACGCTTGACGCAGTTCGCAGGGGCGTGTGAGCAGTTCATGCCGGCCTATGAAGCCGCCTGGCTGGCGCGGCACAAGCGCGCGCGTCTCGATGAAATCACGGCTGTCTTTCGGCGGCTGGCGGAGGAGGCCCGCTTCGCCACGCAGCACGGGAGAGGTGCATGAGCGCGGAAGAGAGCGCGCCGGCAATGTCGGTCTGGACGCCGCGTACCGGTGCCGAGCCCAGCGTGCGGATCGGAATTGTCCTAGACCGGGATGCCTGTGGGCGCACTGAATTGCGGCTACCAGCGCAGCAATACGCGCTGCGCGCCGACGGGAAACTCGTTGAAACGCTTGCGGCGGGCACGGGGCTCAGCGCCAGACTGGCCGGTGACGCCGTCGCAGTGCACGTCGGCGACCGGTTGGTGACGACGGCGTCCGTCGTGCGGCTCGAAGGCCGAAGTGTCCAAGAACTGGCACCAGGTGCCGGCGTTTTGGTTCGCGACGTTGTGGCCGGTCGCGGTTTCCACTGGCAGAAGCACATCGATCAGACATTGAGCGGCACGCTTGAGATGTTACCCGGGCAAGACGGCCTGATCCTCGTGAACGAGTTGCCGCTGGAAGAGTACTTGGCGGGCGTCATCACGGCCGAGATGAGCGGTGCCTGTCCGGCGGCCCTGCTCGAAGCCCAGAGTGTGGTTGCCCGCTCCTGGCTGCTGGCGATGACCGAAATCAAGCACGAGCGTGACCCATTCGACCGCTGCAACGACGACTGCTGCCAGCGCTATCAGGGCACTGATGACCTGAGCGCGACGGCGCTGGCCGCCGTGCACGGCACGCGCGGTCAGGTTCTGCTCGCCCCTGGTGGTGCGGTTCTCGACGCGAATTACGCCAAGAGCTGTGGAGGCGTCACGGAACTTCCGCAACATGTCTGGAAGGTCGAGAAGCCGGGTCTGTCCGCAGTTGTTGATGCACCGTTGGGCGAGTTGGAGCACCGCTTTCTGCCGGTCACCGAGCGGAACCTGGATGATTTTCTGGACGGAAGCTGGCTTGAGTCCACGCGGATGTACTGTAGCCCACAGGTCGTCTCACCAGAGTTGATCGGGCGCTATCTCGGCCGGGTCGACGAGGCGGGCGACTACTTCCGTTGGACGGTGCACTACTCACGCGCCGGGCTGGAGGCGTTGTTGCGGGAGAAACTGCCCGAAACGCGGGAGTTGACCGAACTGCGTGACATCCGTGTCCTGGCCCGCGGCGTCAGCGGGCGGGCCAACTCCGTTGGTCTGGAATGGCGCGATGAGCGCGGGGAGGCGGTGCGAGTGCAGCTCGAAAGCGAGTACCGCATCCGCGCGGTGCTCCACCGCAAGTTCCTGTACAGCAGCGCCTTCGCCGTGCGTGCCGAACGGGACCAGAACGAGCGCCTGAAATCGGTGACGCTGCGCGGCGCCGGCTGGGGGCACGGCGTGGGCCTGTGCCAGATTGGGGCGCTGGGCATGGCCCTGACGGGCGGCGACTGTCGGGCGATTTGTCGGCACTACTACCCGGAGGCCCAGTTGACCACAGTCTACGGTTGAGGAATATGCCCCCCGAACACAGAGTCATCGACGCCGAGAAGCACTACTACGAGCGTTTGCAGCAGTTTGCGGCTGAGCAGGTCGAGCCGGGCGGCATAGTTCTGGTTGGGTCGTCGCATTTTGAGTGGTTCGAGACCGACCGCTTTCTGCCCGGTCGGCGCTTCGTCAACCGCGGAATCGCCTCCGATCGCCTGGGCCTCGGTGAGCGCGGCCTCCTGCACCGCCTTGACATATCTGTCTTCGACGTACAGCCGTCGTTTATCGTGTTCAACAATGGGGCGAACGATCTGGGCGAGTTGTGGCGCAACGGGAAACCGGCGCTGGCCGAAATCTGCGAGGCCTACACCAGGGTCATCGCCGCGATTCGCGCGGGCACTGCGGACGTGCCGCTACTGATCGTGAACGAGTTGCCCACGACCGGTCGTTTTGCGGGCCTGAACCCACTGGTGCCGCCGCTGAACGCACACATCAGCGATGTGGCCGCCCAGCACGGCTGCGGGCACCTGGGTTTTCATCATGTGGTCGTCGACGGGCGCGGCGCGCTGCGTGACGAACTTACTACCGATGGCCTGCACCTGAATGACGCCGGCTATGGGCTGCTGGCCGAGCGACTGGACAAGCTTCTGCCGCCTGTCCAAGCGCACGTCTGAACATCCCTGCCACAGTGCCCGGGTGCAGGACCCGGAGCGTACCAGGTGCGGACACCTGCCAAGTTCGGCGGCCGGGTCTGACCCGGCCGCGGCCGTCTGCGGCCCGAGGTGCTTGTGTGCGGAGGACCGCTACTCCCGGGCGCAGCTCACAATGTCATCGATCTCACTCGCGAGCGCGGAGAGAAACTCCGCGCCGCGCGGGTGATGGGCCATTCCTACCAGCAAATAGACGTGGTCGCCGTGCGCGATACGGGCCGTGTCCAGATGCCATTCTTCCCAGGTTCCGCTCTTGCGGATTAGTTTCAGGTTGCGTCCTTTGAGGCCGCTGACGAACTTGCTGTCGATGTGCTCCAGTTGCGGCGAGGCGAAAACCTCGCGCATTCTGGTGCACGCCGCGGCGCTGATCAGGCGCCCTTGTTCGAGCAGGAGGTAGTAGCGCAGGCACTGCCGCACGGTGGCGCCGTGTGAATGGTCGTGCAGCGGGTCGCCGATCCGCGGGCTGTCCTGCGTGTAGTGCTTGCCGATCCACAGTCCCCCGCCGCGCTGCTCGTCGTAAAAGCGATAGCGCTTCGAGCGTACGAACGCCTCGAGCTGCTCGAGTGTCACCAGTTGTCCGTACTTGGCTGCCAGGGCATTGTCCGAGTGCTTGATCATCCGGCCCAGCTCGAGCGCGACCTCGGCCGGCAAGTCTGCGACGGCCTCGGGGTGCTGCTCGAACCAGGCGGCGAGGATGCAGATCTTCGGAACACTGGCCGCGTAGAACATCGCATCCGGGCGGACCATAGCCAGGCGCAGTCGGGTCAGGTCGAGTACGCCGGCCGCGCAGTCCTCGGGCTGCATGTCCAGCTCCGCGCAGATCCGGGCGAGGCACTCTTCCAATGTCTGTTGCAGCTCCGGATCGAGCGGCGTGTCGTAGTCCAGACGGTAGGCCTGCAAACGGCTGGCAGCGCACCAGTCCAGATCGACCGGCTTGGCGGCGTCGGGAGCGGCGTCCCAACGTTCCTGCAGCGCCTGGTTCAAGGCTGCCTCGCTCACTTCGGTCGCGCCCGGCGACGAGGCTGCCAGCACATCCTGCACAGTTTGCTCAGCCCCGGGCCGCAGGCGCAGGATTTTCACCCCCAGACAGCGGCGGTCCTTCTGCACATATTCCAGCAGCGGCTCTTCGCGTACCGCGGGCCGCGCCGAATGCAGGAAATCCACCGTTCCGTCTCCGCCGCGGGCGATCAGTCCGGTGTGACCGCACCACTGAGATTCGTCATCGCCGCGGATGATGTTGACGAAGTCCGCGTTGCGCAACTCGTCGAGCACGTCCGGCAGGCGGTCCTTCGGGATGTACGTATCCGTGAGCGCCTCGTCGGGGATGTCCTGGCCGATGCCGAACTGGGCAAAGAAGCGTGCGCGTTGACAGGTTTGCTGCAAGGGGACTGCCGCTTTGCCCGCGCCGAGCGTGGGAGTCAGGTCTTCGAACAGAAAGGCGTTGTTGCGGTTCCAGTCCGCCAGCGTGTAGTGGTTACGTGTGAGCATGCCGATGATGCCGTCGCGATAGCGGAGGCGTTGCAGGATGCGCAGGAAGCTCCACCAATCGTCGCCCAGCGCCAGGGCGTACATGTGTTCGCAGAAGGTCAGGCAGTCGCTCCGCTGGAGGCAGTAGATCGGATCGGGGTCATGGGACTCGTACGGGAATTCACCCAGCAGGTAGATGTCGTAGGGCTGACCGATATTCTGGCGTCCCAGAGCCGCCACGCGGGCCGTGAGCTCCGGTTGCACCTCGCGCAACGGGGCCAGATACTGGTCGACATCCGCTTCCGTGAGAGTGTAGAGCGGACGCTCGCTGAAGCGGGACATGTCCGCAGTGACCGGTGGCCGGGACGGGCGCTGACAGCCGCTGCTTGCCAAAAGTACTGCAGCAGCCCACCCGGCCATCCGGAACTGCAGAGAGAACACTCGCACGCTCTGTCCCTTTCCGATCATCGATCGGCGGTCGTGGGCCGGACAGCGATGCGTCGGCCCACGGCCCAGCAGGGGTTGTTCCAGCCTTCGTCGATCCCGACCGGCGGGGATCAGGTGACCTTGCCGATCAGGCGCGGAACGAGCCTCTTCTTCTCCTCGAACACCCAGCGATAGTAGTCTGCCCGCTTGAGCAGGGAGCCGCCTTCGGCATCGACGATCACCGTCACGTGTCGGTGCATTTGCAGGGCGCTGGCCGAGACCTGGGCCGTGATCGGACCTTCGAGGGCCTGGGCCACGATCTCGGCCTTCTTGGCGCCATGAGCGAGCAGGATGATCTCCTTTGCTTCCAGGATCGTGCCGACACCCATGGTGATGGCGAAACGCGGGACTTCCTCGGGGTTGTCGAAGAAGCGGGCGTTGTCGTCGATCGTCTGCTTGGTGAGCGTCTTTAGGCGCGTGCGCGAGCCCAGCGACGAGCCGGGTTCGTTGAAGGCGATGTGGCCGTCAGCCCCGATGCCCAGCACTTGAATGTCGATCCCGCCGACGCGCTTGATCTCCTGTTCGTACCAGTCGCAGAATTCGTCGACCTCCTCCGTATGTCCGTAGGGCACATGGATGTTCTTGGGGTCAACGTTGATGAAATTGAAGAGGTTGTGATCCATGAAGTAGCGGTAGCTCTGCGGGTGCGAAGGAGACAGGTCCAGGTATTCGTCCAGGTTGAACGTGATTACCTTCGAGAAGTCCAGGCCCTGTTGCGCATGCCGGCGGACCAACTCCTGGTAGAATCCCACCGGCGTGGAACCGGTGGCCAGTCCCAGCACGCTGCTGGGCTTGCGCAAGAGTTGCCGCTCGATCATGTCGGCGGCCAGGCGGCTCATCTGCTCGTAGGATTCAGCTACGATGATTTCCATTGCATCGGACTCCGAACGGACGGTACTGGCGGTTCGGCTCGGCGCCCGGCGGAAACCACGGGCCAGGCCCGCCGGGGCCGCGCCGACTACTACTAGGACAATTTAATACGAATTCTGTAAAAATACAAGCGTGCACCATTGAAAACTTGCTCTCGCCCTACTAAATTGGATTTTTGAGGCACTTGATTAGATTCGGATAAGGGTAAAATGCCTACGTCCAAGGTCCGGCCCATGGACTGGTCCGTGCTGCAGGTGATCCACCGCCTCGGTGCGATCCCGCAGCACAAGCTCGCCGAGCAGATCGGCCGCCAGCGCTCCACGATCAACGGAGCCGTGCAGCGACTGGTCACATCAGGCTGGCTGAAACGCGTTGGGCAGTCCGGCAGCGGACGCGGCCGGCCGGCCATTCTGCTCGCGGTGAACCGGGCGGTTGGTTGTTTCGGCGGGATCGACATTGCGGCCAACGAACTGCACTGCGCCGTCGTCGCCGCCGATGGGACGCTGCTGGAACACACGTCTTCCCGCCTGGGGAATGATCGCAGCCTGCCGGCGGTTGTCGACCAGATCGACCTGAACCTGCGTGGCCTGCTGTCGCGCGCGGAGTTCGGCGTCCCGGCGCTGCTGGGTCTGTGGGCGGGCATAAACGGGGCCGTGGACGATCGGGGGATGGTGGTGACCTGCGCCTCGCTCGGTTGGCACAACGAGCCCTTCCGCCAGGTACTCAGGGAGCGCTACGCCTGTGACGTGCTCGTGCAGGGCGGGGCCACGGTCATGACCGCCGCGGCGGAAGCGCTGATGGGCGTGGGCCGCGATGCTGACAGTCTGGTCTACTACCACGCCGGCCGCGGCATCAGCGCGCGCTTCGTGCAGCGCGGGCGACCCCTGTCCGGGGCCACGCAGCGGGCCGGGGAGATCGGCCACGTCGTAGTGGCCCCGGGGCAGGCCAAGTGTGTGTGCGGCAACAGCGGCTGCCTGGAGGCTGTTGCCTCCGGGCCGGCGCTGCTGGCGGCCATGAAGAAGCTGCCCCGCCGCAGTTTGCCCGAGAATGTGCGCAAGCTGCTGTGGCAGTGTGACGCGTACCCGCCAGCCAAGATCGTGCAAGCGGCTTTCAAGCACCGTCCGCGTCGGAAGGACGAGCCGCTCGCGGCGTTGCTGAACCAGATCACGAACTACCTGGCGATGGGAGCGGCGATGGCGGTTGCCGCCTATGACCCGGAGTTGTTGGTACTAGGGGGCTACCTGTTTGAGGACAACCCCGCCTTGCGGAAGGACGTTCAGCGAGCACTGGAACGGATGGTGCTCGATTGGGACGACCGCGGCCTGCGGGTGGTCAAGGGGGAAGTGTTGACTCAGGACCGTGCCATCGGTGGGGCAGCGGAGGTCTGCCAGCGGTTTTGGGCGAATCCGCGCGGTATCGTGGCACCTTCCTGATGGGGGATGGCAGCGAGCCGCCTCCCGCGTCGGCTCGCTCAGGATTGCTGCGGAGCGATTACATGAAGCTTGTGTTATTCGAGGATGACCAGTTCGACCGTTTCCTGCCACTGGTCTGGTTGCGGGGCGTATTCGAGCTCAAGAGTGGGGCCACGACGCTGGCCGCCAAGCTGGCGCGGGCGGTCGGCGCGGATGTGGACGCGCTGCTGGTGCGTGACTATCTCGTTCCCACGCTGCGGCAGCGCTGGCAGTCCCCGGCGTTCAACGACCTTTCCGGTTGCCGGGGGGAGGAAGTGCTGTTCGTCAACGCCCGCGTGTGCGGCACGGGTTGGACCCCACCCCGTGAACGCGTGGCGCTCTGGCAGGGTGCGCAACTGGCTGCCTGGCGTACGACGGCGGACGTCACCTCACTGCGCGACTACGCGAGCCTGGCCGCGGCTGCGCAACAGGCCGATCGAGCGCAGTTCTCCGGGAAGTGGTTCGACTACATCTGGGACGTGATGCTCTCCAATCCCGAGGAGATCACCGCGGACTTCGAGGCCGCCGGCCGACACGGCTTCGAAGGCGACATGCATGAGTGCGCCGCGGTCGTCGGACCCGAGGAGCGTGTCTACATTGCGCCGGGAGCCGAGATTCACCCGTTCGTTTGCATCGATACGCGCGAAGGCCCGGTGACCATCGAAGCGGGCTGTGAAGTGCATCCGTTCACGCGCATCGAGGGGCCCTGCTACGTTGGTGTTGGCAGCATCCTGCTTGGTGCCAAAGTGCGCGAAGGTTGCAGCATCGGGCCGATGTGCCGTGTGGGGGGCGAGGTCGAGGAGAGCATCATCCACGGCCATTCGAACAAGTATCACGACGGTTTCCTGGGCCACGCCTACGTGGGCGAGTGGGTGAACCTGGGGGCGCTGACGACCAACAGCGACCTGAAGAACGACTACGGCTCGGTCAGCGTCCTGATGAACGGGCAGACGGTGGACACCGGCTCGACGAAGGTCGGCAGCTTTATCGGCGACCACGTCAAGACCAGCATCGGCACGCTGCTGAACACCGGCACGATCGTCGGGAACATGGCGATCCTCGTCGCCACCGGGGCGCCCCTGCCGAAGTACATCCCGCCCTACGTCTGGCTCCTGAACGGCGTGCTCGGCAAGGGCTTCGGGCTGACGCCACTGATCAAGACGGCTCGTACGGCAATGTCGCGCCGCAAAGTCGTGATGACTGATGAGGACGAGCAACTGCTCCGCCACGTGTTCGAGCTCACGGCTGAAGACCGGCTCACACACATTCGGCGGGCGCGCAAGACCATGGCGCGGCGCTAGCGGCGCCGCGCTCGTGGCCGGGACGCAACCGGCAGGAATGGGGGATTCTGAGGATCTGGAAGAACCATGATCGAAGTAGCCACTATGCCCGCAACGTCTAAATCACAAGGCAGTCCCTTCGCCCACGGGTTGGACGGCATCTTTCGACCGAAGTCGATCGCGGTGCTGGGCGTGACCAATACGCCCGGCACCGTCCCGCACGACATCTTCGTCAACCTGCTCGACAGCCGCTTCAACGGTGTCGTCTACCCGGTGGCACCGCGCAAGAAGCACATCGCGGGTGTGCGCGCCTACGACTACGTCATTGACATTCCGGATCCGGTCGACCTGGCGATCCTCGTCTTCCCCGGCGCCGTCTGCGAAATGGCTCTGAAACAGTGCGTCGAGAAGGGGGTCAAGTCGGCGGTGATCATCTCGGCCGGCTTCCGTGAAGTTGGCGCGGCGGGCGCAGCGCGCGAGGCGCGTGTCAAGGACATCGCGGTTGGGGGCGGAATGCGGCTGATCGGCCCGAACTGCCTCGGGGTGATCAACACCGAGCCGGACGTGCGGCTGAACGCGAGCTTTGCGCGGGCCATGCCGGCGGCCGGGAAGATCGGTTTCCTTTCTCAGAGCGGGGCCCTGTGCACGGCGGTGCTCGACTACGCCGCCGGCAAGAGCATCGGCTTCTCCAAGTTTGTCAGCCTGGGCAACAAGGCGGATGTAGGGGAAGTGGATCTGCTGCACTACCTCGCCGCCGATCCACAGACGTCGGTCATTTTGATGTACCTGGAAGAGATCACGCAGGGGCGCGAGTTGATGAAGGCGGCCCGCGAGATCGCCGGCAATCATGACAACCCCAAGCCGATCCTGGCGATCAAGGGTGGGCGCACCGCCGCCGGTGCGGCCGCGGCCCAGTCGCACACCGGGGCGCTGGCGGCTAGTGCTGAGGTCTGTGATGGCGTGTTCGAGCAGTGCGGGATCATCCGCTGCGCCTCGATCGAGGAGATGTTCAACACCGCGCAGTTGCTCGCCTACCAGCCTTTGCCGCGCGGCAACCGCATCGCGATCGTCACGAATGCCGGCGGCCCGGGCGTAATGGCCACTGATGCCGCCGTCGGACATGGGCTGGAACTGGCCAGTTTTTCCGCCGAAACCACCGCCAAGCTGAAGAAGGCCTTGCCGGCGGCCGCCAACATGAAGAACCCCATCGACGTGATCGGCGACGCCCGCGAGGATCGCTACGCCGCGGCACTCGAGGCGGTCTGCGCCGACGACGGCGTCGACCAGGTCCTGGTCATACTCACGCCGCAGTCGATGACCAACATCAACACCATCGCCGAGACGGTCGGCGCCATCAAGAATCGCTTCGAGGTGGCGGGCAAGTCACTGCTCTGCTCGTTCATGGGTGCCAAGGATGTAGCGACCGGCATCAAGATCCTGCAAGAGCACGGCATCCCCCACTACATCCTGCCCGAGTGGGCCACCGACGCCATGTGGCACGCGGCCTGGTATCGCAGTTGGCTCGAGCGCGAAGTATCCGACATCGTAGTTTACGAAGTGGACCGGGCCCGGGTCGCAGAGATCATCGATTCGGCACCGGACGGCTACCTGTTGGAGTCGCAGGCGCTCCAGGTGCTCGAGGCCTACGGCTTCCCGGTGGTCGAGTCAGCCCTGACCCACTCGGCCGCGGAAGCCGTCGCGGCGGCCGAGCGCATCGGCTATCCGGTCGTGCTGCGCGTTGTCTCGCCGAAGATCGTGCACAAGTTCGAGATGAAGGGCGTCGCGCTCGACTTGCACGACGCCGCGCAAGTCCGGCAGGCTTATGACACGATGCACGCCAATCTGCTGCGGCACGTTCGGGCCGAGGATATTACGGGTATCCTCGTGCGGCGTATGATCCCGGCGGGCAAAGAGGTGATCCTGGGCATCAACCGCGACCCCGTGTTCGGACACATGCTGATGTTCGGGCTGGGCGGCATCTACGTCGAGGCTTTCAAGGACGTGACCTTCCGCATCGTGCCGATCCGTGAGACGGCGGCGGGGAAGATGGTGCGCGAACTGCGGACCTTCGCGCTGTTGGAGGGGTTGCGGGGCGAGGCCCCCAGCGACTTGGCGGCCATCGAGGACGCGCTCCGACGGCTCTCGCAGTTGGCGCACGACTTCCCGCGTATTGCCGAGTTGGATATCAACCCGTTGATCGTGCATCCCGTCGGCCAGGGTTGCCATGTCGCCGACATCCGCATCCGTTTGAACGGGGACTGATCTTTCGACATCAGACTAGAAACACGCCGTGGTGATCGGCGTGGGGAGAACGCAGCAATGGCAGACGAGGATACTCTGGAGCGTGTCATCAAGGTGACCGGGCGCGTGCTGGGGCTCGATCCGAGCG
The DNA here is from genome assembly GCA_018814045.1 of Planctomycetota bacterium. Classification (GTDB taxonomy): domain Bacteria; phylum Planctomycetota; class Phycisphaerae; order UBA1845; family Fen-1342; genus JAHJAR01. Next base: position 16,269 of record JAHJAR010000144.1, on the reverse strand, counting down.
AGGTCGCGCCGGGTGCGAACTTCATTTTCGACTTGGGCGCGGAGTCCAGTCAGAGCGTCGAGTTGGTGATGGGTTTCGAGGCGGAATTCGACATCGACATGGACCAGGAGCAGGCCTTGGCCGTGCAGACCGTCCAGGATGCGGCCGAGTTCATCGCCAAGCACCTGGATAAGTAGACGTCAGTGCCGCGCGCGTCACGTCCAGCACCTCAGCCGGTGGAACTGGCCGTGCGTTCCAGGCGGTAGCGCCAGAAGACACGCTCGACCCGACACCCAGCCCATTGCTGGTAGAACGCAATCGGGCCGACCCAGGGGATGACAGCGGTGCGGTGGCCGGCGTCGCGCAGGTCGTTCAGGCAAAGCCAGAGCAGCACGCGGCCGAAGCCTGAGCCACGTGCCTCGGGTGCCGTCCCCATCGGACCGAAAAAGCCCCACTCCCGGTTCTGCGCGGAATGGGCGCTGAACGCGATGAGGCGCTCGTCCCGGAGCGCCAGGTGAAGCGCCGGCGGGTCATTCCGCAGCGCCAGCTCGGCCTCGAAGCGCCAGTCAGGACCGAAATGCTCGGAGAAGAAGACATCCAGCAACCCGGCATCATCGGGCCGCGCTCGGCGTACGTCGATGCCCGCAGCTCGCAGGCGGCGTTGCTCGGCCGACGTATCAAAGCGTGCCGACAGATCCGCCGTGAGGTTCACGCAGTCCTTGAAGCGCTTCCATCCGGCCCGCTCGACGAAACAGAGCGCTTCGGTGTAGCGCGGGTCCAGGCCCGGGGCGAAGTAGTTGCCGGGAATGGCCAGCACCTCGACCTCGGTGATCTCGCCGGACCAGGCCTTCTGGGCCTGCCTCAGCAACTCCGTGCCGATGCCGCGGCGGCGGCTGGCCGCAGCGACGGCGAACAACCCCAGCCACGCTTTGCCGGCGGCGGGGCGGACCACCGACTGCATCAGACCGACGACCCGGCTCGCGTCCTCGGCCAGGTAAACGTCCCAGCAGAACTCGTTCGGACGCGGGTTCCGGAAGAGCTTTTCCGCCAGCAATTGCGGACTGAACGTATCCAGCACGAGTGCCTCGCGGCACAGGGCGAACAACGCGGGCAGGTCGTCTTCCTGCGCGGTCCTGATTGTCAGCGGCTTAGATTCCGACGCGCTCATGGTTTCCTCCTGAACAGTGGCACCCAAGGTGTCGGTCGGGTGCGGCTGCCTGACTTCTGCGCGGCGAGCATCCACGCGGCCAGGTTGGCCGACAGCATAGGGTGTCCCTAGAATGCCACTCATGTCACCGGGCTTCGAAAAAGTCAACGTATCAGTCGCGCTGATCTGGCGTGACGCGCTACCCTACGACCTCAGCGGCTTCCAGGCCGGGCTGCAAGCCATCTTTGAGCAGGATCACCCGCCGACGGAGGTGCTCGTGGTAGATGATCGCGGCCCGGAGGCGTCGGCGGATTTCATGCCGCCCGGCGCGGACACGACACTGCTGCGTCACCTGCCTGGTGCGTACGCCAACCGTGCCGCGATGTACAACGCGGCCCTGCGCAGCGCCACCGGCGATCTGGTCTTGCTGATCTTCAACGACCAGGCGCAGGTTACGCTGAGGCGCTCGGCGATCCAGACGATGATGATGGCTGCCACGCGCGACGTGGGGGCGTCCGCCGACGGGCTCGCGCCGGTTGGCCTGGTCTACGCCGACTACGAGCGGGTTGAGCCGGGCGGAACCCGACAGGATGTCCATCTGCTCGACTGGCACGCCGGCCGCTTGCGGGACGCGGTCGATTTCGGACACGCGGTGATGTGTAGCGCCGCGGCCCTGCGTGAGTGCGGCGGTTTCGACGAAAGCTACAACGCGGCCGATTGGTATGATCTTCGGCTACGCCTGACCGAGAAATACCGCATCGTGCACATCGCCAATCGCTTCGCGGGCGCCTTGTACACCGTGGCGGAGCCGGCCGCGAGGCACGATGTTTTTGCCTATCTTCTGGCCGACAGGCAGACGCAACTCGAAATGGAACGGGCCTGCACGGCGCATCTGAAACGCGTTGGCGCTTACCTGCCGGCGGGCCGGCACGTGCAACGCGTGACGTACACGGCCGAGGAAAATCGGCGCTGGGTGGACTGCATTGCGAGCGTCGTCACGCCGGTGAACAACCGCCCCGAGTTTATCGGGCGAGCGATCGAAAGCGTGCAGGCACAAACCGTGCCGCAGGTCGAGATGATCGTCGTGGTCAACGGTGGCCCCGACGATCCGACCGCCGCCGAAGTGCGGCGCTACATGGCCGGCGGTGACCGCTTCGATGCCCAGGCGCCCCCGGTCCGGCTGATCGTGGTCGACGTGAATAACCTCGGCTTGTGCCTGAACACCGCCATCGCCGCCGCGCGCGGCAAGTACTACGTGCAACTCGATTCCGACGACCGGCTCAAGCCGGACGCGGTTGAGAAGCTGCTGGCGGTATTCGAGGCCGATGCGACCGTGGGGATGGTGGTAGGCTCGTACGAAGTGTGGACGCTGGACGAACACAGCGGTACGCTGACGCGCAACGAGGAGATTCCGGTTGTTACGCACGACGAATGGACCGCCGACAACGGCCGCAACAATCTGTTGCGCATCAACGGCGCCGGCGCCCCGCGGGCTGCACACGTCAAGGTAATCCGTGCGGTGGGCTGGTTCGGCGTGAACGATACGCCCGGCAGCCGCAACTACGGCGAGGACTACGACCTCGTGCTGCGGATCAGCGAGCGCTACAAGAGCGACCGCGTCTGGGAGCCGATCTACGAGGTGATTCGCCATTCCGGCGGCACGGACCACGCCATCGATCAAGCGACGATCGACCGCAACAACGACGCCAAGGATCACATGCGGTGGGAGGCGTTGCGGCGGCGACAGGCGCTGAACGAGGCCGAGGCGTGATGAGAACCACAAAGGCATGGCCTGGTCTTCGGCTGCAACGAGAGGGTCCAGGGTTCGGAATTGGGTGCCCCATGGCTTTAGCCGTGCGGGACGCGAATTGGCCGCTCGCGCGGATTAGTGCACATGGACGCTGGAAGCAACCCCGAGACCGTCCAGAGGTGGGTAGTCGAACCGAGCCGCGCGCGCAAGCAGGCGGTTTTTCGGCAACCGCTCCCTTACGGTCGCGGCTCGGAAAGTGCTTTGGGCCAGGTCCTAGTGAGTTCGCGCCGCCGCGCTGGCCGTAACTGGGAAGCAGGGCCCGCATGAGTTCGAAAGAGACTCTCCTTATCGGTGTTGACGGGGGGGCCACGGAGGTCAAAGCCCACGCCGTCGCCTGCGCCGACCTCGACCGCGCTGCTTCGTTCACGCTACGGCCCGAGTCGGCCGCACGCGTCTACCCGCGCGACGCGGCTTTCGAGCCCTTGCCGGTCTCCGAACAGATCGAACAACGCGATTCCGCACCGATCGAGCTGACGCCCCGCGAAGAACAGGAAGGGCAGCGCTGGGTTGCCGCGGCGGCCGAGGCCGTCACGAGCGTCGCCCGGTCCTGCGGGTGCCGGCGCGTGCTGGTCGGGATCGGCATGCCGGGCCTGAAGACGCTCGATGGCCGCGGCATCAACGTGATCAACAACGGCCCGCGCATCCCGCGCTACCTCGCTATGCTGGAACAGGCCTTGGCCACGGCCGCGGTCGAGTTGGCCGCGCCGATCGCCGTCCTGGGCAGTGACGCGGACTATTGCGGCTTGGGGGAACAGTATGCGGCGGACGGTTCGTTCCGGGATGTTGAGCACGCCTACTACGTTGGTTGCGGGACGGGCGTTGCCGACGCGCTGAAGCTGCGCGGCAGACTGGTGCCCTTCGACGCGGCGAGAGCGTGGATTCAGAAGAGCTGGCAGATGCCCAGCGCCCTGGGGCCGACGTTCGAGAAGCTGGTCTCGGCGAAGTCGTTGAACGAGGTTTACGTGCGCCTGCGGCCAGCGCTGGAGCGCCGAAACGCCGAAGCGCCGACGGCATCCGAACTCGAAGCGCGAGCGCGGGCCCCGCGCTCGGCCGGCAGTGAATCCCTCGCTTGCGCTGCGGGCTCGGTTTATCCGGAAACCGCCGCCGCTGCCGGCGAACCGGTCGCCGTCGCGTGGCTAAACACCGCCGCGCTGGTGCTAGCGGAGTTGATCTTCGAACGCATCTGGACGATCAAGAACGGACGGGCGGACGCACCCCATCGCGGGGCGGCGTACGGAGCACTGAACTCCGACCACGCCTACCGCGGAACATTGCTCGAGCGCGTTGTCATCGGTCAGCGCGTGGGCCAGATCTACGCCGACCCGGCGTTTCGCGCGGTCTTCCGCGCCAAGCTGGATACTCAACTCGCCGCGCTGCTCGACAAGTGCGGTGACACGCAGTTGGCGGACGAGTATCTGGAGCGTGGCGACAGCACGCCGGGCTCGGCCACGCTGAAGCCGGGCTTCGTGCAGGCCTCGCAGCTCCGCGCGGCGCCTGCATTGGGTGCCGCGGTGGCGGCGGTGCATGCCTGGCGCGGGACCTAGGATTGGGGCCGCGCTAAGGGGGTTTCTCACGCTGTTTGCATCGTATCCGAGCCGCGACCGTTAGGGAGCGGTGCCCCCCGTGCGCAACAACCGCTTCCTGACGGGCGCGGCTCGGTGCAGAGATGATGCTTCACTTATGACCAACTGCACTAACGCAGCTCGATCACGAAGTGCGGATTCAGCACCGAGTTCTTGAACATGTTCTGAAACTGGACTTCGACCGAGTGTTCGCCGGGTTGCAGGCTATCGGGCAATGCGATCGTCAAACGGCAGCACTCGCCGTCGTCGCTGAATTCAAACGGCAGTTCCACGCCAGCTATGCGGACGGCGATGGAGTCGCTGAGGACCATCTGCCGCTCGCAACCCCAGGATTTGCGCGAGCGCAGGCCGTCGTCGAGCTCGAACACCAGCGTGGGATGCCCCGCCTCTTCGGAAGTGGGGATGTGTGACGAGAAAACGACTCCGTCCGCCGGCTCGATCAGGTGGGCCCTAGGCAGTCCGGCGGCGGCGTACTTTGCCAACCCGATGAACAGCCCATAGGCTTCCTGTAGGTTGTACGCCGGGTCGCGCAGCCGCTGCTCTTCCTGCGGGTTGGTGAAGAACGAGCTCTCGCACAGGGCAGCGGTGACTCGGACGTGCCGCAGAATCCCGAAGCCGCTGTCGTACATCAACTGATCGCTCTTGAGCGGCACGCCGGTGATCTGTGGCAGGGCGAGGTAGTCGCACAACCCGCCGTAGAGATAGCGGGCCAGGTCGAGGTTGGCCGGGCGGTAGTCGACATCGTTGTGATACCAGACGCTCGTGCGGTTGACCTGCGGCTTGTTGTTGATCGCGTTGTGGTGCAACGACACGAACAGGTCGGCGCCCCACTCGTTGGCGAGCGTGGCGCGCTCGGCGAGCGAGAAGTCGACGTCCACCTCACGCGTCAGTCGCACATCCGCGCCGGCGACGGCCAGCAGGTCACGCAGATACTGGGCCACGCGCAGGTTCATCTCGGCCTCGCGTACGCCGGTCGGGCCGCGCTTGTAACCGCGTTTGTGGGCGTCGCCGCCATGGCCCGGGTCGAGGCAGATCTTGACACCCGCCAGGAACTCTGCGTAAGGCGGGATGGGATAGTCATCCGAGCCGATCCGTTGCCGGGCGAAGTCCTCCGGCGCCGCGATCAGCGTGTTGATCGACAATTGCGGGTCGACTGCGGGGGCTGGCCCGCGGCCAGGCGGCGACTGGCAACCGCCCAGCATTCCGGACAAGCCCGTCGCCACGGTCAGCCAGATAACGTTGCGCATCGCGCTGCTCCTCACAAAGTTGCTATCGTGCGCGTGGCAAGCAGGGTTTCCTTATAAGTCCGCGCGTCATATCGCTCAAGTCGTTGAAAGTCTGCGGCGATTCTGCGACACTACCGCGACTGCCGCGCGGCCCGCGCGGCGCTACCCTGCCGGTCTCCGGATTCTAGAGATGCAGGATCGTGGACACCTCCTGACCGAGCTGCGCAACCCGCGCTCAGCGCAGATTGACCGCATGTCCATCGCCGAAGCGGTTGAACTGCTCAATGCCGAAGACGCCGGCGTCGCGGGCGCGGTGGCGGCGGCCAAGCGGGAGATCTGTGCGGCGATCGAGCTGGTGGTCGCGGCCTTTGAGGCGGGGGGGCGTCTGATCTACGTCGGGGCTGGTACGAGCGGGCGCCTGGGCGTGCTGGATGCATCGGAGTGCCCACCGACGTTCCTGTCTGATCCGCGCATGGTCCAGGGTGTCATCGCCGGCGGCTGGGAGGCGTTGCGGCGCGCGATCGAAGGTGCCGAAGACTACCCCGAGGACGGCGCGGCGAAGATGGACGAGCTGGAAGTCGGCGCGCACGACGTGGTCATGGGCATCAGCACGGGGGGAACGACACCCTACGTACACGGCGCTATTGAACGGGCTAGGGGAAGAGGCGCCAAGACCATCTTCTTCGGCTGCGTCCTGGACGAGCATGTGGCCGACGAGGCGGATGTGTCCATCAGGGTCCTGGTCGGACCAGAGGTGATCACCGGCAGCACACGCCTCAAAGCGGGCACCGCGACCAAGATGGTCCTCAACATGATCACCACCATCGCCATGGTGCGGATCGGCAAGGTCTATGAAAACCTGATGGTGGACGTCGACACGAGCAAGAACCGGAAGCTCATCGACCGTGGTGAGCGGATGATCCAGGTTGTCACGGGCCTGGAACGGGCGGCGGCCGGCGAGTTGCTGGGACGCGCCGCCGGGCACATAAAGACCGCACTGGTCATGCACGCCAAGGGTGTGCAGCGCCCGGACGCAGAGCGGCTGCTGGCTGAGCACGGCGGGCATGTTGCCCGAATACTCGAGGCTGACTGCAAATGAGCGACCTCATCGCCGCTTCGCTGAGTTCGAGGTTCGGATGGATCGATTGGCTCGTGGTGGTGGGCTATCTCGCCTTCACCACGGTCCTGGGCGCCAAGCTCGCCGGACGGCAGACCTCCCTGCGCGACTTCTTCCTCGGCGGGCGCAAGCTGCCGTGGTACGCGGTCGCCGGCTCGATCATCGCGACCGAGATCAGCGCGCTCACCTTCGTGAGCGTTCCCTTCGTGGTCTTCAACATGGGGGTCGAGGGTAACCTCAAGTATCTGCAACTGGGCGTGATCGGCTCCCTGCTCGCGCGGATCATCGTTGGCTATGTGCTGGTCCCGGCGTACTACCAGCGTGAGATTTACAGTCCCTACGACTACATGGGCAATCGGCTCGGCGGTCACGTGCGCGCGATGACCACGGTGCTGTTCTCACTGGGGGGGATCCTGGGCCAGTCAGCGCGCGTCTATCTCACCGCCGAAGTCGTCAACGTCGTACTTCGCGATCAGTTGGCCTGGCTGTCCGGCAACATCGGGCTGAACGAGTTGGCCTGGGCGCTGATCATGATTGGCGTGGTGTCCGTCGGTTGGACCCTGATTGGCGGAATCACGACGGTCATCTGGACCGACGTGATTCTATTCCTGGTCTTTTTGCTCGGGGCGATCGTGGCGCTGGGGACGGTTGCCTATCACCTCAATGGCGGCTGGGCCGAGATGTTCCGGGTCGGCTGGGAGGCCAAAGCCTGCGGCCCCTGGGGTAAGTTCACCTTCTTCGACTTCAGTGTCAGTCCGTTACGACAATACACGATGTGGACCGCAGCGATCGCCAGCACGTGGGGGGGGCTGGGCGCTTACGGCACCGACCAATTGCTCGCACAGCGGATGTTCTGCTGCCGCAACCCGCGTGACGCGCGCTGGGCGATCATCAGCAGCGCCGCGGGACAGATTGTGACGTTATCGGTCATGCTCGTTGGAATCGGCCTGTACGTCTATTACCGGCAGACGCCAGCGCCAGATGCTCCCGCCGAGTTCATCGCGGCTTCGGCGCATCCCGATTTCCCGAATCTGCGCGGCGAGGCGCTCGAGATGTACACGAAGACGCCCGACCGCATCTTCCCGATCTTCATCCTCGAACGAATCCCGACCGGATTGAAGGGGCTGATCATCGCCGCCATTTTTGCGGCCGCGATCTCGAGCCTGATGGGTATTCTGACGGCGCTCAGCCAGGTGGTGATGTCCGCCTTCTACAACCCCCTGCGCGAGAGGTATCTGCGCAGCCGGGGCATCACGGTCACCGTTTCCGGGAACATCGAGGAGTTGGCGGAGAAGACCGAGGCTTCAGACGAGGACCGGCGTTCGGTGCTGGTGGGACGATTGCTGGTCCTGTTCTGGGGCGTGGTGCTGTGCCTGATGGCCTATCTGGCCGCCGACGTGCGCGAGCATTACAAGTCCATCCTCGATCTGGGGCTCGCGATGGTCGGCTATACCGGCGGCGCCCTGCTGGCCGGTTTCGCCCTGTCGTTCCTGCCGCTGGGAATCGACGGGCGCGGGTTCATGTTCTCCGGCCCACTGTCGGCCGTCTGCGTCTTCGCGATGGTGTGGCATCACCCGTGGACGCACGGCGTCTGTTGGGCTTTCGCGGTCATTCTCCTGCTGGTCTGGACCTGGCAGCGCATGACCGAGGCACAAACCGCGGCCGCCGTGACCGACTGGAGCGAGCAGCGCCGCCGGCTGATCGCGCTGGTCATTCGCGATCTTCCGCAAACGCTGATTCTGATGGCTGGCCTGGCGCTGCTGCTGTGGCTGAACTACTTCGGTTACTGGAAAGGCGCGCCCGACGCTGACGGGGTTCCAAAGGTGCTCACGGTGGCGTGGCCCTGGTACGCACCGGTCGGCAGTTCGATCGCCTTCGTCTGGGGATACCTACTGGCGCGGCGTCGCGCCGCCTAGCACCCGGGTTTCGCTCGACACAACGAGAGGAAGAACGATGAGAATGCAGGAATGGATCAGGTCGGCGTTGGCGCTCGCGCTGCTCGTATCCGTCACGCTGGCGTCCGGTTGTGCCCTTGGCCCGCGCGTGACCGAGCCGATGCGGGCCATCTGGGTGACCCGCTTCGACTACACCACGGCCGAGGACGTGAAGCGCATCGTCCAGAACTGTGCCGACGCCGGCTTCAACGCGCTCCTGTTCCAGGTCCGTGGCAACGGTACCGCGTTTTATGATTCCAGTTTCGAGCCCTGGGCGGATGAACTCGGCGGTAGCGATCCCGGTTTCGATCCGCTGGCGCTGGCTTGTGACGAAGCGCACGCCCGCGGCGTCGAGCTGCACGCCTATGTCAACGTCATGCCCGCTTGGCGCGGCAAACAGCCGCCCGATAACCCCGAGCAGCTCTACAACAAACGGCCGGAGTGGTTCTGGTACGATCAGAACGGCGACCGGCAGGCGCTGTCGAGCTTCTACGTGAGCCTCAATCCCTGCTTGCCCGAGGTGCGCACCTATCTCGTCGACGTGTTCCGCGATCTCGTGTCGCGCTACGACGTGGACGGCCTGCACCTGGACTACATTCGCTTCCCCAACGAGCCGCCTGCTACGCCCCGCGGTTCTGGCCTGGACTACCCGCGCGATGAGCAAACGCTCGCACTCTACAAGGCGGACACCGGTCTGGCCCCGGATGACGATCCGGAGGCCTGGAACCGGTGGCGGACCGATCAGGTCACGCAACTTGTGGCCGACATCCACGGCATGCTGCGCCGCACGCGCCCATCAGCCGCACTGTCGGCGGCGATCGGCTCCGTGCGCGAGCGGGCCCTGCATCACTTTCAGGACGGCCGGCAGTGGATCGCGGACGGCGTCATCGATATCGTGATTCTGATGAATTACACAGACAGCCCAACCGAATTCGGGCAGCGCATCGATCCCTGGGTGGCCGATGGCTCGCCGGTGCCGATTGTGCCCGGGCTTTGGTTTGGTCGCCATCCGGACACTCCGCTCCGCGAAGCGGTGGCCATGGTGGGCGAGCAGGTGGACATCGCCCGCGAAAAGACCGGTAACTTCTGCGTTTTCGCGTATTCCTCGCTATTCGACTCGGCGGACGAGGAGTTGACGTCTCAAAACGAGCGACAGCGGAACACACGCGCGGTGCGACGCGAGATCCTGCTGCCGCGGTTGAAGGCCCTGGTCGAGGCGTCTTAGGCCTGGGCTCGAATGCTGGCCGGCACCGGACTGAGCGCCGCGTGTTCGGTTGCAGAGCGGCCGCGTCGGCAATCCTGGCTTGAAAGCGGCCCCACGGGCGCAGTACACTGAGGTTTGTGGTAGTAAGTGCGCGCGCACCAAGCCCACCGCCGAGGCTAAGGTGGTGTGAACGGTGCATGCTGGGATTCATCCACACGGCTTCACGGAGGGCCTGGAGCAACCATGCATAGAACTATGAAGTTCAGACTGGCGGCCATTGTCGCGTGCGCACTGGGGCTTGCGTGTGCGAATGCGACCTTGGGGGACGAAGGTGATCCGTGGGCGCAGCAGGCGTTGTCCGGCGCGGTCGAAAACGCGCAGTTGCCCGTCGGTTCGCCGGATGCAATTCATGCTATCGTCGCCATCGTTGCTCGGGCAACCGAAGTGCAGACGCGTGCCGGGCAATGGCTGCTTCCACCAGGCACGCTCGTGGACGACGTCGTGTGGGACGAGAACGTACTGGAAGTCCACCTGACCATCCCGGTCGCCAACGGCGATTGGCATATGTGGCCGGGTGATCCGGAGACGCTGTCGAATGCGTTGAGCGGTCCCTACATGTGCGACGGGACGTTTGGCGGAACGCGCATCCGCGTCCGCGCCGGGCAGGACCAGCCCTACGGTACGCTCGAGCAGTTCCTGCTGCCGCGCAGCGCCCCGGTACCGGACGTGCTCGAGCCGCAGGAGCGACCGGCGCAGTGGGATGCCCCCGGGGCCGACGACACCCATCGGCTGACCGGGCCGCCCAGCCAGGCCAACCGGCAACCGGTCGGCGCGTTGAGTGGCGTGACCGTATACGCCTCCGCCGGCCACGGCTGGACCGCCGGCACGTCGAGCTGGTTCCTCCAGCGGCCCGTGCTGCTGGACATGTGCGAAGACTACGGCAACATCGATATGCTGAACTTCTTCGTGAACTACGCCTTCAACGCCGGGGCCACGGTCGTCCCGTTCCGTCCGGTCGGCTGGCAGACGATCGAGATCGTGCTCGACAACGACGATCCGGGAGTCACCTATACGGGCACGTGGAGCAACGGCAGCAGCAGCAAGTACTACGAGAACGGCGCGACCATCTCCGGCATCGTGTACAAGTGGATCTCGTCGGAAACGGTGGAGACGGCCACGGCGCGCTACACGCCCAACATCACCGTCACCGACTTCTATCCCGTGTACTGCTTCAGCGTCGCCGGCTCCAACCGCAGCTTGCAGACCTACCGCGTCAGCCACAGTGGCGGCATTGCGGAGATCACGATCGACCACCGTGAGACGGGCAGCGGCTGGATTTGGCTGGGCAACTACTACCTCGAGGCCGGTGGCGACAACTACGTCGAGATTACCAACGAGTCCTCCCTAGCCGGGGCCATCATTGCCGACGCCGTGCGCTGGGGTGGCGGTGTCGGTGACATCTGGCGGTCCGGCCCCGACTCCATCAGCGGCTACCCGCGCGACGAAGAATGCCAACGCTACTTTGCGCACAGCGAACTGGGCAACAATGCCTCCGGTTTCGATTCTGATATCTGGGACGGCGGCGGCGATGACGCCGGCGATAACGTACGCACCGGCGGCAAATGGGCCCGCGAGATGAACCAGGTCCCCGGCGGCGGCATCCTGACCGACCGCTGGAAACGCGTGCACCTCGAGTTTCACACCAACGCGTCCGGCGGCGGCGCCCGCGGGCAGATTTGTCTGATCACTGACCTGGGAGCGACGACGTACCAGGTGCAGTTCGCCAACATGCTGTCAGACGAGTTCGACGCGGACATGCTCATCATCGACGACGAGTTCGAGCACGAGTGGTACGATCGCTCCAGTGCCACGTACACCTCGTCATATGGCGCCATTTGCACGGGGGCCAACAGCGACGAATTCGACGCCACCATCATCGAGTTGGCTTTTCACGACAATCAACTCGATGCCGAACTGTTGCGCGATGACCGGGTGCGCTCGGCCATGGCCCGCGCGTGTGTGCACGGGATCATCAAGTTCCTCAACACTCTGCCCGGCAGCCAGGTCCCGCTCGCGTTTGCGCCTGACACGCCGCGCTACTTCCGTGCGGAGGACCCGGGCAACGGCGACGTGCGCCTTTCCTGGCAGGCACCGCTGGTGGACGGGGCCCGCGGCGACGCCGCCACCGGGTACGTCGTCTACCAGTCGTCCAACGGCTACGGCTTCGGTAACCCGATCATCCTGGGTAACGTGCTCACCACGACCGTCGCTGGTGTGCCGGTAGGTGAGACGCGTTACTTCCGCGTGGCGGCCACAAACGCCGGCGGCGAGTCCATGCCCACGGAAGTGCTGGCCGTCCGCCGGCCGACCACCGGTACCGCCAACCTGCTGATCGTCAACGGCTTCGATCGTCTGCGGCGGCAGATCAACCCGATCCAGACGTTCACCCAGCCGCCGGCCTACGCCGGCGATTGGATCGAGCGGCAGATGTGGCGACGGAGCAATTCGTTTGACTACATTGTGCAGCACGCCGAGGCTCTGGCGGCCAACGACATTGGCTTTGCTTCGTGTTCGAACGATGCGGTGATCAACTCTTACGTGCAGTTGGGCCACTATGACATCGTGGTCTGGATTCTCGGCACCGAAAGCACCGAAGACGCGACCTTCTCCGCCAACGAACAGAGCAAGGTCGAGGCCTTCCTGGTCGATGGAGGCGCGCTGTTCGTTAGCGGCGCGGAGATCGGCTACGACCTGATCGGCCAGGGAAACGGCGCCAGCTTCATGCAGAACACACTGCGCACCGGCTACGCTGCCGATGACGCGGGCACGTTCGATGTTACCGCCGTGGCCGGCAGCATTCTCGATGGTGTCGGCTCGTTCGATTTTGACCCGGCCAATGGCGCGCCGTACGAGGTGTACAGCCCGGATGTGCTCACCGCCGGCACCGACGCGCAGGCCTGTTTGCACTACGTCGGCGGCAGCGGCACGGTCGCCGGTGTGCAGTACACGGGCGAGATCTACAACGTCGTCGTGTTCGGCTTCCCGTTTGAGACGATCTCGTCCCCGACGGTTCGCGCCGCTGTCATGCAGCGCGTCATAGACTTCCTGGAAAGCGCCAGTGGGCCGTTGCCCTTTGACTATGACCGAGATAACGACGTCGACATGACTGACTTCAACGTCTTTGTCTGGTGCTACAGCGGGCCGGACGATCCGTATCCAGGCGGGCACTTCTGCCTCGATATGGACGGCGACGAAGATTACGACGTTGACCTGGCTGACTTCAGCCTGTTCCAGCAGTACTTCACGGGTGCCGGGGGACCGTAGCGGCCCGCCGCCTGGAATCAAGGTTGTCTGCTCTCACCGCGGACGGCGGCGCGCGGCGCTCGATGCCCGGCTGTCCGCGCGGAGGATGTCCAATGCTGCCATCGCGCTGTGCCTTCATCGCGGTTCTGGTGGCCGGCGTCGCACTCGCGGGTCCAACTGAACGCCTGGCCGATGAGGCCGGCACAGTGTACCTGGGGCCGTTGGCTCGTCAGGATTGGGGCCGGCCGCTGGTTTCGGGCGACCTGGACGGCGATGGATACGACGAGATCATCGTCAGCGCCTCCGAATCCTGGGGCGGCGTACTCAGCCGCGTATACGTGATTCGTGGCGGACCGGGAACCCACGGGTTGGGCGTCGTCGACCTCTCGCTCGGCGGGGCCGACCAGGTGATTCTCGGCGCTGAGATCGACGACAACCTGGGAGCCTCGATCGCCACTGGCGACGTGACTGGTGATCAGATCGACGATCTGCTGATCTGTGCCTCGACCGCCGACTACTCCGGCGTCCAGGACCGCGGCATCGCCTATCTCATTTTCGGCAGCGCGTCTTTCTTTGACGCGGCCACGCGCGACCTGAGCAACACGGACAACTGGGACTTGCGCATCATTGGTCCCGTTGCCGGGGGAGACATGGGCGGCAGCAACCTCATCGGCGGGCTGGATGCCCATGGTGCCGCGATCGGGAGGATCGACGACGACGCGTACGGCGACATCATCCTGGGCGTACATCTGGCCAGCGGAGGCGGCAGCCAATCCGGCCGCGTGTACGCGATTTTCGGCGGGCCGTTCCCGAGTGGGTTCACACTTAATCTGTCCTCGCCCGGCGGCTACGACGTACGTATCGACGGGAAATCCAGCTATGACGAACTGGGCACGTTCGTCCTGACCGGCGACCTGACCGGAGACGGGATTGAAGAGCTGATTCTCCCCAATGAGTACGCCAGCCAGAGCCTGTTCACCTCCGAGGGTGCGGTGCACATCTTTCGCGGACGCGCCGCCTGGCCCAGTTCGATCAGTCTGGCATCCGGTCCCGCTGATATCACCCTGCTGGGAGCGCGCGAGGACGACAACCTGGGGTCCGCCGCCGCCGTGGGTGACTTCAACGGCGACGACATCATGGATCTGGCCAGCGCTGCTCCCGGGGCGGACGCCGGCGCGCACAACGAGCAGCGTGGCGATGGGTTTGTGTATGGCTTGCGCGGCTCCACCACCTATCAGACCGGCACGCATACGATTGACTATGCCACGGCCACGCCCGACTTCCTGCTGATCGGCGAGTTTGAGGAGAATCTCGGCGACGAGGTCAGCGCGGGCGATTTCAACGCGGACGGATTCGACGACATCGCCGCGGCAGAGCGTTTCGGCGGGCCGGCGACGAACGGCGTGGTGGAAGTGCTGCTGGGCCGGGCCTTCGCGGTCGGCGAGACGTTCACTGCCAACGTCGATACCGATCTGCGCATCGTAGGCGCGTCGCAGGATCGTGTCGGGTTCTCATTGGCGGCCTCGGACGTCAACGGCGATAGCCTCGACGAGATTCTCTTCGGGACACCCTTCAACAACGGCGACAGCGGAACGGTCTACGTCTTCACCCACGCCAGCGGGGACTACGACCATGACGGCGACCACGATCTGGCCGACTTCGCCCGTTTTCAGACCTGTTTCACCGGTTCCGCGTGCCCGCCGCCGGTCGGCGCCTGCGCGATCTTCGACCTTGATCTAGACGAAGACGTCGATCTGGCCGACTTTGCGGAGTTCGCTCCGCTGCTGCTCGGCCCGGGTTTATGATGCCACCGGGCCTCGCCGGTTTGCTGCAAATGCGCCGCGGCACTTTTGACTCCCCGCCTGGCCCTGGCTCTGCTATGATGAGGATGAAGAGGGGGCTCGTCAGGCTGCGCGCCCGTCACGGGATGGCCGGCGTGTCGCGGTAGACGAGCAGAAAGGTAATTCTCTCTTGAGGACGAACATGCGCTCACGGTTGCCCCTCTCGCGTCTGGCAGTGCTCATGGTGCTTTCGCTGCTCTGGAGTGGGTCGGCGGCGCTGGCGGATGACCCCGCGTTCCGCGCTTTCTGGGCCGACGCCTTTCACGCCGGCTTCAAGAGCACCTCGGAGATCGACACGATGATCTCCTATGCGCTGACCGGCAACTACAACGCCGTCATCGCCGAGGTCCTGGCCTACCACGATGCCGGAACCAGCGCTCACGGGGCCTACTGGAACTCGAGCATCGTCCCCAAAGCCACGGACATCTCCGGCGGAATCGACCCGCTGGCGTACCTTGTATCGCGCGCTCACGCGGTGGGGCTCGAAGTCCACGCCTGGATTGTCCCCTATCGGGTCTGCACGAGCTGGCCGCCGAGTGGCAACAGCCTGCTGGCGGCGAACCCCGCGTGGCTGATGGTGCCGCTGGCCAACATGGGCGGCGGACCGGCCACGATCGGCGGGAAGTACGTCCTGGACCCCGGCTCGCCCGAAGTGCAGGAATACCTGGTCAGCATTGTGCAGGAGTTGGTGACCGACTACGCGATCGATGGAGTCAGTTTCGACTACATTCGCTACACGCAGGTAAACGCCGGCTATCCGGCCGATACATCCTACACGAAGTCGACACTCGCTCGCTTTCAGGAGCTAACAGGATACGTTGGCACGCCGCCACACTCTGGCGAAACCTCGTGGAACAACTTCCGGCGCCGCACGATCAACGAGCTGGTCCGCCGCTGCCGCGCGGAGATTCCGTGGATCACGAGCAATCCGCGGCAGCCGCTTCGGTTCACTGCCGATCTGATCACTTTTGGCGATGCGCCGGGCAGCTTCACGAGTTCCGACGCCTACGCCTCGCACCAGAATTGGCGGTATTGGATGGAGCAGGGCTGGCTGGATGCCGGCATTCCGATGAACTACAAGCGCGAGTACTCGTCGCAGGAAGCGTCGTGGTATCGGGGCTGGGT